>NZ_CP127409.1:2237722-2557397 GCF_030291135.1 Rhodanobacter thiooxydans | reverse complement strand
ACCCCGATCACGTCGAATCGCGCGAGCAGCTTGAATTCAAGTACCGCCAGCTGATGGCGAAGGAGTCCGCGGCATGAGGTTTCCCATGAACTGGCACCGGCTGTTGCCGGGTGTTTTTTCGCTGAGCCTGCTGCTGGTCGGCGGCATCGCGCTCGCCGCCGACGGCGCGCCGAAGACGGCCCCGGCCGCGGCGGTCCGCACCGCACAGCAGCGTCCCGGCCATGCGGCCGTCGCCAGCGCGAACTTCCACGCCACCGAAGCCGGCCTTGAAGTGCTGGCCAAAGGCGGCAACGCGTTCGACGCGGCGATCGCAGTGGCGGCCACGCTGTCGGTGGTGGAGCCGGAGAGCTCCGGTATCGGCGGCGGCTTCATGGCCGTGCTGCACCGGGCGAAGGACGGCCACAACGTGTTCATCGACGCGCGCGAGACCGCGCCGGCGGCAGTGAACCCGAAGGATTATCTCAACCCCGACGGCAGCCCGAACCGCGATACCGCCCTGAAGGGGCCGCTGTCGGCCGGCATCCCGGGCGAGCCGGCCGGACTGGTGTTGATGGCCAGGCGTTACGGACGCCTGCCCCTGGCGCAATCGCTGGCACCGGCGATCCGCATCGCACGCGAAGGTTTCGAGCCTGATGCGCGCCTGCGTGGTGCCATCGCCGGCATGCAGAAAGACCTGCAGCGCTGGCCGGCTTCGGCCGCGAAATACCTGCCGGGCGGCAAGCCGCCGGCCGAGGGCGTGATCTGGAAGGACCCGGGCCAGGCGCGCACGCTGGAGCTGCTCGCCAGCCACGGCGACGAGGGCTTCTACCATGGCGAGACCGCGCAGAAGCTGGTGGCCGCCGTGCAGGCCGCCGGCGGCAACTGGACGCTGGCCGACCTGGCTGGCTACCAGGCGAAGGAGCGCACGCCGATCACGGTCGACTACCGCGGCTACAAGATCGTCACTGCGCCGCCGCCGTCGTCCGGCGGCGTGGCGATCGCCGAGATCCTCAACATCCTGTCCGGCTACGACCTGACGAAGATGGATGCCGCCACGCGCGTGCACTACATCGTCGAGGCGATGCGCCGCGCGTTCCGCGACCACAACGACTACCTGGGCGATCCGGATTTCGTGAAGATGCCGCTGGACATGCTGCTGTCGCCGTTCTACGCCGATGGCCTGCGCCAGGGCATCCTGCCCGACAAGGCCACGCCGTCGTCGATGCTGCCGCGTGCCGAGGCACCCGAGCCGGGCATGCACACCACGCATTTCTCGATCATCGACGCCGACGGCAACATGGCCGCGGTCACCTCGACGGTGAACTACACGATGGGTTCGAGCTTCGTCGCCGCGGGCACCGGCGTGCTGCTGAACGACGAGATGGACGATTTCGCGCTGGTGCCGAACAAGCCGAACGTGTACGGCCTGCTCGGCAGCGTGGCGAATGCGCCCAAGGGCGGCAAGCGCATGCTGTCGTCGATGTCGCCCAGCATCGTGATCGGCGCCGACCGCACCGCGGTGATCGGCTCGCCCGGCGGCTCGACCATCATCACCCAGGTGCTGGAAGGCATCCTGCATTTCATCGACGGCGAGAGCGCACAGCAGATCGCGGCGCACAAGCGCTTCCACCACCAGTACCTGCCGGACGTGGTGAACGTGGAAGAGGGCACGTTCGACGCTGCCACCAGCGATGCGCTGACCAGGATGGGCTACACGCTGAAGCCGCGCGAGTCGTGGGGCTTCATGAACGTGGTGACCTGGGATCGCAAGACCAACAAGCTCGACGCCGCCAGCGACCCGCGCCGGCCGTCGGGGCTGGGCAAGGTGCAGTAGGGTCAGCCATGGAACTGTTCTCGATTCAGGGCAATTCGCAGCAGCTGGACGGCGGCGCCATGTTGTTCGGCCCATCCATGGGCCTCACCCCGCGCGTTGCGCGGGGCCGCCTGCGGCGTCCGGATTCGCTCCCGGCGAATCCGTCGGCAACGCGAGATATCTGATATGGAACTCTGGTCCCTGCTGGGCAATTCGCAGCAACTCGATGGCGGTGCGATGTTTGGCAATGCGCCGAAGGCGCTGTGGTCGCGCTGGATCGAGCCGGATGCAGAGAACCGCATTCCGCTTGCCTGCCGCTGCCTGCTGGTGAAGGATCTGGACGGGCGCAACGTGTTGTTCGAGACCGGCATCGGCGCATTCTTCGAGCCGGCGCTGCGCGAGCGCTACGGCGTGGTCGAACCGCGGCATGTGCTGCTGGACTCGCTGGCCGAGGCCGGGCTCACCCACGAGGACATCGACGTGGTGGTGCTGTCGCACCTGCATTTCGACCATGCCGGCGGCCTGCTGGCGGCATGGGAAGAGGGCCAGCCGCCGCGGCTGCTGTTCCCGAACGCGCGTTTCGTGGTGGGTGCGGAGCACTGGCGCCGCGCCACGCATCCGCACCCGCGCGACCGCGCCTCGTTCGTGCCGGAGTTGCAGCCTTTGCTGGAAGCCAGCGGCCGGCTGGAGCTGGTCGAGGGCGAACATTCGCAGACGCTGGGCGAGTCAGTTCGCTTCTTCTTTTCGGACGGCCATACGCCGGGCCTGATGCTGGCCGAAGCCGGCGGCGTGGTGTTCTGCGCCGACCTGATCCCCGGCCGCTTCTGGGTGCATCTGCCGATCACCATGGGCTACGACCGCTGGCCGGAGAAGCTGGTCGACGAGAAGCGCGTGTTCCTGGAAGACAAGCTGGCGCGCGGCGTGCGACTGTTCTTCACGCATGACCACGAGTGCGCGCTGGCGCGGGTGACCCGCGACGAGCGCGGCCGCTTCGGTACCGCCGACGAGCAGCGTGCGTTGCGCGGTGTCCCGCCGCAGCATCGGACCGGGGTGGCCTGATGGATTTTCGCAGGAGGATATCCATGCGCGGGCTGCTGCTGAACATCTTCGGCGCGCTGCTGGTGCTGGCCGGCATCGGCCTGGTGGCGATGACTTCCCGCAGCCTGCTGAACTACCGCGCGGTGGCCAGCCTGCATGGTGGCGAGGTGATCGACCTGGGGGCGAACTCGCCGCCGAGCGGCGGCCAGCACGGCGCCATGGCGCGGGTGGTCGGCACGCCGACCGTGGTGGAGGCGCCGCGCGACCCGGATTTCAACCTGCTGGCGAATACCCCGGTGTTGGTGCGCCACGTGGAGATGTTCCAGTGGCGCGAGGTGCGTGTCGGCAGCAGCGTGCACTACGAACTGGACTGGGTCGACCACCTGCTCGATGCCGGCCATTTCGAGGAGCCGCAAGGCCATGCGAACCCGGCCAGCTTCCCGCTCAGCGGCAAGCAGTTCGACGCCGGCCTGGTGCGGCTCGGCGGGTTCGGGCTGGGACCCGTGCTGCTGCATGCGTTGCCGGGTACGCAGCGGGTCACGCCGGATCCGGGCGCGCTGCCGGCAAACCTCGCGGCCAGCTTCACCCGCTACCAGGATTACCTGGTGACCAGTGCGCGGCCGGGCGACCCGCGGCTGGGCGACGTGCGGGTGAGCTGGAACGAAGTGCCGCTGCAGCAGTTGACCGTGGTCGGCCGCATCGACGGTGACCGGCTGGTGGCGGCCAGCGATGCGGCCGACGGCAAGGGTTACGTCGTGCAGGTCGGCGATGTGCCGGTGCTGGACATCTTCCCGGACCTGCCGGTGCCGCCGGAATACGTGCTGAGCTGGCGGATCCTGGCCGTGCTGCTGGCGTCGCTGGGTGCGTTTGCGCTGCTCTCGGCCCAGCGCGACCGGCACGATCCGCTGCTGGCTGTTGGTCTGGGCGCGCTGGTGGTTGGCAGCGTGGCCAGCGTGCTCTGGCTTGGCAACGACACAGGGACCATGTGCGGCTGGCTGGCGCTGACGGTACTCGGCCTGTTGCTCACCGGGTGGCGGCTGCGTCGCGCGCGCGGCACAGCCACGCCTTCTTTCATGCGCTAGCCGACTTGCCGCCCGCGGAGGCGAACACCTGGTCGGCCCACTGCGTGGCGCCCAGGTAGATCGTGGCCATGCGCTGGATGCGCTGCGGTACGGCGTGTTCGCTGGTCAGCTCGCCAGCTTCCCAGGCGATGATCTGCTTCAGCAAGGGTGCGAACGGGCCACCGCGACCGGTCAGCGCGTCGCTGATCTCCGGCACCAGCCGCAGGTGGGTCAGCAGGAATTCCATCGGCGCGCACATCAGGGTGTCGAGCAGGGAGAACAGGCCCACGGTGAAGGCCATCTCCGGATAGCCGTTGGGCATGCCGGTGGCCAGCTTCTCGCACATGTGCGCGCGGATCAGTGCGGCGCGCAGCAGCTCCGGTGGGCGGTCGTCCATGCCGCACATGGACATGGTGTCGATCCAGTTGCGCATGCGCGTGACGCCAAAGAAGATCGCGGCCTGTTGCACCGACTTCAGCTGCCGCGGCAACGCGAAGTAGGCCGAGTTGACACAGCTCAGCAGCTTGTAGCTGAGCACCGCGTCGTCACGGATGATGTTGCCCAGCTCCACCGGCCCGGGGTTGCTTTCCTGCAGCACGCGCATCAGGCGCAGCATGCTCAGCCGGTTGGCGGTGAGCACGGGCACCGCCACCGGTTGCGGGATCAGCAGGTAGCGTCCCTGGATCGCCTCGAATGGCAACTCCAGACAGCGTTCGTAGGTGGGGTGGTCGTTGACGTGGCCGGCAACCACCTGGATTCCGCGCAGGTGCAGGTGCTCGGCATGCTCCTTCAGCCGCTGCGGGGTCAGATGGCTGGCATCCAGCCGCACCAGCTGCACCATCTGCAGCAGCGTCTCGAGCGACAGGCTGCTTTCCAGGTCGACGCCGCTCGCGTCGAGCATGAACTGGCACCCGCGTTGCGCCATCTGCTGCAGGCGCTTCATCAGTGGCGCGTCGTTGGCAACGTCCGGCTGCAGTACCACGCCGAGGCGCGGCTGGTGCAGCAAGACGTCGGAATCTTCCGGCAGCAGCTCGGCCGGCATGTTGAGGAACGCGCGGTTGCCGCGCACCAGCCGGGTCAGCGCGCCGTCGGTGATGGTCGACAGCACGCACTGCAGCAGGGTCTGTTCGTCGCCTGGCTCGCGATGGAACACGACCTCGTAGGCGAACAGCTGGCGTTCGCGATCGAGCATCGGCACGCGCAGTACCGGCAGCGGTGCCGATGTCGGCATGCCGTCGTAACCTGGCGCGCCGATGGAAGGGGAGGCAGCGATGGAGGCGTTGAGGTTGCTCATGATCGGTCGTCGTGAGTTAGGGCGAGGGCATGCCGCAGGCGGCTGCTCCGCGGTCAGTGGGAAGATCGCCTGTGTGGCCGGTGGCGCTGCCATCGCTCATCTCGGCGTCACACCGCCGCCAGTACCTGTGAGCGCAAACTGGCGTGCAGCTCGCCGGAGCGTCCGTACAGCTCGCTTTCGCCGGCATGGCCGGTCAACACCGCCAGCGCCCGGCGCGTCTGCCCCAGCCGCTGGCTGACCACGCTGCCGTTGCGCTGGTTGAGCAGGTGGCAGTACTGCAGCCGTTGCACGACCCTGCTCCAGGCCGACGTCGCTGCGGCCGCCGCGGCCGGCTGCTCGAAGGCCAGCTGCTGGCGCTCGGCGTCGAGCTGTTCCAGTTGCAGCATGAGGGTCTGCTTGCGCGTGCCGGCCTGGCCCAGGGCGTCGCTGTCGCGCGTGTCCAGCGCGGCGCGCTCGGCCTCGAGCACCCGGGCGAGCTGGTCGACCGCCTGCTGCATGTCGCCCAGCACCGCGGCGAGCGCATCGTCCAGCTCGTGCTGCAGCTGCCGGTTCATGCCTTGCCCGTGCCGCCGAGTTGCTGCTCCAGTGCGAGCATGCGGTCGGCGATACGTCCGGCATCGACCTTGTAGCTGCCGTCGGCCAGCGTCTGGCGCAGTCGTTCCACCCGCTGCGAATCGATCACCGGCGCGTCGCCGGCGCGGGCAGCCTGCTGCAACGCAAGGGCCGAGTCGGTCAGCCTGACCTGGTCATCGGCTTTGGGCGCGGCAGCGGCGGCGTCCGGCGGATTGGCGCCCGCGGTGGACGGGCCGTTGCCCGAGCTGCCGGTGGCCTGCGTGAATTTCGGCAAGCCGTTGTTGGAAATGGTCGTATTCATGGGTCCGTTCTCGCTGGGGGTGTGGCCCTGTGACTGTCAGATCGGCCGGTTTCGCGGAAACTTTAGGGGCGCCTGGAGATCAGGAACAGGTCCTCATGGCAGCGCGACCACCACGCCGGGCGCACTGACCATCGCGTCGACCACCTTGCCCGAGCTTTCGTTGCGCACCCGCAGCCGGGCGCCATTGTCGCCGCTGCCCATCGCCACGCCGGCCGCGCGCACCTCGATGCCGTCGAGCCTGGCCACCATTTCCACATGGTCGCCGGCGCGCACCATGCGGCGGCCGCCCAGCGCACCGGGCGAGAGCACGCTGCCGCCGGCCAGCGTGCGGGCCAGCGTGCGGCCGGCCACCTGGTCGAGATTCTCGATGTAGCCATAGCCGAGCCGGGTGATGTCCCGTTCTTCGGCGCGCACGTCCGCGGCGCTTACGCCGTCGCCGCGCTGCAGCGCCCGGCTGGCCACCAGCACGCTGCGGAACAGCTGCAGCTGCAGCGGCACCCGCACGGTCCAGCCGCCGTCCTGCGGGCACTGCACCCGCACCGTCATGCGCGAGGAAGCCGCCGCCTGGGGGGGAATCATCGCGCGCAGCGGCTCGCGGCAGGCAGCCAGGTGCAGGCGCAGGTCGAGTGGCGTGGAGCTGACCACGACGCGGCTGCCCGGCAGCGCGTAGTGCTTGCGCATGGCCTGTTCGGCCACGGCACGCACGCTGTCGGGCGATTGCGTCGCGGCCGTTGCACGATCGGCGTGGGCGCTTCCGGGCCACGCTGCGGCGGACCACAGCATGGCGACCAGCAAGCCGGTGACGATGCTCCGGCGTTGCTTCATGCGTCTGCCAGCAGGGCGCCGAGTTGCCCCAGCAGGGCCTCGCGCCCGGACTCCATCTGCTGCGAAAGCGCGGTGGCCTGTTCGAGCTGGCCATCGCACAGCAGCGTGACGAAGCGGCTGCCCTGTTCGCACAGCCGGGCGCCGCCATCGTTCAGGCCGGCGCTGGCGGGATGGCCCTGGTACAGGGCACCCAGCCGGCTGGCGCTGCGGTTGATCGCATGGGTATCGAACCAGCGCCGGTCCAGCGCGCCCGGTTCCAGCAGCGCCAGTTCCGCCGCCTGACGCAGGTTCAGCGCTGCCTCGCGCAGGGTCAGGCTGAGGCTGGCCGGGTCGCGGCCGCTTTCACCCTCCAGCCAGTCCAGCCCCAGCCGGTGGGCCAGCAGGGCAGCACGATGCAGCGAGTCGGACTGGCGGCGCGCCTCGTTGCCGCGACGTTGCAGCGCGCCGAGCGCGGCCTGCGCCGCGGTGGCGCGAGCGTGTTGCACGTCGTGGTTTTGTTGCAGCTTGTGGATGCGCCCGCTGGCGGCCTGCAGGACTTCGCGGCCCTCGCGCAGGGTGGCGCCGGACTGGCCGACGCCGGCCTGCGCACGCTCGAGCTGCTGCAGACCGTGCTGCACGTCGCCGTCCAGTTGCAGCGAAAAATCGCCGATCGAACCGGTGACGGTCTCGATTTCGGTCGTGGTGAGCGTGGTCTTTTCCGCCAGCTGCTTGACCTCGTCGGCCACCACGGCGAAGCCGCGGCCCGCCTCGCCAGCACGCGCGGCCTCGATCGCCGCGTTCAGCGCCACCAGGTTGGTCTGGTGCGCGATCTCCTGCACCACGCCGGTCAGCTTGCGGATCTGCGCGACCTGCTCGGCCAGCTTGCTCTGGTTGCGGTTCATCGCCGACAGCGCGCTGCGCAGCAGCCGCAGCTGGCCGTCGAGCTCGCTGACGCTGCGTTCGCCAGCCTGCCCGGCCTGTCCGGCCTGGTCGAGATCGGCGCCGATCTGCTGCAGTGCCGTCGAGATACCGGCGCTGCCGTCCGTCAAGCGATCGACGCTGCCGCGGCCTTCGCTGGCGGCCTTCTCCAGTGCCGCCTGCTCGCGCGACAGTTGCTGCACCGCGCCGAGTACCAGGCTCTGCTGTTCCACCGTCTGCAGCGCCACGGAAGCGGGCGGGCGGCTGGCGACGCGGGCAAGCAACGGCGCCAGCGCCAGCGCCGCGCGCGGGTAGCGGCGCCGCAACGCGGCGAGCTTCACGTCGTCGCCCGCGGCAGCGGCCTCCACCAGGGCAGTGAGGTGCTGGTTCCAGATCAGGCTCATGGGGCGGAGATCACCTTGTGTATGGCGCGGGAGTGCAACCGGTGCATCGACAAAAACCTTTGGAACTTGAGGAAGCAAGTCGCATGCCACAGAGATTGCGCGGCAATGGCCGCTCAAGCGCGCCGGGTTACGGCCGATAGCCAACGCGGACAGCCGCCATGGCGGCAACGCACCCGAGGAGTCCGCATGGGCGGCACGTTGCTGGAAAAAGTGGAGCAGCACACCCGGCTGGCCGGGCACAACCGCGTGGCCATGCTGCTGTTCCGGCTCGGCGACGAACAGCTGTTCGGCATCAACGTGTTCAAGGTGCGCGAGGTGCTGCGACGTCCGCCGCTGGAACGCATGCCGGGCGTACATGCCTTGCTGGCCGGCAGTTGCGACTACCGCGGGCAGACCATCCCGGTGATCGACCTGGCCGCCGCGCTGGGCTATGCGCCGCTGCGCGAGGTGGAGTCGGCGCACCTGATGGTGACCGAGTTCAGCCGTTCGGTGCAGGGCTTCCTGGTGGCGGACCTGCAGCGCATGGTGCAGTGCGCGGGCGAGACGCTGGTGGCGCCGCCGAGCAACCTGGGCTTCGGCGCGCGGGTCAACGCGGTAACCCGCATCGATGGCGCGCTGATGGCGGTGGTCGACGTGGAGCACGTGCTGGCCAGCATCGATGCGGCACCGGCCGAACTGTCCGTGCAGATGCAGCGCGCCGCCGACACCCGCGCGCTGTCGTCGCGGCGGGTGATGGTGGTGGACGATTCGCTGATCGCCCGTCGCCGGCTGGTCGGCCTGTTCAAGCAGATGAACATCGAGTGCGTGGTGGCGACGGATGGCCGCGAGGCGCTCGAGCGCCTGCAGCAACTCGCTGCGGGCGATCCTGCCGATGGGGTCAAGCTGGTGGTGTCGGACATCGAGATGCCGCGCCTGGACGGCTACGCGCTGACCCGCGCGATCCGCGAGACGCCGGGCCTGCGCCAGCTCAAGGTGGTGCTGCACAGCTCGCTCAGCGGCATCTTCAACGAGGCGATGGTGAAGGAGGTCAAGGCCGACGGCTTCGTCGCCAAGTTCCAGCCGGACCTGCTGGCGCAGGCCGTGCTGGAGCTGCTGCCGGAGCCGGCGGAAGCGCCGGCAGGCTGACTCCGGCGCAGCTCGCGCCAGGCAGCGTCAACAATCCGTCTTTTCGCCGGCGGCGCCTTCGTCGCGTCGCGGGCATGGCCTCGCCAGCCCAGCTGCAGCAACGCTTTCTCCCGTGGTGGCATGCAATTTGCCTCCAGCTCCGTGCGGCAACTGCACGCGGAGCGAAGCGATGTCCCTGACCCCTGACAACCTGTTCGGCATCCACACCCAGGCACTGGATCTGTGGCAGCGCCGTACCGAAGTGCTGGCCAACAACCTGGCCAACGCCGATACACCCGGCTACCTGGCCCGCGACATCGACTTCCGCAAGGTGCTGGCCGCCGCGGGTGGCGCTTCGGACACGCTGCCGTTGCAGGCGACCGGGCCCGGCCAGATCGATGCGGCCGGGCCGGCGGCGGACGGGTTGGCGTACCGCGTGCCGACCCAGCCGAGCATGGACGGCAATACCGTCGATGCACAGGCCGAGCAGGCCGCCTTCGCCGCCAACGGCGTGCACTACCAGGCCAGCCTGTCCTTCATCACCGCGCAGATCCGCATGCTGCGCACCGCCATCAGCGGAGGCCAGGGCTGATGTCACTCTTCTCGATTTTCAACGTGGCCGGTTCCGGCATGGCGGCGCAGTCGCTGCGCCTGAACACGGTGGCCAGCAACCTCGCCAATGCCGACAGCGTGGCGACCACGCCGGAAGCGGCCTACCGCGCGCGCGAACCGCTGTTCGCCGCGGTGAAGAACCGGCTGGACGGCAGCGATGCGCCGGGCGAAGGCGTGCAGGTGCTCGGCGTCAGCGAGAGCCAGGCGGCGATCCCCAGCCGCTACGAACCCGGCAACCCGCTGGCCGACGCCGACGGCTACGTCTACAGCAGCAACGTCAACCCGGTGGACGAGCTGGTCAACATGATCTCCGCCTCGCGTTCGTACCAGAACAACGTCGAGGTGATGAATTCCACGCGCCAGCTGATGCAGAAGACGCTGGACCTGGGCAAGTGAGGCGGCGAACCATGAGGCATGCGGCATGAGCGACATGAATGTTTCCGGCGTAGGCTCCAGCGCCGCGCAGGCGGCCAGCGTGGGCAAGGAAAAGACCCTCGGCCAGGCCGACTTCCTGAGCCTGCTGGTGCAGCAGATGCGCAACCAGGACCCGACCAAGCCGATGGATTCGTCGCAGATGGTCAGCCAGCTGGCGCAGATCAGCCAGGTCTCGGCGACGCAATCGCTGCAGACCTCCTTCGACAGTCTGGGCAAATCGCTGCAGGGCAACCAGATGCTGCAGGCCAGCGGCATGGTGGGGCGCAGCGTCACCGTGCCATCGGCGGTCGGCCAGCTGCAAGCCAGTGGTCTGGATGGCGCGGTGAACGTGCCCGATGGTGGTGGCACGGTGCTGGTGCAGGTCACCGACGCGAGCGGCAACGTGCTGCGCACGCTCAACCTGGGTACGCCCACGGCAGGCCTGGTGGCGTTCCACTGGGACGGCAAGGATGAAGGCGGCACGACGCTTCCCGTCGGTGCCTACGGACTCAAGGCACAGGCCGGCAGCACCGCCGTGGCGACTTACGTGGCCGGCAGGGTCAACGGCGTGGGCATGACCGGCAGCGACGGCGTCTATCTGGATGTGGATGGTTTTGGTGGGGCCCTGCTGAGTCAGGTCGCGCAGATCAACTGATGGCCCCGCGGGGCTTCAACACAGAGGAATTACTCGGATGCCTTTCAACATTGCATTGAGCGGTCTCAACGCGGCCTCCTCGGATCTCGAGGTCACCGCCAACAACATCGCCAACACCGCCACCACCGGCTTCAAGGGTTCGCGCGCGCAATTCGCCGAGCTGTTCAATGCCGCCGGCCCCAACCTCAGCGCCACCCAGATCGGCAGCGGCGTGCGCTTGACCAACGTGGCCCAGCAATTCACCGGTGGCAGCGTGGAGACGACCAACAACAGCCTCGATTTCGCCATCAGCGGCGAAGGCTTTTTCACGTTGCATGACGGCAAGGGTTACTCCTATACCCGCGCCGGTGCATTCCAGAAGGACCAGGCCGGGTTCGTGACAAACGCCAACGGTCAGCGACTGCAGGTGTTTCCGGCGCTGTCCAATGGCACCTTCGACACCAGCACGCTGACGGACCTGCAGTTGCTCACCTCGCAGAATGCCGCCAAGGCCACCAGCACCGTGCAGATGTCGCTGAACCTGCCCTCCGATGCCGTGGCGCCCGCCACGCCGTTCGATCCGCGCAACGATCCGACCAGCTACAACCAGGCCACGCCGTTCACTGCCTACGATTCGCTCGGCGCCACCCACAGCGGCACCGTGTACTTCGTCAAGGATCCGGCCGCCAACGTGTGGAACGCGAACCTGTACATCGACGGTGCCTCGACCGGCGCATCCCAGTCCATCACGTTCAACAGCAGCGGCGCGCTGGTTGCGCCCGCCAACGGCAAGCTGAGTTTCCCGGCAGTGACGGTCAGCCCGGGCTCCAATCCCATGCAGCTGACCCTGGACATGAGCAAGGCAACCCAGTTCGGCAATACCTACGCTGCCAGTGCAATCAATACGGACGGCTATCCGACCGGCGTGCTGGCCAGCATCGATGTGTCGCGCGAGGGCGTGGTGCAGGCGAAGTATTCCAATGGCCAGACCACCGCACTGGGACAGCTGGCCATGGCGCAGTTCTCCAACGAGCAGGGCCTGCGCCAGCTGGACAACACCAACTGGGCCGCTTCCTACGATTCCGGCACGCCGGTGATGGGTGCCGCCGGCAACGGCACCTTCGGCAGCGTGCAGGCCGGCGCGCTGGAGGCCTCCAACACCGCCGACCTCACCGCGCAGCTGGTCAACATGATCAAGGCACAGCGCAACTACCAGGCCAATGCGCAGGTGATCTCCACCGACAACCAGCTGACCCAGACCATCATCAACATTCGCAATTGAGGGGATGGGAATAGGAAATGGGAAACAGGAGAAGCGGATCGCCGCACCCTGCCTGTTTCTCGTTCTCCACTGACCACGCCCGGGAATCCACATGGACAGATCGCTTTACGTAGCCATGACCGGCGCCACGCAGATGATGCGGGCGCAGTCCGAGGTGGCGCACAACCTGGCCAACGCCGACACGGTCGGCTTCAAGGCGCAGCTGTCGGCGTTCCAGCCGTTGTCGGTGCAGGGCCCGGGCATGCCCACGCGGATCAACGGCGTGGCGCAGGGCCTGGGCGTGGACATGCGCGAGGGCGGTCAGGTCGAGACCGGCCGCGAACTCGACGTGTCGGTGCAAGGGCAGGGCTGGATCGCGGTGCAGGGTGCTGACGGCAGCGAGGGCTATACCCGCGCCGGCGAGCTGCGGCTGACTCCCGACGGCCTGCTCACCGACGCCCGCGGCAACCTGGTGCTTGGCGAGGGCGGCCCGATCAGCGTGCCGCAGAGCGCGCAGATGAACATCGGCGCCGATGGCACCGTGTCGGTGGTGCCGATGGGGCAGGGACCGGAGACGATCGCCGCTGTCGGCCGCATCAAGCTGGTCAACCCGGCAACCGACCAGCTCGCGCTGGGCAGCGACGGGCTGATGCATCTGAGCGGCGGCGGCACGGCAGATGTCGACCCGGCGGTCACCCTGAAGTCCGGCGTGCTCGAATCCAGCAACGTCAACCCGTCGCAGACCCTGGTGCAGATGATCCAGCTGTCGCGCCAGTACGAATTGCAGATCCGCGCCATCCACAGCGCCGACGAAAACGCGCAGTCGGCTTCGCGCCTGCTGCAGATGACCTGATCCATACGTATTTCATAAAGACATCCAGACGTCCAGACGGAGTCCATCGACATGTTCTCATCCCTGTGGGTAGCCAAGACCGGCCTCGATGCGCAGCAGACGCGCATGGACGTGATCTCGAACAACCTCGCCAACGCCAACACCACCGGCTACAAGAGCGCGCGCGCCTCGTTCCAGGACCTGGTCTACCAGAACCTGCGCCAGCCCGGTGGGCAGACCACCGAGCAGACCCAGGCGCCGGCCGGGCTGATGCTGGGCACCGGCGTGCGCGTGGTCGGCAGCGAAAAGCTGTTCACCCAGGGCAACATCGAGCAGACCGGCAACTCGCTGGACGTGGCCGTGCAGGGCCGCGGCTTCCTGCAGGTGACGATGCCTGACGGCAGCATCGCCTATACCCGCGACGGTTCGCTGCACCTGGACCAGAACGGACAGATCGTCACTGCCAACGGCTACGCGGTGGACCCGGCCGTGAGCGTGCCGGCCAATGCGCAGAGCATCACCATCGGCAGCGACGGCACCATCAGCGTGAGCGTGCCGGGCCAGGCCGCCACGCAGCAGATCGGCACCGTGCAGCTGGCCGACTTCATCAACCCCGCCGGCTTGCAGCCGAACGGCGACAACCTCTATCTGGAAACCGCCTCCAGCGGTTCGCCACAAATCGGCCAGCCGGGTCTCAACGGCCTGGGCACGTTGGCGCAGGGCGCGCTGGAAAGCTCCAACGTCAACGTGGTGGAGCAGATGGTCGACATGATCGAAACCCAGCGCACCTACGAGATGAATTCCAAGGCGGTGTCCGCCGCCGATTCGATGCTGCAGTTCCTCACCAACAAGACCTGAGGCGCGCCATGATGTCCGTTCGTCGCTATCCCTTAGTGTTGTTCGTGCTGGCCGTGCTGGCCGTGCTGGCAGGCTGCGCCAGCGGCCCGCGCGCGCACGACGATGCCGAGTGGGCGCCGACGCCGCCGCCCGCGCCGCAGGTCGCGCCGGCGCAGGCCGACGGCTCGATCTATCACGACCAGCAGAACATGGAGCTGTTCACCGACCCGCGCGCGCACCGCGTGGGCGACATCCTCACCGTGGCGCTGGTCGAGAGCACCCAGGCCAGCAAGAAGGCCACCACCAGCACCAGCAAGACCGACAAGGCCAAGATCGCCTCGCCCACCGTGCTCGGCCAGAACCTGTCGATCGGCGGCAAGCTGGCGAACATCGGGCTGGACGGCGAGCGCAGCTTCGACGGCGCCGGCTCCAGCACGCAGAGCAACCAGCTCACCGGGCAGATCACCGTTACCGTGGCGCAGCGCCTCAGCAACGGCAACCTGCTGGTGCGCGGCGAGAAGTGGCTGACCATCAACCAGGGCCAGGAACTGGTGCGCATCTCCGGCATCGTGCGCCCGCAGGACATCGGCCAGGACAACGTGGTGCCATCCACCCGCGTCGCCGATGCGCGGATCAGCTACACCGGCCGCGGCACGCTGGCCGACGCGAACTCGCGCGGCTGGCTGTCGCGCTTCTTCAATTCCAAGTGGATGCCGTTCTGATGAGCACCATGAACGCCACGTCGCATGTTTCTGCTCCCTCCCCTGCTCGCAGGGGAGGGTTGGGGTGGGGTGCTCTTCATCTTGACGTCAAAGGCGCTACCCCCTCACCTGAAGGACTCCCCTTCGGTCGCCAGCCTCGCCCTGCAAGCAGGGGGAGGGGCATCGTCGCCGCACTGCTGGTGTTGCTGCTCGGCGTTGTTGCCCCCGCCCACGCGGACAAGATCCGCGACCTGGTGCAGGTCGCCGGCGTGCGCAGCAACCAGCTGATCGGCTACGGTCTGGTGGTGGGCCTGGACGGTTCGGGCGACCAGACCACGCAGGCACCGTTCACCACGCAAAGCCTGGAGAACATGCTGCAGCAGTTCGGCATCACCGTGCCGGCCAGCGCGCGGCCGCAGCTGAAGAACGCCGCGGCGGTGATGGTCACGGCGGACCTGCCGCCGTTCGCCAAGCCCGGCCAGACCATCGACGTCACCGTGGCCTCGATCGGCAACGCCAAGAGCATTCGCGGCGGCCAGTTGCTGATGGCGCCGTTGCGCGGCGCGGACGGCAACGTCTACGCGGTGGCGCAGGGCAGCGTGGTGGTAGGCGGAATCAGCGCGCAGGGCAAGAGCGGCTCCAGCGTGCAGGTGAACATCTCCGCCAGCGGGCGCATCCCCAACGGCGCCTCGGTGGAACGCGTGGTGGCCTCCTCGTTCGCCGGCGGCGGTGACCTGATGCTGAACCTCAACACCGCCGACTTCACCACCGCCGCGCGCATCGCCACCGCGATCAACCATGCCTACGGGGCTGGCACCGCGCAGCCGGTGGATGGTGGGACCGTGTCGGTACGCGGCCCGCAGGACCCGGCGCAGAAAGTGGCGTGGCTGGGCGCGATCCAGAACCTCGACGTGCAGCCGGGCGACGCACCGGCGCGGATCGTGGTGAATTCGCGTACCGGCACCGTGGTGATCGGTTCGGACGTGCGGGTCAGCGCCGCCGCGGTGGCGCATGGCGCGATCCAGGTCACCATCAGCGAGCAGGCGCAGGTCAGCCAGCCCGCGCCGTTCAGCCGTGGTGGGCAGACCGCGATCGTGCCCAGCAGCAGCGTGCAGGTCAGCGAAGAAGGCGCGCATATGTTCAAGTTCGGCCCCGGCGTGAGCCTGGATACCATCGTGCGCGCGGTGAACCAGGTCGGCGCCACGCCGAGCGACCTGATCTCGATCCTGCAGGCGCTGAAGCAGGCTGGCGCGCTGCATGCCGACCTCGTGGTGATCTGACCTGAGTGACGGGACCATGACGCCGATCAACAGCCCATCGCGCGCGCTCGATACCTGGACCGAACTGTCCGGCTTCCAGCAGTTGCGTGCGCAGGCGCGCAGCGACGGCGGCAAGAGTGCGCTGCCGGCGGTGGCCAAGCAGTTCGAGGCGATCTTCACCCAGATGATGCTGAAGTCGATGCGCGACGCCAATGCCAGCATGGGCAGCGACATCGCCGGCAGCGAGCAGGTCGATTCGTATCGCGACATGTTCGACCAGCAGCTGTCGCTGAGCCTGGCCAATGGCCGCAACGGCCTCGGCATCGCGAAGATGCTGGTGCGCCAGCTCGGCGGCAAGCCGCATGTGGCCGCCGGCAATGTCCATGGCCCGTTGCCGGCACCCGTCGCCGACGTGACCAACGCCAACGTGCGCGCCCTGCTGCAGCTGGGTGCCGACGATGCTGCTGCGGACGGCGCCGACGGCACGGCTGGCAGCAGCGGCATCATGGCGAGGCCCTCGACCGCCGATGCCGGCTCGGCGTGGCGCCAGGCGCTCGACCGCATGGCGCAAGGCGCGCTCGACGTGGCCGACACCGCGGCGAAGCTGCTGCCGGGCGGTGACCCGGTGGGTTTCGTCCGCGCGCTGGCGCCGCATGCCGAGCTGGCCGCGAAGAAGCTCGGCGTGTCGGTGCGCGCGCTGTTGGCGCAGGCGGCGCTGGAAACCGGCTGGGGCGCTCACCTGCCCAGCCACGGCGACGGCAGCAGCAGCTTCAACCTGTTCGGCATCAAGGCCGGCAGCAGCTGGGACGGCGACAAGGTCAGCGTGCCCACGCTGGAATACGAGAACGGCGTGGCGGTGCGTCGACGCGACCAGTTCCGCGCCTACGACTCGCCGGCCGATTCGTTCGCCGATTACGCCCGCCTGCTGGCCGACAGTCCGCGCTACGCGCAGGCGCTGGGCCAGGGCGAGAACATCGCCGGCTTCGCGCGGGCGCTGGTACACGGCGGCTACGCGACCGACCCGTCGTACGCGGCCAAGATCACCGCGATCGCCAACAGCCCGCAGATGCGCGAGGCGCTGGCGACACTCCGCTCGTCGGGTGAATTCAAGTGAACGCCCGTGCGGCCGTTACCGTGACCACATACCGTGCCGTTCCGGCGGCGATCCAGGTGTCGAGGATGATTCATGGCTGACATGCTTTCGACTGGCGTGTCCGGGCTGCTTGCCGCGCAGATCGGGCTCAGTACGGTAAGCCACAACGTGGCCAATGCGAACACCGATGGCTATAGCCGCCAGCTGGTGTCGTTCGGCGCCCGGCTGCCCGAAGGACAGGCCAATTACTACGTTGGCACCGGCGTCAATACCGTGGCGGTGCAGCGTGCCTACAGCCAGTTCCTGAACAGCTCGCTGTGGTCGGCCACGTCCGCGCAGGGGCGCGCCAGCAGCATGGCCAGCCTCACCGGCCAGCTCAACGACCAGCTTTCCGGCAGCAGCAACCTGCAGACCTCGCTGGACAGCTTCTTCGGCGCGGTGCAGGACATGGCCAACGCGCCGTCGGACGCGGCCTCGCGGCAGGTGCTGCTGGCCCGCGCGGGCGGGCTGGCCAGCACCTTCCGCGCGCTGTCCGGCCAGTTCAACCAGCTCTCCGGCCAAGTACAACAACAGATCGGCGACGCCGTCGACGCGATCAACAGCGACAGCCGCTCGATCGCCAAATTGAACGGGCTGATCCGCTCCTCGCAGGCCACCGATGGCACCCCGCCGGCCGACCTGCTCGATCAGCGCGATGCGCTGGTGAAGAAGCTGGCTGGCCAGGTCGGCATCAGCGTGGTGCCGCAGAACGACAACACCATCAGCGTGTTCGTGGGCAACGGCCAGGCGCTGGTCACTGGCACCGAGGCGCATGCGCTGGGCACCGCAGCCAACGCCTACGACGCCACCCGCAAGGAAGTGGTGGGCGCGGACTCGGGTGCGGTGCTGAGCGGACGCATCGGCGGCGGGACCCTGGGTGCGTTGCTGGATTTTCGCGGCAACGTGCTGGATCCCGCGCAGAACCAGCTGGGTCGAAGCGCGCAGGCGTTGGCCAGCGCGTTCAATGCGCAGCATGCGCAGGGTGCAGACCTGCAGGGCAAGCTTGGCGGTGCGTTCTTCGATGTCGCCGGTCCGACCGTGCAGGCGGCCAGCAGCAACAGCGGCAGCGGCACGCTGGATGCCGCCATCGGCAACATTGGCGCGTTGACCGGCAAGGACTATGTGCTGAGCTACGACGGCAGCAACTGGAGCATGCGCGACACCAACGGCAACAGCGTCGCGCTGGCCGGCAGCGGCACCGGCGCCGATCCGTTCATCGCTGCCGGGCTGAGCCTGGTGGTGGGTGGCAGCGCTAGTGCCGGCGACAGTTTTCGCGTGCAGCCCAGCCGCGACGCCGCCGCGAGTTTCTCGGTGGCGATCGACGATCCCGACAAGATCGCCGCTGCCGCACCGCTCAAGGCCACCGCCGCGGCAGGCAACACCGGCACGGCGGCACCCGGCGTCAGCATCAGCAATGGCAGCGACGCCAACCTGTTCAACGCCAGCTCCGTGGTATTCGCCTCGACCACCAGCTACAGCATCGATGGCGGCCCGGCGCAGGCCTTCACCCCGGGCCAGCCGATCACCCACAACGGCTGGAGCATGCAGCTCAGCGGCGCACCGCAGGCCGGCGACAGCTTCGGCGTGCAGGCCAACAGCAATGCGCAGGGCGACAACAGCAACGCGCTGATGCTGGGCAAGGTCGCCAATCTGGGCGTGCTCGACGGCGGCGTCACCAGCACCGGCCGCGCCTACAGCCAGCTGGTCAGCCAGGTCGGTAGCGCCGGCGCGCTGGCCAACGACGACCTGAGCACGCAGACCGCGGTGTACCACCAGGCGATGAGTTCGCAGCAGAGCGTCTCCGGCGTGAACCTGGACGAGGAGGCCGCCAACCTGTTGCGCTACCAGCAGGCCTACCAGGCTTCCGCGCAAGTCATCAGTACCGCCAACAACATCTTCGGCGCGCTGCTCAGCGCCGTGAAGGGGTAAGCCATGCGCGTCTCTACCAGCTGGATGCAGCAGCAATCCGTCGGCAGCATGCTGGAGCGGCAGGGCGACCTGTCCGACCTCAACATCCAGTTGAGCACCGGCAAGCGCATCAATCAGCCATCCGACGATCCGGTAGGCGCAGCGCGTGCGCTGGAGCTGACCCATCTCGGCGCCGACAGTGCGCAGTACCAGCGCAACATCACCACGGCGAACGCGCGGCTGGGGCTGGAAGACCAGACCCTGTCCAACGTCAGCGGCGTGCTGGGCCGCGTGCGCACACTGCTGCTGCAGGCTGCCAACGGCTCGCAGACCGACGAGACGCGCGGCGACATCGCCGCGGAGATGGTGCAGTTGCGCCAGCAGTTGCTCGGCCAGGCCAACAGCAAGGACGGCCAGGGCGACTACCTGTTTGCCGGCAACCGCACCGGCACTGCGCCGTTCGCTTCGCAGGACGGCGTGAGCTACCTGGGCGACGACGGTCAGCGCATGGTCGCCGCCGGCCCCGGCCTGCAGGTGGCTACCGGCGATCCGGGCAGTGCGGTGTTCGCCGATATTCCCACCGGCAACGGCAAGTTCGCGATCAGCGCCAGCGCGGCGAATACGGGCAGCGCGGTAGCCGGCGCCAGCAGCGTCAGCGATCCCAATGCGAATCCCTCGGCGTGGGACGGTGGCAGCTACAGCATCGTGTTCACCGCCGCCGATGCGTATGAAGTACGCGACGGCGCCGGCACGGTGCTGGACAGCGGCAGCTATGACGCAACCGGCGGCGGCAACATCACCTTCCATGGCGCGCAGGTGGCATTCAGCGGCGAGCCCGGCGCAGGCGACACCTTCTCGCTGGGCGCGTCCGCCAAACAGGACGTATTCACCACGCTGGACAACATCATCAATACGCTGCGCCAGCCCGGCGGCGGCGCCGACATGCAGAACAGCATCAACACGCAGTTCGCGAATCTCGACCAGGCGATCGACACGATCACACGTACCCGCGGCATGGTCGGTGCGCGCATGAATGCGCTCGACCAGCAGAGTGGACTCAACGACGACCTGACCCTGCAGTACAAGAGCGCGCTGTCGAACGTGCAGGATCTGAACTACTACGACGCGATCAGCCAGCTTGGCGCGCAGACCACGGCGCTGCAGGCGGCGCAGCAGACGTTCACGAAAATCCAGGGTTCGAAATTGTTCGATTATTTGCGTTGACAAGACTCAAGTTTCGGTGTGGTGGGTCGAAACAGTTCACAAGGCGGATGCATTCAATGGTGAATCCCCGCCGGATTGTCTGAGCCGACTCACATCGGCACACCACCCCGATTCGGAGAATTCCCATGGTCATGAGCGTCATCACCAACATCAGCTCGCTGAATGCCCAGAAAAACCTGGCCACCTCGCAGAGCAAGCTCGCCACCGCGATCGAGCGTCTGTCCTCCGGCATGCGCATCAACAGCGCGAAGGACGACGCCGCCGGTCTCGCCATCTCGACCCGCTTCACCACCCAGATCAACGGCCTGAACCAGGCGGTCAGCAATGCCAACGACGGCATCTCGCTGGCGCAGACCACCGAGTCGGCGCTGAACGAGGTGACCAACAACATGCAGCGCATCCGCACCCTGGCGGTGCAGTCGGCCAACGCCACCAACTCCGACAGCGACCGCGCCGCGCTCGACGCCGAAGTGCAGCAGCGTCTGGCGGAAATCACCCGTATCTCCACCCAGACCAGCTTCAACGGCCGCCATGTGCTGGACGGCAGCTTCGGCAATGCCGCGTTCCAGGTCGGTGCCAACGTCGGTGAAACGATTTCGGTGAACCTGAGCCAGGGCGCGCGTGCCGATCAGATGGGTTCGCTTGCCACCGGAACCGGCGGCGCCGTAACGACCAGCGCGCTCGTGGCTAGCAACCTGAAAATCCAGGTGGGCACCGGTGCAGTCACCAATATCGCGGCCTCGGTGGCCGGCCCCTCGGCCGGGCAAGGCGCCGGAAGTGCGTACGCGAAAGCCGCAGCGATCAACGCGTCCAATGTTTCCGGTTTGACCGCCACGGCCAGCAACTCGGTCAGCGGCGCCTTCACCAGTACCGGTGGCGCTGCCGGCAATACCTACGCGTTGAACATCAACGGTCAGGATATCTATGCCGCAGGTACGGATACCTCGGGCGGTGCGTTGACGGGCGACAAGGTGGTCGCGCAGATCAACGCCTACTCCACCCAGACCGGAGTGACCGCCAGTGTGGACGCTGGTGGCAACATGACCCTGTCGACTGTCGATGGCCGTGATATCAACGTCACTCAGACGGTAGGCGGCGGCGCCACGGGTGGCCTGGCAGCAGGCATGGTCACGGATACCTACGGGAAGCTCACGCTGAGCGCTGCATCCGCCATCACGTTCTCGGGTTCGCAGTCGGCCGACATCGGCTTCTCGGCGAATATCGCGCTCGACACCACGAAGACTCTGGCATCGGCGAACGTGCTGACCGTGGACGGCGCCAACTCCACCATCAACCGCATCGACGCGGCGCTGGCGACAGTCAGCGGGATGCGCAGCAACCTCGGCGCGGTGCAGAACCGCTTCAGCTCCACCATCGCCAACCTGCAGACCATTTCGCAGAACCTGAGCGCGTCGCGCAGCCAGATCCAGGATGCCGACTTCGCCGCGGAAACCGCGAACATGTCCAGCGCCAACATCCTGCAGCAGGCCGGTGTCTCGGTGCTGGCGCAGGCCAACGCCTCCACCCAGAGCGTGCTGAAACTGCTCGGTTAACAGCTTGACCCGAAACGGCCGCCAGGCATGGCGGCCGTTTCCTCCATTTTGAGGAAACCCGCTCATGGCAATCACCGTTGGCTCCACCACACCGACCACGGGTTTGCTGACTTCACTGGGCGTGGGTTCCGGACTCGATGTGGCCTCGCTGGTCGACAAGCTGGTGGCCGCCAAAAAAGCGCCGCAGCAGGACCAGATCACCAACCAGGCCCAGGTTGCCAATACCCAGCTTTCCGCGCTGGGCCAGGTCGGCGCCGCGCTTTCCGCGCTGCAGTCGGCGATGGCTTCGCTTACCGACGGCAGTGCGTTCGCCAGTCGCACCGTGACCAGCAGCGACACCACGGTCCTTGGCGCCGGCAGCGACGGCACCGCCGTCAGCGGCAGCTACAACATCGCGGTAACCAGGCTGGCCAGTTCGTTGAAGGCGTCTTCCGGAGCGTTCGCCAGCGCCAGCACCGCGGTCGGTACCGGTACGCTCACCCTCGCGGTGGCGGGCAAGTCGATGAGCCTCACGCTCGACAGCACCAACAACTCGCTCGCCGCGGTGCGCGATGCGATCAACAAGGCCAGTGACAACCCTGGTGTGTCAGCGACCATCGTCACCGGCAGCGATGGTGCGCATCTGGTGCTGAGTGGTACGCAAACCGGTGCGGCGAACAGTTTCACGGTAAGCAGCAGTGGTGGCGATGGCGGCCTTGCCGCGTTGAACTACGACGCAGCTGCCACAAGTGGCAATGCGCTGAGCGTGATCAATGCGGCCAGCGACGCGAATTACACCATCGACGGACTGTCCGCCAGCAGTGCCAGCAATACCGTCAGCTCCGCTATCGACGGGCTTACGCTCAATCTCATCAAGGTCGGCAGCAGCACGCTCAGCGTGTCTAATGATTCCTCCAAGGCGACCAGCGCGCTGACCAACCTGGTCAGTACGTACAACAGCTTCGTGGGCATCTACCAGAACCTCACCAGGTACGACGCCACCAGCGGAACCGCTGGCGCGATGATCGGCGATGCCACGTTGAACAGCATCAACAGCACCTTGTCGAGCATTGTCGGCGGCACCGCGAACGGCACGACGCTGTCATCCATCGGCATCTCGCTGCAGGTGGACGGCACCCTGAAGCTGGACAGCAGCAAGCTGGCCACGGCGTTGTCCGATGGCGGCAAGACCGTCGGCAACCTGTTTGCCGGCACTGGCGGATTCGCCGCCAAGCTGAACACGTCATTGAACACCTGGGTCGGTGATTCCGGCCTGCTGGCCGGGCGCACCACCAGCCTCAGCGAACAGTTGAAGGACCTGTCGAACCAGCAGACCACACTCAATAGCCGCATGGATGATCTCACCGCACGCTACCAGGCGCAGTTCACCGCACTGGATACGTTGATGAGCAAGCTCAACAGCACCAGCACTTACCTGCAGCAGCAGTTCGACGCGCTCAACAACAGCAACAAGAAGTAAGGGAGACGATCATGGCATTCGGCTACGGCGCAGGCGCCTATCAACAGGTCCGTTCGCACGGCGGCGTGGAATCGGCGGACCCGCACGGGTTGATCACGCTGCTGATGGACGGCGCGCTGGAGCGACTGGTGAAGGCGCGTGCGCACATGCTGCGCGGCGAGGTTGCGGCGAAGGGCGAGGCGATAACGCGCTGCATCGAGATCCTCGGCGGCTTGCGCGACAGCCTCGATGCCAAGGTTGATCCGGCAATGGTCGAGCGGCTGGATTCGCTCTACGACTACATGAGCCGCCGCCTGCTGCAGGCCAACCTGCGCGACGACGCCAGCCTGATCGACGAGGTCAGCAACCTGCTGCAGCCGATCCGCGACAGCTGGGTGAAGATCGCCCCCGCCGTCGTCGTCCAGCCTGGGGTTGGCGCGTGAGCACGGACGTGCTGGAACTCGCGCTGCAGCTGACCCGCAGCATGCTGACCGCCGCGCATGCGCAGGAATGGTCGCGGCTGATCGAGCTGGAGGCCGAGCGCGAGCCGTTGCTGCTGCGCCGGCATGCGTCCGACCCGGACAGCCTGGCCCGGCTGGACGAGATTCTGGCGTACGATCGCCAGCTGCAGACGATCGTCGGCAGCGCGCGGAACTCGGCGGCCGAGCAATGGCAGCGGGAAACCGATCGCGCCCGCGCGATCGCCGCCTACGCGCAGCCGTGACGGGTCGCGGCTGCTGAGTTCCATCGCCGAAAGCCGCCGGCGTGGCGGTTCGGCATCACCGCGTCGCGGAGCCACGCCATGACCTCAGACAGCACACCCTCGGGCAGTACCCCATCGGATAGCGCCGCGGCGGCCGGCTGGGACGATTTCGAGCATCGGGTCAGCTGCGAGGAGAGCCTGCATGCCGACTGCGAGCCGCTGGCCTGGCCGCCGTCGCCGGCGTTGCTGCAGCAGCTGGCCGAACGCAACGCGAACGTGCTGGCCGCGATCGCCGCGCTGGAAGAGCGTCGCGCCGACAGCGGCGAAGACGACAGCCCGCTGATGCAGGAAATGCTGCGGATGGACGCCAAGCTCACCGTGCTGGTGGAGATCGTCAACAACCTGCTGGTACCCGGCAGCGTGCTGCCACCGCGGCAACTGCTGCGTTTCAATGCGATCGGCGCGATCCTGCCCGCGGGCCTGGCGCCGGCCGGCGGCGGCCTGCTGCTGCGCATCCGTTTCGACCTGTGCCGCAGCCTGCCGCTCGAACTCGCCGCACAGGTGCAGCGTCAATTCGACGATGGTCGAGTGTTCGTGATTTTTGCGCCATTGGGCGATGCACTGAGTGACGCAATTGAGCGTCTGGTTTTCCGCCATCACCGACGCAAAGTGGCAGGGGCACGCCAGCCGGTGGTGTGAGGGGCGACCTGGTCGATGCATCAGATGTGATGCAGTTCGCAATTGCGAAACCCCGCCGGCGCTTCTCTCCACGTCGGTCACATTTGGCATGTGCGCAAGGCCATGCCGCGAACGCCGCGCAAACCATCCATGTTTCATGCAGTTAGGGAACATGGTTGCGCCTATTTGTCGATGCGGTGGTGGTGGTTTTTCCGACAGGTGACATTTTGTCACCACGCTGGCCGGAAACATTGGCCTCCTAATTGCTCATGGTTCATCAGGCCGGCAACGGAAGCCCGGCATCGATGAAAAAGCGTTCCCGCTGGAAGCATGGGGCCGCCAAATAAGCAGTGTGGTAAGGAGAAAGCAGTGCAGAAATTCGACTTCCTGGTCATCGAATCCGATGAGGCGCGTGTGGACTCCGTGCTTTCGGCACTTCACTTCCTGGGCTACCGGCCGCAACGCGGCGCCGCCTGCAGCGGGACGGATGAATCCACCCACGCATGGCGCGCCGTGTACATCGGCAGCATCGACGACGACGCCGAGGCGGAGCGCCAGTTCGCCCTGCTGGGTGCCGCGGCGTCGCACGTACCGGTGTTGCTGGCCGGCGATTCACCCTGGCTCGAGCGCTTCAGCGCGCCGGCATCGCCGTTTGCCGCACGGATGGCCACGCTGGCATTCCCGCTGCGCTACGAGAAGATGGCCGAGGCCATGCGCAACATCTATGCGCGGCTGCTCGGCGGCCAGTCCGGCGCGCTGCGCTTCGTCGGCAACGCGGCGTCGATGCTGCGCGTCAACGCGCTGATCCGTCAGGTCGCGCCGTTCGACTCCACCGTGCTGGTGCTGGGCGAGTCGGGCACCGGCAAGGAAATGGTGGCGCGGGCGATCCACGAGCATTCGCCGCGCCGCGACAAGCCCTTCGTGGCGATCAACTGCGGGGCGATTCCGGCGGAACTGCTGGAGAGTGAACTGTTCGGTCACGAGAAGGGTTCCTTCACCGGCGCGATCAGCGCACGCAAGGGCCGTTTCGAAATGGCCGAAGGCGGCACGTTGTTCCTCGACGAGGTCGGCGACATGAGCCTGCCGATGCAGGTGAAGCTGCTGCGCGTGCTGCAGGAGCGCGCCTACGAGCGGGTCGGCGGCAGCAAGACCATGCGCTGCGACGTGCGCATCATCGCTGCGACCCACCGCAACCTGGAAGAATCGATCGCCAGCGACCGCTTCCGCGAGGACCTGTTCTACCGGCTCAGCGTGTTCCCGCTCGAACTGCCGTCGCTGCGCGAGCGGCTGGACGACCTGCCGGTGCTGGTGGCCGAGTTCAACCAGCGCCTCGCCCGCCGCGGACTGGGCGTGGTGCGTTTCAGCGCCGGCGCGATGCAGGCGCTGCGCACGCATGCCTGGCCGGGCAACGTGCGCGAGCTTTCCAACCTGGTCGAGCGCATGGCGATTTTGTTCCCGCACGGCGAGGTGCGCGGCAGCGACCTGCCGAAGAAGTACCGCGGCCAGCAGGCCGTCGACGAAGTGCATGGCGCTGCGCTGCTGGCGCTGATGGACGACGAGCTGCCGCCGTGCGAAGCCGGTCTGCAGCCGGTGGCCGAGGCGCTGCGCACGCTGCCGGAGCAGGGCCTGGACCTGAAGGATCACCTGGCCGACATCGAAGTGGGGCTGATCCGCCAGGCGCTCGACGTCACCGGCGGCGTGGTGGCGCATGCCGCGCGCCTGCTGCACATGCAACGCACCACGCTGGTGGAAAAACTGCGCAAGTACGGCTTGCAGAACAGCCTGGCGGCATGAGTGTCGGGATTGGCTCCTCCCCTGCTTGTCCGCAAGGGAGGGGGCAACCCACGGTGCTCCCCAATGGCACGCCTCGTGCAACCACTCACTTGAAATCCCGTCACGCGTCGGGAATCCGTCATGAGGACGCATCGCGATGAGCACCATCGACGTCAACAACCTGCTGTCCCAGATGCGCCAGATGACCGCGCAGGTGCGTGCGCCGGAAGCGGCGGTGAAGCCGGCGACCAGCGTCGGGCAGGCCGATTTTTCCGACGTGCTCAAGCAGTCGCTGTCCGCCGTGGGCCGCAGCCAGCTGGAAGCTGGCCGCATGGCGGCGAGCTTCGAGCGTGGCGATCCCGGCGCAGACCTCGGCCGCACGATGATCGCGGTGCAGAAGGCCGATCTGTCGCTGCGCACCGTGGTCGAGGTGCGCAACAAGCTGGTCGACGCCTACAAGGAAATCATGAACATGCCGGTCTGACGCACATGCGCCGAACCGGTTCCGCCCCCTAGCCAAAGAGCAGCAGCATGGCCGACAACGCCATCGCGACAACCGCCAACAACGGTACGCGCCTGGACCCCTTCAAGCAGCTCGCCCGCAACCCGGCGACGCGGCAGCTCGTGCTGCTGGTGGCGGTGGCCGCGGCGGTGGCGCTGGGCGTGGCCGTGGTGTTGTGGTCGCGCGGCCCGAACTACGGGCTGCTGTACGCCGGGCTGGAGCAGAAGGACGCCTCGGCGATCACGCAGGAACTGCAGGCGGGCAACACGCCCTACCAGCTGAACAGCGACGGCTCGTCGATCATGGCGCCGGCCGCTGACCTGGCCGCGCTGCGACTGAAGCTGGCCGCGAAGGGCCTGCCGCAGGGCAGCGCCAGCAGCAGTGCGCTGCCAGCCACTGACTCGCCGTTCGGCATGAGCGACCTGGCCGAGCGCACGCGCTACCAGCAACTGCTGGAAGCCGACCTGGGCACCACCATCGGCGGACTGCAGTCGGTGCGCGCCGCGCGCGTGCACCTGGCGCTGCCGAAACCCTCCGCCTTCATCCGCGACAATCGCGAAGCCAGCGCCTCGGTGCTGGTCACGCTGTACCCGGGCCGCCAGCTCGACGCCGGCCAGGTGGCGGCGATCGTGCACCTGGTGGCGGCCAGCGTGCCGAACCTGGAAGCGCGCCAGGTTTCGGTGATCGACCAGCAGGGCCAGTTGCTGACCACCGACCCGGAAAGCCCGGGCGCGGTGGGCGACAACCGCCTGCGCATCGCCACGCGGATCGAGAACACCTACGCCCAGCGCATCGAGGAATTGCTGATGCCGCTGGTCGGTCCCGGCCGGGTGCACGCGCAGGTGCATGCCGACCTGGATTTCAGCCGCACCGAGAAAGCGACCGAGACGTTCGGCCACGACCACCCGGCGCTGCGCAGCGAGCAGACCAGCAGCGAGCAACACGGCGCCGATGCCGCCGGCGGCGGCGTGCCCGGCGCACTCAGCAACCAGCCGCCGGCCACGGTGGCGCAGCCCACCGCGGCCAGGCCCGATGCCGGCAAGGCCGCCACAGCGACGGCCACGGCAACCGCCGGCAACCCGGGCGAAAATTCCAGCAGCGCCACCCGCAACTACGAACTGGACCGCACCATCAGCCACGTCAGCGATCCGGCGGGGCGGCTGGCCCGGCTGACCGTGGCGGTGGTGCTGGACGACAAGCTGGCCAGTCCCGCCAGCCCGGACGCCAGTGCCGACGAACCGGCGGCGGCGCCCAAGAGCGTGCCGTTCAGCACGCAGGAACTGCAGCACCTGACCGAGCTGACCAAGAATGCGGTCGGCTTCGATGCCGCCCGCGGCGACAGCGTCAGCGTGGTGAACCAGGCGTTCCAGCGCGGCGCGGCACCGGAGGCGCTGCCGGAAACCCCGTTGTGGGGCCGGCCCGGCGTACTTGACCTGTTCAAGCAGGGCGCCGGCGTGCTGATCGCACTGCTGGTGGCGTTCGGCCTGCTGCGCCCGCTGCTGAAGGGCCTGCTGCGCGGCGAGCCGGCGACGCGCGCGCTGCCCTCGCCGATGCCGCAGATCTCGGTGCGCGTCGACGACGAGCCGGCCGCGAACGAACCGGCCCGGCTCGGCGGTGCCATGCCGACGCTTTCCTACGAGCAGCGCGTCGGCCAGGCCCGGCGGATGGTCGGCGAAAACTCCAAACAAGTGGCGCAAGTCGTGAGGAACTGGGTGAGCGAAGATGGCAACTAATCGTTCCGATGCGCCCGTCAATGGTGCACAGCGCGCGGCAATCCTGCTGCTGACGCTGGGTGAGCAGGATGCCGCCGAGGTGCTCAAGCACTTGAGTGCGCGCGACGTGCAGGCAGTCGGCACCGCGATGGCCGGGCTCACCAGCGTCTCGCGCGAGCATGTCGAGCACGCACTGGCCCGGCTCAACCAGGACATGGGCCAGCAGACCTCGCTGGGCGTCGGCACCGAGGAATACATCCGCAAGATCCTCACCAACGCGCTGGGCGAGACCAAGGCCGGCGGGTTGATCGACCGCATCCTGCTCGGGCGCTCCAGCAAGGGGCTGGAGTCGCTGAAGTGGATGGAGAGCCGCGCGATCGCCGAGATGATCAACCAGGAGCACCCGCAGATCATCGCGCTGGTGCTGGCGCACCTGGAGCCGGACCAGGCCGCCGAGGTGATCGGCTACCTGCCGCCGCGCGTGCGCTCCGACGCGGTGATGCGCATCGCCACGCTCGACGGCGTGCAGCCGCATGCGCTGAACGAGCTGGACGAGATCATGGAGCGCCAGTTCTCCGGCAACACCAAGAAACTCAAGTCCGCCAGCGTGGGCGGGCTGAAGGCCGCCGCCGACATCCTCAACGCGATGGAAACCAGCCGCGAAACCGAGCTGATGACCGCCATCCGCAGCCAGGACGATGCCCTGGGCGGGCGCATCGAAGACCTGATGTTCGTGTTCGAGGACCTCGCCGAGCTGGACGACCGCGGCATGCAGACCCTGCTGCGCGAGGTGCCGTCGGGCACCCTGATCACCGCATTGAAGGGTGCCGAGCCGGAGGTGCGCGAGAAGATCTTCGCCAACATGTCCAAGCGCGCCGCCGACATGATGCGTGACGACCTCGAAGTGAAGGGGCCGGTGCGCCTGAGCGAAGTGGACGCGGCGCAGAAGGAAGTGCTGGGCATCGCCCGCAAGCTTTCCGACGCCGGCCAGCTCAGCCTCGCTTCCGGTGGGGATGAATTCGTCTGATGGCTGCCAGCATCCACGACGTGGCGGCGGAGTTCCAGCGCTGGGAGCTGCCGAACGTGGGCACCCGGCCGACTGTGACGCCGGCAGCCAATGCGATGCCACAGCCGACCGTGCGCGAGCTGGCGGCGCTCGAGCAGCAGGCGCGCGAAGAAGGTTACGCGGCGGGCCACGCCGAAGGCGCGGCGGCGGCGCAGCAGCAGCTGCGCCAGCGCATGGCCGAGCTCAACGCGCTGTACGACGCGGCGGCGCGCCCGCTGCAGGTTCTCGACGAGCAGACCGGGCAGGAGCTGGCGCGGCTGGCCATGGTCGTGGCGCAGCGGGTGATTGCGCACGAGCTGCAGTTGTCGCCCGCGCTGGTCATCCAGGCGGTGCGCCAGGCTGCCGCCGCGTTGCCGGCCGCCACGCGCGAATTGCGCGTGCACCTGCATCCGGCCGACCTGGCCTTGCTGCGCGAATCGGGCGCAGCCGAAAGTCATTGGCAACTGCTGGCCGATCCCGCGCTGAGCCGCGGCGATTGCCGTCTGGAGAGCGAACGTTCGCGACTGGACGCGCGGGTGGAAACCCGCCTGGCGGCGATGATCGATGCCGTACTGGGCGAGGATGCCGCTGACGGAGTGGCCGGCGCATGAGTATCGACGCCGTCGCCGCTGCCCGGCAGACGCGCTGGCAACGGCAGCTGGCGCGCCGCAGCGCGCGCGCCGAAGCGCAGCGCACACTGGTGGTGGAGGGCAGCCTGCGCCGGGTGGTCGGCCTGACCCTGGAAGCGGAAGGCTGCGAGGCCGCGCTCGGCGCGCGCTGCCTGGTCGACACGGCCGACGGCGCCACGCTGGAGACCGAGGTGGTCGGCTTCGCCGACGAGCGCCTGCTGCTGATGCCGGTGGGCGACATGCACGGCGTGCTGCCGAATGCGCGGGTGCGCCCGTACGCGCGCAGCGGCGGCCTGCCGGTCGGCATGGGCTTGCTCGGCCGGGTGGTTGGCGCCGATGGCGTGCCGCTGGACGGCTTCGGTCCGCTGGAGTCGGACGAGCACGCCGCGCTCAAGCGCGAACCGATCAACCCGATGGCGCGCAAGCCGATCGACGCGCCGCTGGACGTCGGCGTGCGCGCGATCAACGCGCTGCTCACCGTCGGCCGCGGCCAGCGGCTGGGCCTGTTCGCCGGTTCCGGCGTCGGCAAGTCGACCCTGCTCGGCATGATGACCCGCTACACCAACGCCGACGTGGTGGTGGTCGGGCTGATCGGCGAGCGCGGCCGCGAGGTGAAGGAATTCGTCGAGCACACGCTGGGCGAGGAAGGGCGGCGGCGCGCGGTGATCGTCGCCGCGCCGGCCGACGCGCCGCCGCTCAAGCGCCTGCGCGGCGCGCAGTACGCCACGGCGATTGCCGAGTGGTTTCGCGACCGCGGCCAGCGCGTGCTGTTGTTGATGGACTCGCTGACCCGCTACGCGCAGGCGCAGCGCGAGATCGCGCTGGCGATCGGCGAGCCGCCGGCGACCAAGGGTTACCCGCCATCGGTGTTCGCGATGATGCCGGCGCTGGTCGAGCGCGCCGGCAACGACGCCGACGGGCGCGGCTCGATCACCGCGTTCTATACCGTGCTGACCGAGGGTGACGATTATCGCCACGACCCGATTGCCGACGCGGCACGCGCGATCCTGGACGGCCATATCGTGCTGTCGCGCGACCTCGCCGAAGCCGGCCACTACCCGGCGATCGACATCGAGGCATCGATCAGCCGCGTGATGCCGGCGGTGGTGGCGCGCGAACACCTGCGCGCGGCGCAGCGCTTCCGCCAGGTCTATTCCGCCTACCGCCAGCAGCGCGACCTGATCGCGGTGGGCGCGTACCAGAAAGGCTCCGACCCGCAGGTCGACCAGGCGATCGAGCTGTGGCCGCAACTGCGCGCCTTCCTGCAGCAGGAAGTCGACGAGCCGATGACGCTGGAAATGGCGATCGAAACACTCGATGCCCTCGCCGGGCAGGTGGCCGGATGAGCTCGCGCGCACATCAGCTGGAGCCCGCGGTGGAGCAGGCCAGGCAGCGCAGCGAAGACGCGCTGACGCAGCTGGCGGTACAGCAGCAGGCGCTGGCCCGGGCAGAGCACCAGCTCAGCGAGCTGCACCGCTACCGGCTGGAGTACGCGGCTGCCGGCGATGGCGCACAGAGTGTGACGGCACTGCTCAACCGACAGCAGTTCGTGGAACGGATCGACCGGGCGATCGTGCAGCAGGAGGCCGAGGTGGCCCGGCAGGACCGCCAGCTGGTGCAGGTGCGCGATCACTGGCGGCGTGCGCACGCCCGCGAAAGCGCGCTGGTCAGCGTGGTCGCACAGCACCGCGAAGAAGAACGCCGGGCTGCGGACCGCCACGAGCAGGCCGAGGTCGACGAACGCATGCAATACCGGCGACTGCGATGAAAGCTCCGCTCGCCTCGCCGCTGCCGCCCCGCCCCTGCGCTACCCTGCCGCACCTTGCGTGGCCGGCCGCACGTGCATCCATGACAGAAGGATGGCCCCCGCCATGAGCGCTCCCGTCACCGCCACCGCTACCGGACCCGTCGCCACCGCGGGGCCGCGATCCACCACCGCGGGCGAGCTGCGCGACAGTGCCGGCAACGGCGCGGCGAACGAGTTCGACAGCCAGTTGCACGTCGCGCGACAGCAGCATGACGCCAGGAACACGGACGATGCACCGGGCAACCAGGATGACGGCAAGCGCATGCCGGCAACATCGCCATCGACGGATCGGCAGCCGGCTACCGCCCGACCGGCTGATCCGGGCACGTCGCCGGCATTGCCGCCAGCAACACCCGTGAGCGTGCCGGCGGCCGGGACGGTCGCGCCGACGACAACCGCGCCGGCAGACAGGAACGAGTCGGACGGCCAGCCGGCGCCCGCCGTGGCCGCCGCCATGCTCGCCTTGCTGGGCTCGTCGGTGGCGGCTGCGCTGCAACCGGCTACCGGCCACGCCGGTGTGGGCGCCGGCTCGTCGGGGTCGGCCGGCAAGGCCGTGGCCGGCGGTGTCGGGACTGTCACCATGTTTCAGCTCGACAGCGTCGGCAGTCCGGGCGCCGCGCCTGCCGGCACGCTGCCGCTGGCAGCCAGCCTGCCAGCGATGGCCGCCGCCGCCCTGCCGGCTTCGGCCGCCGCCGACAAGGATTCAGCGGAGGGACGCGGCTTGCTGATGGCGATGGCGCTGCCGGCCCCACCCGCTGCCACCACGGCACCGGCGGCACCGCATCAGCTGCAACTGCCGGCGTCGCCGGGGAGTCCCTCGTTCGCCCAGGACCTGGGCCAGCAGGTGGCCTGGCTGGGCGGGCAGAGCATCAAGCAGGCGCGAATCCGCCTGCACCCCGAGGAGCTGGGCTCGCTCGACGTCAGCGTCAGCGTGAACCACGGGCGTGTCGACGTGGTGTTCAGCGCGCAGCACGCGGCAGCGATCCCGGCGGTGCAGCAGAGCCTGCCGCAACTGGACCAGATGCTGGCGCGGCACGGTCTTTCGCTCGGCCATGCCGAGGTCGGCCAGCATGATCGCGGCGACCGCCGCGGCCATGCCGAAGGCGGTGGCACGGCCGCGCTGGACGAGATCACCGACGTCCACGGCGGCATGCCGTCGACGCTGGGCAAGGTCGGCCTGCTCGACGCGTTCGCCTGAGTCCGTTCGCCCCGGTTCCCTGCACCAGCCTGACGCCCGCGCGGTGGCTTCGCCGCGGCGCCGGCCAGCGGATTGTCGCGTGCGGAGCGGCCCGCCGTGATCGCGTCGCGTCGATGCACCGGCGGGCGTCAAGAAAGCGCCGCGTGCGTGGCGCATCCGCCGCGGAACCAGCTGGGGCAACACTTTCCGCTGATGGCACGTGGTTTGCTTTTGATGCAAGGCACGTGCACTGCACATGCCTTTCAACTATCTGCAGATCGAGGTTTTCATGGTCGACGAGGAACAAGCTGGCGAGGTGGCCGATGCCACGCCCGAGCGCAAGAGCCGCAAGCCGCTGGTGATCGCGGTGTCGGTGGTGTTGCTGCTGGCGCTGGGCATCGGCGGCTATGCATGGCAGTCGCGCCAGTCCGTGCCGGGCAAGGCCGGCAAGTCGACGCCGAAGATGGCCCAGGCCGAACTCTACCTGCCGCTGGACCCGGCCTTCGTGGTGAATTTCCGCGACGCCGAATCGCTGCGCTACCTGCAGGTCGGGGTTACCCTGATGTCGCACGACCCCGCGGCGATCGAGGTGGCCAAGGCGGCCGACCCGGTGATCCGCGACGCGTTGGTGGCGCTGTTCAGCAACCAGGACTTCGCGATCATCGGCGATGCCGCCGGACGCCAGAAGCTGCAGGCCGATGCGCTGACCGCCGTGCGCAAGATCGTCAAGGCGCGGCTCGGCCGGCCCGGCGTCGACGCGCTGTACTTCACCAGTTTCGTGATGCAGTGACGAAGAGGCCGCAGGCATGAGCGATCTGCTTTCCCAGGACGAGATCGATGCGCTGCTGGACGGCGTCAGCGGCGGCGCGGTAGCCACCGGCGGCGACGAGCCGCCGCCGGTCGATGCGGTGATCGCGTACGACTTCACCCAGCAGGACCGCATCGTGCGCGGGCGATTGCCCACGCTGGAAATGGTCAACGAACGCTTTGCGCGGTTCTTCCGGCTGGGCGTGTTCAACGTGCTGCGCAAGACCTGCGAGGTCTCGGTGCTGGGCGTGAAGATGGTCAAGTTCGCCGAGTACGTGCACAGCCTGGCGGTGCCGAGCAACCTGAACCTGGTGCGCATCAAGCCGCTGCGCGGCACTGCGCTGGTGGTGTTCGAGCCGCGCCTGGTGTTCACCGTGATCGACAACTTCTTCGGCGGCGACGGGCGCTTCCACGCGCGCATCGAAGGGCGCGACTTCACCGCCACCGAGAACCGCGTGATCCAGATCATGCTGGAGGAACTGTTCGGCGCGATGACCGAGGCGTGGGCGCCGGTGCTGGGCCTGCAGTTCGAGTACCAGAACTCCGAGATCAACCCGCAGTTCGCCAACATCGTCAGCCCGACCGAGACGGTGGTGGTGTCGCGCTTCCATGTCGAACTCGACGGCGGCGGCGGCGAGATCCACCTGAGCCTGCCGTACGCGATGGTCGAGCCGATCCGCACCCTGCTCGACGCCGGCGTGCAGAGCGACCGCGCCGACCGCGATGACCGCTGGGCGGAGATGCTGCAGGAGGAGGTGTTCGACGCGGAGGTGGGCCTCAGCTCGCTGCTGCTCGACCTGCAGCTGAGCCTCGGCGAGTTCCTGCACCTGCGCCCGGGCGACGTGATCCCGGTGCAGTTGCCGGAGCTGGCCACCGTCTACGCCGAGGACGTGCCGGTGTTCCGAGGCCACTACGGCCAGTCCGGCGGCCGCAACGCCGTGCGTTTCCATGCCCAGGCCGGGCGCCGCGAGAAGCGCGCGGCCGGCGACAACTTCAAAGAGAAGACCCCCGCATGAACCAGTCCGCTGAAACCTTGTCCGCCACCGCCGGCGAGCGCGTCGAGTTCGATTCGCTGCACGGCCTCGCCGCCGGCAGCGGCGACGTCAACCTCGACATGATCCTGGATGTGCCGGTGACCCTGGCGATGGAAGTCGGGCGCACCCGCATCAGCATCCGCAACCTGCTGCAGCTGAACCAGGGCTCGGTGGTGGAGCTGGACCGCGCCGCCGGCGAGCCGCTGGACGTGTTCGTCAACGGCACCCTGGTGGCGCACGGCGAGGTGGTGGTGATCAACGAGAAGTTCGGCATCCGCCTGACCGACGTGATCAGTCCGGCCGAACGCGTGCGCAAGCTGCGCTGATGGGCACCCTGGCCCTCATGCTCGCCGTTGCGCCGGCGGCCACGCCGGAATTCAATGCGGCCGGCGAACTGGTGCGCGTGGTGCTGAGCCTGCTCGGCATCATCGGCCTGATCCTGGCCGCCGGCTGGCTGACCCGGCGGATGCAGCGTCGCCATGGCGTGGCCGGGCGGCGCATCCGCTGCGTGGAAACGTTCGCGGTGGGCGCGCGCGAGCGGCTGCTGCTGCTCGATGCCGACGGCAAGCGTCTGCTGATCGGCATGGGGCCGGGCGGCATGCGCACGCTGCACGTCTACGATGGTGCAGCGGCCGAGCCCGTCGCGATCGAACAACCTGCCGCTCCGCCGCTGCCCGCGTTCGGCGAGCTGCTGGCACGCTGGAAGCGCAGCGCATGAGGGCGTGGCGCTGGATCGTCGTCGCGTCGCTGCTGCTGTTGCCGCTGGCGGCGCTGGCGGCGCCACCGCCGGGTATTCCGCTGGTCAACGTGCAGAACGTGCCCGGCGGCGGGCAGAGCTGGACGCTGTCGCTGCAGGTGCTGGCGCTGATGACGGCGTTGACGCTGCTGCCGGCGATCGCGCTGATGATGACCTCGTTCACCCGCATCATCATCGTGCTCGGTTTCCTGCGCCAGGCGCTGGGCACGCAATCGACCCCGCCGAACCAGGTGCTGCTGGGGCTGGCGCTGTTTCTCACCCTGTTCGTGATGTCGCCGGTGCTGAACAAGTCCTACGCCGACGGCGTGAAGCCGTACATGGACGGCCAGCTTGCCGCCGAGCAGGCGCTGCCGGCGGCGTCGGCGCCGTTCAAGCACTTCATGCTCGACCAGACGCGCGAAGCGGACCTGGCGCTGTTCACCCGGCTGGCCGGTGAAAAGCCCTATGCGAGCAAGGCCGACGTGCCGTTCAAGGTGGCGATGCCGGCGTTCCTCACCAGCGAGCTGAAGACCGCGTTCCAGATGGGCTTCCTGCTGTTCATCCCGTTCCTGATCATCGACCTGGTGGTGGCCAGCGTGCTGATGTCGATGGGCATGATGATGGTCTCGCCGATGATCATCTCGCTGCCGTTCAAGATCATGCTGTTCGTGCTGGTGGACGGCTGGACGCTGCTGCTGGGAACCCTGGCCGGGAGCTTCTACACGTGAATGCCCGCATCTCCGTAGGAGCCTGCTTGCGGGCGATGCTCTCGCTTCTCCCCGTATTCGGAGCGAAGAGCTTTCAGAGCAAGAGCTTTCGTCTGCCTACGGCAGCCGAGTTACTTTCTCTTTGCGTGGCCAAAGAGAAAGTAACCAAAGAGAAAAGCCACCCCGCTTACGCGCTTTCCGGGCATCCTGCCCGGAAAGTTCGCGTGCGGGCTACGGGGTTTGTCGACAGGGCATCCTGCCCTGACGCCAAACTGGCCGGCATCCCTGCCGACCACCCTGCGGGCTTTCCTTCGCCCGCCCGCCGCTGCAGAGGGGCCCCGGGTAGAGCAGCGGGCCATCGTGGCCCGCACTCTTCAGAAGGGCCAAAGCAACAGCCAGAGCAGCAGCCAAGGCAACAACCGCAGCAAGGCAGCAGCAGTGTGGGACTCCGCTTTGCCGTTTATGCTTTCGCTTCACAGCTTTATCACCGAGTGCGGGCCAGGAAGGCCCGCTGCTCTACCCGGGGTCCCTTGCGCGGCGGTGAGACGGGGACGACAGGCCGCGCAGCGGGCGCTGCCATGGATGGCAACGCCTTTTCGCGCGGGCAGGATGCCCGCTCGAAAAGCCCGGCCCTGGCTCACGGACTTGCCGGGCAGGAGCCCGGCAAGCGCCAAGCGGGGTGTCGTTTTCTCTTGGTTACTTCTCTTTTGGACAAGCAAAAGAGAAGTAACTCGGCTGCCGAAGGCAGACGAAAGCTCTTCGCTTTGAATGCAGCAAGAGCATCGCGTACGACCTTCGCCACTGCTGCGGCAAAGCACGCCACCGGAGCCCGCGCATGACCCCCGAATCCATCATGGAAATCGGCCAGCACGCGCTGTACGTGGCGATGCTGGTGGCCGCGCCGTTGCTGCTCACCGCGCTGGCAGTGGGCCTGCTGGTGGGCGTGATCCAGGCCGCCACGCAGATCAACGAGATGACCCTGAGCTTCATCCCCAAGCTGATCGCGATGGCGCTGGTGGCGCTGATCGCCGGGCCGTGGATGTTGCGCCTGCTGGTGCAGTACACCGCGCAGCTGATCGAGAGCCTGCCGGGCGCGGTCAGATGACGGCGCTGGACCTGGCGCAGTTGCCGCTGTGGCTGGGCAGCCTGTTCTGGGCGGTCGGCAGGGTGAGCGGGCTGTGCCTGGTGGCGCCGGTGTTCAGTGCGACGGTGGTGTCGGCACGCATTCGCATCGGCGTGGTGGTGGTGCTGTCGCTGGTGCTGGCGCCGCTGGCGCCGGTGACGATCGACCCGCTCAGCGGCGACGGCGTGGCGACGATGGCCGGGCAGGTGCTGATCGGCGCGGCGGTGGGCTTCGTGCTGAAGCTGGTGTTCGAGGCGGTGTCGTTCGGCGGCGAACTGGTGGGGCAGAGCATGAGCCTGGGCTTCGCCGAGGTGGTCAATCCGCATGCCGGCGGCAGTTCGAACGTGCTGAGCCAGTTCTACCTGCTGCTGGTGACCTTGCTGTTCCTGGCGATGGACGGCCATTTGCGCCTGATCGCGCTGCTTGCGGACAGCTTCCGCAGCCTGCCGCCCGGCGTGCCGGCGATCGACACCAACGGCCTGCACGCGGTGGTCGGCTTCGCGGCGGAGCTGTTCTCCGGCGCCGTGCGCGTCGCCCTGCCGGCGATGACCTCGTTGTTGGTGGTGAACATCGGCTTTGCCGCGATCAGCCGCGCGGCACCATCGATGAACCTGTTCGCGGTGGGCTTCCCGATCACGGTGTCGCTGGGATTCATCGCCTTGTGGCTGTCACTGCGCAGCCTGCCGGGTGCGTTCGAGGCGCTGCAGGATGACGCCTGGTCGCTGATGCGCAACCTGCTGGGGAGCTGACGGCAATGTCGGACGACAGCGACCAGGAAAAAACCGAACAACCTACCGAAAAAAAGCTGCGCGAATCGCGCGAGAAAGGCGAGGTTCCGCGATCGCGCGACCTGTCCGGCGCGCTGGTGGTGCTGGCCGGCGTGGCGGCACTGCTGAACAGCGGCGAGAGTGCGTTCCTGCATGCGCGGCGAATCTTCTCGCTGGGCCTTGGGTATTCGCGCGAGGCGCTGTTTTCCGACGCCTTGCCGGGACGCACGCTGCATGCGGCGTTGCGCGAGGCGCTCGACCTGTTCGCACCGGTGGCGGTGGCGACGATGCTGGCCACGCTGGCCGCGCCGTTGCTGCTGGGCGGGCTGAACTTCAGCGCACAGGCGCTGCAGCCGAAGTTCGAGCGACTCGATCCTATCAAGGGACTGGGCAAGATTTTCGCGATGCGTGGCCTGGTCGAGCTGGGCAAGGCGCTGTTGAAGCTGCTCTTCATCGGCGCGGTGCTGGCCCTGCTGCTGCGGCACTGGCAGGGCGAGTTGCAGGCCACCGGGCGCGGCTCGGTGATGGCCGGAATCGTGCAGTCGATCGGCCTGCTCGGCCGCGCCGCGCTGTGGTTCGGCTCGATGCTGGCGCTGATCGGCGGCATCGATGCCCTCTACCAGAAGTTCGACCACGCGAAAAACCTGCGCATGACCCGGCAGGAGATCAAGGACGAGATGAAGGAGAGCGAGGGCAACCCCGAGATGAAGGGGCGCATTCGCCAGGTGCAGCAGGCACAGGCGCGCCGCCGCATGATGGAAGAGCTGCCCCGGGCTGACGTGGTGGTGGTCAACCCGACCCACTTCGCCGTGGCCCTGCGCTACGACGACGGCCGCATGGGCGCACCGCGGGTGATTGCCAAGGGCGTCGACGTGCTGGCCGCGCAGATCCGCCTGGTGGCGGGCTCGCATCGCATCCCGCTGGTGGAGGCGCCGCCGTTGGCACGCGCCTTGTATGCAACCACTGAACTGGGTCGGGAAATCCCCGCCGCGCTGTACGTGGCGGTGGCCCAGGTCCTGGCCTACGTGTACCAGCTGAAGCAAGCCGCGGCGCAGGGCGAGACACCACCGGCAGCGCCAACCCCCGAGGTCGATCCCGACCTGATGGGGCCTTACCGCGAATAACCACGAGTCAAATCCATGACGGGTGCAGATGTACTAGGCAACTTCAAGCACCTGGCGCGACGGGGTATTGGCGCGCCGGTGATGATGCTGGTGATGCTGGCGATGCTGATGTTGCCGCTGCCGCCGTTCTTGCTCGACATGTTGTTCAGCTTCAACATCGCGCTGTCGCTGGTGATCCTCTTAGCGGTGGTCTACGTGATGCGGCCGCTGGAGTTCGCCGCGTTCCCCACCGTGGTACTGATGGCGACCCTGCTGCGGCTGGCGCTGAACATCGCCTCGACCCGCGTGGTGCTGCTGCACGGGCACGACGGCCCCGGCGCCGCCGGCAAGGTGATCGAGGCGTTCGGCGAGTTCGTCATCGGCGGCAACTTCGCGGTGGGCCTGGTGGTGTTCGCGATCATCGTGGTGATCAACTTCGTGGTGATCACCAAGGGCGCCACCCGCGTGTCGGAAGTGACCGCGCGCTTCACCCTGGATGCGATGCCGGGCAAGCAGATGGCGATCGACGCCGACCTCAACGCCGGCCTGCTGACCCAGGAGCAGGCCCGCGAGCGTCGCCAGGAAGTGCGCGAGGAGGCGGACTTCTACGGCTCGATGGACGGTGCCTCGAAATTCGTGCGTGGCGACGCCACCGCCGGCATCCTGATCCTGTTCATCAACATCGTCGGTGGCTTCTTCGTCGGCGTGATGCAGCACGGCCTGTCCGCCAGCGAGGCGGCCAAGACCTACACCCTGCTGACCATCGGCGATGGCCTGGTGGCGCAGGTGCCGGCACTGATGCTGTCGATCGCCGCGGCGATCATCGTCACCCGCGTGTCCAAATCGCAGGACATGGGCAAGCAGGTGATCGGCCAGGTGTTCGGCCAGCCGCGTGCGCTCGGCGTGGCGGCAGCAGTGCTGATCGTGATGGGCGTGATCCCCGGCATGCCGAACGTGGCGTTCCTGCTGCTCGGTGCCAGTTGCGGTGGGGTGGCGTGGCTGCTCCTGAAGCGCGAGCGCGAGACCCGCGCCAGGCTGGCCGAGTCGGTCGCCGAGAAACCGGTCGCCACCGCGCCGGCCGAGCGTCTGGAGCTGGGCTGGGAGGACGTGGCCAGCGTCGATCCGCTAGGCCTGGAAGTGGGCTACCGGCTGATCCCGCTGGTCGACGTGCACCAGGGCGGCGAGCTGATGGGGCGGATCAAGTCGGTGCGCCGCAAGCTGTCGCAGGAGCTCGGCTTCCTGGTGCCGGCAGTGCATATCCGCGACAACCTGGACCTCGGTCCGAACACCTACCGGATCACCCTGATGGGCGTGCCGATGGGCGAGGCCGAGGTGCACAACGAGCGCCTGATGGCGATCAATCCCGGCCAGGTGCACGGCACGCTGCAGGGCATTGCCACGCAGGACCCGGCGTTCGGCCTGGAAGCGGTGTGGATCGAGAGCGGCCAGCGCGAACTGGCGCAGAGCTACGGCTACACCGTGGTCGACCCGGCCACGGTGATCGCCACGCACCTGTCGCACATCCTGCAGGGCCACGCGCACGAATTGCTCAGCCACCAGGACGTGCAGCAGCTGCTGGACCGCCTCGCCGCCAACGCGCCGAAGCTGGTCGAGGACCTGGTGCCCAAGCGTATGGCGCTGGGCGTGGTGGTCAAGGTGCTGCAGAACCTGCTGGCCGAGCGGGTGCCGATCCGCAACATGCGCAGCATCGTCGAATCATTGGCGGAGCATGCGGGGCAGAGTCAGGATCCCGGCGTTCTGACCGCCGCCGTGCGCGTGGCCCTGGGCCGGCAGATCGTGCAGGAGATCACCGGGCTGGGCACCGAGGTGCCGGTGATCACGCTGGCGCCGGAGCTCGAACAGATCCTGCTCGGCTCGCTGTCCGGCGGTGGCGGCGTGGCCGGAGCTGCGGTGGAACCGGGCCTGGCCGACCGCCTGCAGCAGAGCGTGGCCGACGCCGCGCGGCGCCAGGAATTGAGCGGTGAGCCCGCGGTTTTGCTGGTTGCGCCGCTGTTGCGGCCGTGGCTCGCACGCTTCACCCGCCACGTGGCACAAAACCTGCACGTACTCGCTTACAACGAAGTGCCCGACAACCGTCGGGTGCGACTGGTGCAGGCCTTGGGGCGATGAGAAGCCGGGAATCGGGAGCAGGCATGGTGAATAGGCAGAACAAAAAACAAAGGCGTCGCAACTTCGCCGTGAGCCGCTCTTCCCATTCCCCATTCCCCACTCCCGAATCCCGTTTGCGGAGCAAGCATCAATGAAGATCAAGCGTTTCGTGGCGCCCGACATGCGCCAGGCCATGCGCGAAGTGCGCGAAGACCAGGGACCGGAAGCGGTGATCCTGTCGACGCGCCGGCTGGACGAAGGCATCGAGCTGATTGCGGCGATCGACTACGACGAGGCACTGATGCGCGAAGCCGCCAGGCATGGTGCGCCAGCGCCCGAAGCGCCGCCGGCCGAGTCCGAGTCCGCGGCGGCGCCGAAACCCCGCGTGGCAACGATCGAACCCGCGCTGCGCCCGCCGGCCACCGTGGACGCACCGCCGCCCGCGCGTGCGGCGAAGGCCACGCTGGCGATGCACCCGCTGATGGAGCGCGCCGCGCAGGACACCGCGCAGATGCGCAGCGAACTGGGCGACCTGCGCGAGATGCTGGAAATGCAGCTGTCCAGCCTGGCCTGGAACGACATGGAGCGGCGCCAGCCGCTGCGCGCGCGGATCCTGCGCGAGATGACGCGGCTGGGCATCGAGCCCGACGTGGCGCGGGCCCTGGTGGCCGAGCTGCCCGAGCCGATCAACGCCGAGCAGGCGCGCTACCTGCCGCTGGGCATGCTCAGCCGCAGCCTGATGGTGAGCGGCCGCGAGCTGTCCGGCGACGCCGGCGGCGTGGTTGCGCTGGTCGGGCCGACCGGCGTGGGCAAGACCACCACCATCGCCAAGCTGGCGGCACGCGCGGTGATGCGCCACGGTGCCGACCAGGTGGCGCTGGTCAGCACCGACCACTATCGCATCGGTGCCGCCGCGCAGCTGGAACACTACGGCCGGCTGCTCGGCGCGCGGGTCTACCCGGCCTACGACGCGGCGAGCCTGCGCAAGGTGCTGGAGATGCTGCACGGCAGCCATACCGTGCTGATCGATACCGCCGGCGTTGCCGGCAGCGACCCGCGGCTCAACCAGCAACTGGAAATCCTTGCCGATGCCCGCGACCTGCGCGCCTGCCTGGTATTGGCGGCGAACGCACAGTCGCAGGCGCTGGACGAGGCAGTGCGCGCCTACCTGCCGTTGAAGCCACACGCCTGCATCCTGACCAAGCTGGATGAAGCCCCGGCCCTGGGCGGCGCGCTGTCGGTGCTGATCCGCCACCGGCTGCCGCTGGACTACATCACCGACGGCCAGCGCGTGCCCGAGGACATCGCCGCGGCGGATGCGCGCGTGCTGGTGTGCCGTGCCGCGCAGTCACTGAAGAGCCCGCCGCCCGACGACGGCCTGATGGCCGAACGCTTCGGCTTCGCGGTGGCCGGCGCATGAGCGGGGTATTGGCAATGGACCAGGCTTTCGGGCTGAAACGGATGCTGTCGGGCATGAGCGACCGACCTGTGGCAGAGCTGCCGTCCACGCACCAGGCCAGCAGCCTGCTGGCCGCTGTGCCCGCCGCGCGCCGGCATTGCCGCACCATCGCGGTGGCCGGCGGCAAGGGCGGCGTCGGCAAGAGCACGGTGGCGGTGAACCTGGGCATGGCGCTGTCGGTGGCCGGGCGCGACGTGGTGCTGCTGGATGCCGACATGGGCCTGGCCAACGTCGACGTGATGCTCGGCCTCACGCCGTCGCGTCATATCGGCCACCTGCTCGACGGCGAGTGCACGCTGGACGAACTGATGCTGAGCGCGCCGCGCGGCCTGCGCGTGGTGCCGGCCGGCTCCGGCGCGCGCCGGCTGGCGCAACTGGACAACGGCGAGCACGCGGCGATCATCCGCGCCTTCGACGAACTGGCGCAGCCGCCCGAATACCTGCTGGTGGATACCGCCGCCGGCCTTTCCGACAACGTGACGATGTTCGCCGCCGCCGCCGCCGAGGTGATCGTGGTGGCGTGCGACGAACCGGCGTCGCTGACTGACGCCTATGGCCTGACCAAGGTGCTCAGCCGCGACTTCGGCGTACGCCGCATCCGCATGGTCGCCAACATGGTGCGCAACGAGGGCGACGCGCGCGCGCTGCACCAGAAGCTGGCGCGGGTCAGCGACCGCTTCCTCGACGTGGTGATCGAATTCGGCGGCTGGGTGCCGCATGACGAGCGCCTGCGCCAGGCCATTCGCCGGCAGTGCGCGGTCGTCGACCTGTGGCCATCGAGTCATTCCGCGCTGGCATTCAAGAATCTGGCGGGTGCGGTCGATAAGTGGGTGGAACCCGACCGCGCGGGTCTCGACCGGATTGCTTTTTTTGGTGGCCGGACAACACCGGTAGGTGGGGTGCCGAGATGAGCGTGGCTTCGGAATATCTGCAACTTTCCCGCGAGAGTGCCGACGAACTGGTGCGTCGGCACGCGCCGCTGGTCCGACGGATCGCCTATCACCTGATGGGGCGGTTGCCGGCCAGCGTCGACGTGGGCGACCTGATCCAGGCAGGAATGATCGGTTTGCTGGAGGCGGCGCGCCATTTTGCCCACGACAAGGGGGCCAGCTTCGAGACGTATGCGGGCATCCGCATTCGTGGCGCGATGCTGGACGAATTGCGCCGCACCGACTGGACCCCGCGCTCGGTGCACCGCAAGACCCGCGAAGTGGCCGAGACGATCCGCCAGATCGAGACCGAGACCGGCGCCGAGGCCGACGATGCCGAGGTGATCCGCCGGCTCGGCATCAGCGCCGAGGAGTACCACCAGGTGCTCGCCGATGCGGCCTGCGTGCGCCTGCTCAGCCTCACCGCCTCGGACGACGGCGAGGAAGGCACGGTGCTCGACGTGGCTGACGAAGGCAGCCTGGGGCCGTCGGAGAACATCGAACGCGACGGCATGCGCGAGGCACTGGCCGAGGCGATCGGCAGCCTGCCCGAGCGCGAGCAGCTGGTGATGTCGCTGTACTACGAACAGGAATTGAACCTCAAGGAAATCGGCGCCGTACTCGGCGTGAGCGAGTCGCGCGTCTGCCAGATCCATGGGCAGGCGGTCATCCGGCTTCGCGCAAGGCTCACCGGCTGGCGCAATTGATCCAGTGAACCCCATGAATCCCCGCGGCCGGACCTCGGCCTGTACCGCACGTGGAGAAAGCGTTTGGACAAGAACATGAAAATCCTGGTGGTGGACGACTTTTCCACCATGCGGCGGATCGTCCGCAACCTGCTGGTCGAGCTGGGTTTCAGCAACCCGCTGATCCAGGAAGCCGACGACGGCGAGAACGCGCTGACGATGCTGCGCAGCCAGCCGTTCGACCTGGTGGTGACCGACTGGAACATGCCGAACATGACCGGCATCGACCTGCTGCGCGCGATCCGCGCGGAGGACTCGCTGAAAGGCCTGCCGGTGCTGATGGTCACCGCCGAGAACAACCGCGACCAGATCATCGCCGCCGCACAGGCCGGCGTGAACGGCTACATCGTCAAGCCGTTCACCGCGGTCACGCTCAAGGAAAAGCTCACCAAGATCTTCGAACGGATCGCCGCCAGCGGAGTCAGCGCATGAACGTCTCTTCCCCCCTCGCCATCGACGAGACGCTGCCGCCCGAACTGCGCGACCTGTTGAACAGCCCCGACGGCCCGGCGTTCGAGCAGGCGCTGGACGTGATGGTGCGCCAGCGCGAGCAGCACCTGTTCCGCGCGCTCGGCCAGCTGGCCCGCGACCTGCACGACGCGGTGCGCCGGCTCGGTGGCGATCTGGCCCAGGACGGCGTACCGGCCATCGCCGACGCGCGCCAGCACCTGCAGGACGCACTGGAGATGAGCGCGCAGGCCGCGCATCGCAGCCTCGACTTCGCCGAACGCATGCGGCCGCAGGCCGAGTCGCTGACGCGCAATGCCGGCCAGGTGCTGGAGTGGACCAACGGCAACGACGCCGCCGCGGTGCTGGCGCGCGAGGCGGTGGCGTTCGCCGGCAGCTGCCGCGACGGCCTCGCCGACATGGTGCTGGCGCAGTCGTGGCAGGACCTCACCGGACAGCGCATCAAGAAGGTCGCCAGCTTCATCGGCACGGTCGAATCGTCGCTGCTGGAGCTGGTGCGCCTGACCGGCGCCCTGGCCGGCAGCGAGGCACCGGCCAAGGCGGCCAAGGTGTCCAGCCAGGAAGATGCCGACCGCCTGCTCAGCGAATTCGGGTTTTGACGAGCCGCCGGCCATGAATGCCGAATTCGACAGCGAGCTGCGCCAGGATTTCCTGGTCGAGGCCGGCGAACTGCTGCAGCGGCTCGACGAGCAACTGGTCGGCCTGGAAGCGGCGCCGGGTGACGGCGAGCTGCTGAATGCCGTGTTCCGCGCCTTCCACACCGTCAAGGGCGGTGCCGGGTTCCTCGCGTTCGAGCCGATGGTGGTGCTGTGCCACCACGCCGAGGACCTGCTCAACGAGGCCCGCAACGGCAAGGTGGTGCTCGGCGCCGTCCACATGGATGCGCTGCTCGAAGCGCTCGACCTGCTCAACGGCATGATGGCGGCGGTGGGCGCCGGGGCACCGCTGGCGATGCCGCCGCCGGCGTTGCTGGAATCGCTGTTGCCGGGAGCCCGGCCGGCTGCGGTCGTGGTGCCGGCGGCTGCGCCGGCTCCGTCGGCGGACGGCGGCGCGATCGACGACAGCGAGTTCGAGGCCCTGCTGGACAGCATGTACGGCACCGCCGCGCCGGGTACCATCGCGCCGGCCGCGTTACCGATCGCGCCGATCGCGTCCGCGTCGATCGACGACGACGAGTTCGAAGCGTTGCTGGACGCCTTGCATGGCAAGGCCGGGCAGCCGGCCGCGGCAGCCGCGGTGGCGCCGGCGGCGGTGGCCGAAACGATGGCGCCGAAAGCCGCCGCGGCCACAGTGGCGCACCATGCGGCGCCGGCGGAAAACAGCGTGCGGGTCGACACCGCGCGGCTGGATGCGCTGGTCAACCATGCCGGCGAACTGGTGCTGGTGCGCAACCGCCTGCTCAGCCTGGCCGCGCGCCATGACGGCGAGGCCCTGGCCGCTGCGGCCAGCGAGCTGGACCGGGTCACCGACGAATTGCAGAACGCGGTGATGGGCATGCGCATGCAGCCGGTGGGGCGGCTGTTCCAGCGCTTCCCGCGGATCGTGCGCGACCTGGCGCGCCAGCTCGGCAAGGACGTGGAACTGGTGCTGGAAGGCGAGGGCACCGACCTCGACCGCAGCCTGGTCGAGGCGCTGGCCGACCCGCTGATCCACCTGCTGCGCAACGCGCTCGACCACGGCGTGGAGCTGCCGGGCGAACGCGAGCAGGCCGGCAAGCCGCGCAAGGGGCGGGTATGCCTGTCGGCCAGCCAGCGCGGCGAGCGCATCATGATCGCGGTGCGCGACGACGGCCGCGGCATGGACCCCGACATCCTGCGCCGCAAGGCGGTGGAGAAGGGCGTGATCGATGCCGTGCAGGCCGCACGGCTGAGTGAAGGCGAGTGCTACGAATTGATCTTCCGTCCCGGCTTCAGCACTGCGGCGGTGGTGTCCGACATCTCCGGCCGCGGGGTCGGCATGGACGTGGTGAAGACGCGCGTGGCCGAACTCGGCGGCACCTTGCAGGTGCGCTCGAACCTGGGTCACGGCAGCGAGCTGGAACTCGCCGTACCGCTGACCCTGGCGGTGCTGCGCGTGCTGATGGTGCGCGTGGACACACGCCTGCTGGCGTTGCCGATGGGCAACGTGGAGGAGGTTTTCGAACTCGACGACGGCCAGGATTGCCTGCTGGACGGCCGCCTGGTCGCACGCCACCGCGGCCGTGCCCTGCCGCTGGTCAACCTGGTCGGCTGGGCCGGGGCGGCGACGACCGCGACCACGGGCCGGCATGTGGTGGTACTGCACATCGGCCACCAGCGCCTCGGCTGCCTGGCGCACGAGGTGCTCGGCCGCGAGGACGTCATCGTCAAGCCGCTCGGGCCGCTGTTCGACGGCGTGCCGGGCGTCGCCGGGGCCACCGTCACCGGCGACGGCCGGCTGGCGCTGGTGATGGACCTGGCCGGCCTGGCCAGTGATACCGGGCAACTTTCCACCTCACTGCAACTGACTGGCTGATCAGCATGGATCTGGTAAGCATCATCGGCACCATTCTGGCCTTCGTGGTCATCATCGTCGGCACCATCCTCAAGGGTTCCACCGTGGGTGCGCTGTGGAATCCCGCGGCGTTCGTGATCGTCTTCGCCGGCACGGCCGCCGCCCTGCTGGTGCAGAACCAGGGCAAGGTGCTCAAGCAGGCGTTCAGGATGCTCTCGATGGTCTACCGGCCACCCCGGCACCAGCCGAGCGACCTGATCAGCCGGATCGTCGGCTGGAGCGAAATCTCGCGCCGGCAGGGCTTGCTCGGGCTGGAGCCGCAGATCGAGGCGGAGGCCGACCCGTTCGTCAGCAAGGGCCTGCAATTGCTGGTCGACGGCGGCGAGCCGGAGGCGATCCGCAGCGTATTGGAAGTGGACCTGGAAACCCGCGAATCGATCGAACTGGCCGGCGCCAAGGTGTTCGAAATGGCCGGCATCTATTCGCCCACGCTGGGCATCATCGGCGCAGTGATGGGGTTGATGGCGGTGATGCAGAACCTGGCCGATCCGAGCAAGCTAGGCCATGGCATCGCCGCCGCCTTCGTGGCCACCATCTATGGCGTGGCGCTGGCCAACATGTTCATGCTGCCGATGGCGGCGCGGCTGAAGGGCCTGATCAGCAAGCAGACGCAGATGCGCGAGATCCTGATCGAGGGCCTGGTGTCGATCGCGCAAGGCGACAACCCGCGGCAGATCGAGGCGCGCCTGCAGGGTTACGTGGCATGAGAAGGCACAAGCACGAGGAACACCAGAACCACGAAGCCTGGGCGATCCCCTATGCCGACCTGATGACCCTGCTGCTTGCGTTCTTCGTGGTGATGTATGCAGTCTCGGTGGTCAACGAGGGCAAGTTCCGGGTGATGTCCGAGTCGCTGATCGAGGCGTTCAACGGCTCCAGCCACGCCATTGCGCCGCTGCCGCCGACGCGGATCCGGCCGCACAATATCGACCCGGCGATCGCCGCGCCGGCGGGCCAGTCGGGGGCGTCGGTGGTGCCGATCGCGGTGCCGATCCCGCCGCACCCGATAGCGATGCGCGGTGGCAACGGGCGCGACGTGGCCCATCGCGCCACGTCGTCACAGCAGAACCTGGGGCGCATCGAGAGCGAGGTGCGCAAGGCGCTGCAGCCGCTGATCGACCGCAAGCTGGTCAACGTGCGCAACAAGGTGGACTGGCTGGAAATCGAGATCCGTACCGACATCCTGTTCCCCAGCGGCGTGGCCCAGTTGTCGACATCGGCGCAGGGCATCCTGCACAGCCTCGCCGGGGTGCTGGGGGAGTTCACCAACCCGGTGCGCATCGAGGGCTTCACCGACGACATGCCGATCAACACCGCGCTGTATCCATCGAACTGGGAACTCTCGGCCGCGCGCGCGGGCAGCGTGGCGCGCCTGTTCGCCGTCAACGGGGTGGCCCAGGATCGGCTCGGCATCATCGGCTGGGGCGAGATGCATCCGCTGGCCGACAACACCACCGCGGAAGGGCGCAACCAGAATCGCCGCGTACTGGTGGTGGTGATGGGCAACAGCTCGCTGCCGCCGCGCGAGCACAGCGACGCCGACGACCTCGGCCAGCATGCCGGCGTGGCCGAGGCATCGGCTCCCAGCGTGCTGCCTACCGTGCGCGCCATCGTGCCGCTGACGCCGGCGGTGCCCGGCACCGGCGCGGCAGACAGCGCGCCCGCCGCCGTACCGGCTGCCGTCGCGGCGGCGATGCCGAACGCCGGCGCCCCTCCGGACAGCCGCTCCGAACGCGCCCCCCCGACCCGCTCCGTCCCATGAGCGGGCCGCACGATCGTGGAGTCATCGCATGAACGTCACTGCCGCTGACCGCGCCGCGGAGGGCCGCCACTGGCTGTCGTTCCGGATCGGCACGCAACTGTATGCCGCGCCGCTGGACGAGGTCAGTGAAGTGATCCGCGACGGCGAGCTGACGCCGGTGCCGGGCGCAGCCCCTGACCTGCTCGGCGTGCGCCACCTGCGCGGGCGCATCGTGCCGGTGATGGACGGCCGGCGGCGGCTGGGCCTGCCGGTGCTGCCGGCGGCGGAGCCGGCCACGGTGCGCGTGGTGATGCTGTCGCAGGCGGGGCAGTGGGTCGGCCTGCGCGTGGATGCCGTCGGCGAACTGCTGTGCAGCGACGGTATCGACATCGCGCCGCCGCCGCCGGGGCGGGCCAGCCGCGACGACGATCCGGTCAGCGGCGTGCTGGCCTGGCAGGGCGGCTTCGTGGCCTTGCTCGACGTGCGCCGGCTGTGCCGGGCCGACGACGGGAACGGTCATGTGGCTTGAAACCGGCGTGGGCGTCCTGCTGTTGCTGGCGCTGGCGCAATCGGCGCTGCTGTTCCACGGCTGGCGCCAACTGCGCGAGCTGCAGCGGCGGATGGCCGAACTGTCGCACGACGCAGCCCATGCTCGCACCGACGTGCCGACCTCGATGCTGGTGATGGCGCTGGGGCGGCTGGAACGCCAGCTGGGCCGGATCGAGCGGCAACCGTCGCCGACGGTGCCGCGGTCCTACGAACTGGCCCAGCAACTGGCGCGCGAAGGCGCTGACGTGGAACAACTGATCAGCCGCTGCGGCCTGTCGCGCGACGAGGCGCAGCTGGTCCTGCGGATGCATCCGGCCAGCTCCTGAAAGCGGTGCGCGGCGTGAGTCGGGTCGATCATTCTTCCGCTGCGTCGTAGACGGCCGCCAGCACCGAGGCCGCCGCTGCGTAGAGCAGCACCGGCACATCCTCGCGCAGTCGCAGCGAGGCCAGCAGGGCGGCGATCTGCGGATCGTGATGCAGCGGCAGGCCCAGCACCTGGGCGCGCGCCAGCAGGGCGTCCAGCGACTCCGGCGGCATCGGCTTGATCTCGGTGTGGTTGCCGCTGGCCAGCCGCAGGCTGACCCGGCGCGAGGGCGGCGGCGTATTCATGCGGTGGCCTGCAGCAGTACGGCGCTGTGCCGGCCTGGCGGCTGCGGCAGGCCGACCTGGCAGCTCAGCTGGTCGAGCAGGACGCCGCAGGCAGCCAGCCGCTGGCGCAGCGGGCCAAACTGGCGTTCCAGCTGCTGCGCGGTCTGTGCCTGTTCGGCCCACAGGCGTACCGCCAGCCGTGGTTCGCGCAGTTGCAGTTCGCCCTGCACCGGGCCCAGTGCAGGCAGGTCCAGCGCGAAGCCGAGCGTCCAGCCGTGGCTGCCATCGGCGGGATCGGTGGCGAACTCCAGCTGCAACTGCAGCACGTCGCGCCCGCCCTCGCCCTGCAACGGAATCTCGATCATCCACGCCGGCAGCGGGCTGGCGCTGGCTTCCAGCTGGGCCACCTCCACCCGCGCCAGTGCCGCCTTGACGTCGCCGTGCAGGCGATCCAGCAGCGGGGCCACGTCGTCGTCGGCGGCTACCAGCGGCAGCGGCACGCGCGGCTGCGCCTGCATGCCACGCTGCAGCATCGGCGGTGCGGCATCGCTGCGGTTGGGCGCCGCCGGCGCCGGCGCACGCCGGTCGAGCAGTCCGGCCAGGCGCAGCAGGGCACCTTTCCAGTCATCCTCGGCCAGCGCCGCCAGGTTGCCGTGCGGGCTGGCCAGCCGGGATTCGAAGAACAGGCCGCTGCGGCTGATCGCCTCGCGCAGGCCTTCGCCGCGGGTGACCTCGGCGGGCGTGCGCAGCGATTGTTCGAGCAGGGCCAGCGCCGTGCGCAGGTCCGGCGGCAACTGGCGCAATACCGGCCGCTGGGCCAGCGTACCCAGCGTGGCCAGCAGGGGGGCATAGCCATTTTGCTGGGGCAGGCGCTCGCGCAGCACGCGCTGGAAGGTCGGGTCGACCGGATGCGCCAGCACCTCCAGCTGCGGCTGCGCACCCAGGCTCAGCACGCGCACCTGGAACTGCGCCGGCAACTGGCTGCCGGGCAGTTCCGTCTCCACCGCCAGCGCGCCGACCTGCAGCACCAGCAGCCCCTGCGGGTTCACCCCCAGCGGCCGCGCCGACAGCACCGTGCCGATGCGCCAGCTTTGTGCGCTGGTGCCGGAAGCGGCACCGGCCCAGGTGAGGGCGGCCAGGCTGGTCGGTTGGATGATCAAGTCGGTTCCTGCACGCGGGCCGTGTGCGATCGGGTTCGTCCAGCAGGACATCGGCCGCGCACGGGCGAACTTGAGCCGCGTTCGACCCCGGGCATGGCCGGCGATCCCTAAAGCGATCGTGGCGACGGCCGATAAGCAACTCGTCAGCGCCAACGAGCGCGCGTGGAGTGGCGGCATGGCCGGCAAACGGGCGGTGAAGCAGCAACAGGACGAGCGGCAGGCGGCGCCGGACGGCGCGGCCGCGGTGGTGCTTCCGGCTGATTGCCGCATTGCCGCCCAGGCCGTGCTGAAGGCGGAACTGCTGGGTGCGCTGGAACATGGTGCCAGCGTGGTGCTGGATGCCAGCCAGGTGGAGCGTGTCGATACGGCGGCGCTGCAGCTGCTGGTGCTGTTGCGGCGTGAGCTGCAGACGCGCGGCGGTGCGCTGGACTGGCGCGGCGCGAGCGAGACGTTCAACGAGGCGGCTGGCCTGCTCGGCCTGGCGCGGATTCTGGAACTGCCGGCCGCAGGGCCGGCCTGAACGAGGTGGCAGCATGGCAAAGATTCTTGCGGTAGACGATTCGGTCTCGATGCGCGGCATGGTGGCGTTCACCCTGCGCGGCGCCGGGCACGAGGTGGCCGAGGCCGAAAACGGGCAGCTGGCGCTGGACGTGGCGCGTGGCAGCGCGTTCGATCTGGTGCTGGCCGACGTCAACATGCCGGTGATGGACGGCATCGCGATGGTGCGCGAGCTGCGCACGATGGACGCCTACAAGGGCGTGCCGATCCTGATGCTGACCACCGAGTCGCATACCGAGAAAAAGATGGAAGGCAAGGCGGCCGGCGCCACCGGCTGGCTGGTCAAGCCGTTCGACCCGGAACAGCTGCTGGCCACCGTCAAGCGCGTGCTGGGCTGAAGGAAGATCCATGGGCGCCGTCGACCTGACTCAATTCCACAAGACCTTCTTCGAGGAAAGCCTGGAAGGGCTGGATGCGATGGAGGCCGCGTTGCTGGCGCTGGACTCGGGTTCGACCGATCACGAGCTGGTGCACACGATCTTCCGCGCCGCGCACTCGATCAAGGGCGGCGCGGCGACCTTCGGCTTTGCGGACGTCGCCGCGTTCACCCACGTGGCCGAGTCGCTGCTGGAGGAAGTGCGCAGCGAACGCCGCGCGGTGGATGCGGAATTGATCGACCTGCTGCTGCGCTCGGTCGACTGCCTGCGCGCCATGCTGGCGCGTTCCGCCGACAGCCAGCCGGTGGCCGATGCCGACAGCGAGGCGCTGCGCGGCGAGCTGGTGCGCCTGGTCAGCGGCGAGGCGGCGCCGGCGCCGGCTGCGCCCGCATTGAATGCCGCTGCGGCGAGTGGCTGGGACATTCGTTTCGTCGCACTGCCGCACCTGCTGCAGACCGGCAACGATCCGCTGCGGCTGTTCCGCGAACTGCAGCAGTTGGGCCGGCTGGAGGTGCGGCGTGCCTTCGTCGTCGATCGGGCGCCGGCACGGCTGGCCGATCTCGATCCCGGCGAATGCCATCTCGGCTGGGAGCTGCGCCTGCACGGTGCGGTGGCGCGCGGTGACGTCGACGCCGTGTTCGACTGGCTAGACGGCGACTGCGAGCTGGCCATCGCGGCGCTGGCCGAGGAAACGCCGGCGGCTGCGGCTGCACCAGCGGTGGTTGCCGCCCCCACTCCTGCGCCCATGCCGGCCGCCGCGCCACCGCGCGAGGCGGTCGCCTCCGCCGAGGGCAGCTCGATCCGCGTGGGTATCGACAAGGTCGACGCGCTGATCAACATGATGGGTGAGCTGGTGATCACCCAGTCGATGCTCAGCGACATCGGCGAGAACTTCCAGCCCTCGCAGCTGGAGCGCCTGCGCGAAGGCCTGCTGCAGCTCGAACGCGCCACGCGCGAGCTGCAGGAGAGCGTGATGCGCATCCGCATGCTGCCGATCGGTTCAGTGTTCAACCGCTTCCCGCGGCTGGTCCGCGATCTGGAGCGCAAGCTCGGCAAGCAGGTCAGGCTCGAGCTGCACGGCGAACATACCGAGCTGGACAAGACGGTGCTGGAGAAAATCGGCGACCCGCTGGTGCACCTGGTGCGCAACGCGATCGACCACGGCCTGGAAATGCCCGCTCTGCGCAAAGCCGCCGGCAAGCCGGAGACCGGCCTGCTCAGGCTCGATGCCCACCACGAAGGCGGCAACATCGTGGTACGGATCAGCGACGACGGCGCCGGGCTCAATCATGCCGCGATCGTGGCCAAGGCGCAGCAGCGCGGCCTGATCGCTGCGGGGCAGGAACTCGGCGACGCCGAGGTGGCCGAGCTGATCTTCCAGCCGGGCTTCTCCACCGCCGCGCAGGCCACCGACCTGTCCGGCCGTGGCGTGGGCATGGACGTCGTGCGGCGCAACGTGCGCGATCTGGGCGGCAGCGTCGGCGTGCGCAGCGTGTCCGGCAAGGGCAGCACGTTCACCATCACCTTGCCGCTGACCCTGGCGATCATCGACGGCCTGGTCACGGCCGTGGGCCACGAGCGCTACATCGTGCCGCTGACCTCGATCGTCGAGTCGCTGCGGCTCGAAGCCGCGGCGGTGCGGCGGATCGCCGGCGGCGGCGAGGTGTTCCAGTTCCGCGGCGAATACCTGCCGCTGATGCGGCTGCACCGCGCCTTCGACTGCGCCGACGCGATCACCGAGGTCGAGCGCGGCATCGTGGTGGTGATCGAGGACGACAGCCGCCGCGTGGGCCTGCTGGTGGACGACCTGCTGGGCCAGCAGCAAGCGGTGATCAAGTCGCTGGAGAAGCACTACCAGCGGGTGCAGGGCGTGTCTGGCGCGACCATCCTCAGTGACGGTTCGGTGGCGCTGATCGTCGACGTGGGCGGCGTGGTGCGGCTGGGACAGCGCAGCAAGGCAGCCTGAGGCACGTCGTTGCCGCGGCGGCGGCGCAATGAAGGGCGCGAACGGAGCGGGTGCTTCCGCTGGCGATGGGTTTCGGCGTCTTTGCACGCCACCCCGCATGGCTGTCGTGGCCGGCGGGTTTCTTTTCCGAAGTCGAGGTTTGCGACATGTTGTCCGTGATACGTGGGTTCTTCGATCGGCTCAGCCTCAATGCGCGGCTTGTCATGGTGGTGACGGTGGTCGTGCTGGGGCTGTTCGGCCTGACCGTGGTGAATGCATTGCAGAGCCGCGCCAGCCAGATGGAAGGTCTCGAACGCCTGCTGCGCAGCGAGATCGAGTCGGCAGTTTCGGTGGCCAGCGGCTTCCACGAGCGTGCGGCCAGGGGCGAGTTCGGCGAGGCCGAGGCGCAGAAGCGGGCCCTGGCGCAAATCCACGACATGCAGTGGGACAAGGGCGCCGGCTACGTGTTCGCGTTCGATGACAGCTACGTGCTGACCGAGCACCCGGTGATGCTGGACAAGCTGGGCACCAGCGTGCGCGACATGACCGACCAGAACGGCAAGCCGATCTTCCAGGCGATGCACGACGTCGACATGAAAGACGGCCGCGGCGTCACCTACTACGACTGGCTCAAGCCAGGCAGCAAGAAGGTCGTGGGCAAGGTCACCTACAGCGAGCGCTACCAGCCATGGGGCATGCACTTCGGCGCCGGCGCCTACTTCGACGACATCGATGCGCAGTTCCGCCACACGTTGACGGCGAACCTGGCCAAGGCCGGCCTGCTGGGCCTGCTGGTGATCGCTCTGGTATGGGTATCGATGCGCAGCATCCGCCGCAGCATCGGCGGCGAGCCGGCTTTCGCGGTGGCGATGGCCACACGCATCGCCGACGGCGACCTCGGCAACGATGACGACGACGGCGGCAGGCGCTTCGCCGTCGGCAGTCTGCTGGCCGAGCTGGTGCGCATGCGCGACAAGCTGACCGGCATCGTGGGCGAAGTGCAGCACGGTTCGCAGGCGGTGAGCAGCGCCGCGCAGCAGATCGCCAAGGGCAATGACGACCTCAGCCAGCGCACGCAGGAACAGGCGTCGAGCCTGGAGGAAACCGCCGCCTCGATGGAGGAGATGACCTCCACCGTGAAGCAGAACGCGGAGAACGCCGGCTACGCCAACCAGCTCGCCAGCGGTGCGCGCGAGCAGGCCGAGCGCGGCGGCGAAGTGGCGGCGCAGGCGGTGGCGGCGATGAGCGAGATCAACGCCTCCAGCCGCAAGATCGCCGACATCGTGGGGCTGATCGACGAGATCGCGTTCCAGACCAACCTGCTGTCGCTCAATGCGGCGGTGGAGGCGGCGCGTGCGGGCGAGCAGGGCCGCGGTTTCGCCGTGGTGGCCAGCGAGGTGCGCAGCCTGTCCCAGCGCAGCGCGGCGGCGGCGAAGGAGATCAAGGGGTTGATCAACGAGAGCGTGCAGCGGGTGCAGGCCGGCAGCGCGCTGGTCGATCAGTCCGGTGTGGCGCTGACCGGTATCGTCGAGAGCGTCAAGAAAGTCACCGACATCGTCGCCGAGATCGCCGCGGCCAGCCAGGAGCAGTCCGCCGGCATCGACCAGGTGAACCGCGCGGTGATGCAGATGGACGAAGTGACCCAGCAAAACGCGGCACTGGTGGAAGAGGCCGCGGCGGCGGCGCGCGCGATGCAGGAGCAGGCTGGCGAACTGCAGCGGCAAATGAAGTTCTTCCGGCTTGACGGCGCGACGGCAGAGCCCGCGGCAGCACCGGCGCCGGCCCCGGCGCGCGTGGTGGCATTGTCGCGCAAGTCGGCAACCCGCACGGCTGAACCGACCCGGGCGGTCGTGGCGGCCGGCGGCTGGACCGAGTTCTGAGAGCGCTTCTTTGCGGTGAGGCGCCCGCGGCAGCTCCGCCCGGCGGCGGTGGCGTACTCAAGTCCTTTCCGGCAAGGCCGATACAGGCATCGAGGCCGGGCGTCCGCAGGCGCCCATCACGAGGTAGATGATTCATGTACGAAGACAACGCGGCCACGGCGCCCACCGTCCAGCAGCTGACGTTCGGCCTGGCCGGCGAGGAATACGGCGTCGACATCCTGTCGGTGCGCGAGATCCGCGGCTGGTCGCGGGTCACCCGTATCCCGCAGACCCCCGACTACCTGCTGGGCGTGCTCAACCTGCGTGGCGCGATCGTGCCGATCATGGACCTGCGCCTGCGCTTCGGCCTGGCACGCGAAAGCTACGGCGACAGCACGGTGGTGATCATCGTGGCGGTTGCCGAGCGATTGTTCGGCATCGTGGTGGATGCGGTGTCCGACGTGGTCGACATCGAGCCGGCGGCGATCAAGCCGGTGCCCGACATGGGCGCGATCGTCGACACACGCTACCTGAAGGGCCTGGCCACCCACGTCGAGCGCATGGTGATGCTGCTGGACGTGGAGAAGCTGATGCGTCCGGAAGATGTTGAAACGCTGGATGCCGCGCTGACGGACGTCCGGAATGTCGAAGTTGCCGCCTGATCCGATCCGGGAATCACGATGAACATCAAGAAATTCATGACACGTTTCACCAGGTTGCCGACCCTGTCCGTCAAGGCGCGCCTGATCGGCGTGTTCACGCTGCTCGGGCTGATGCTGGCGGCCGGTGCGGCGGTCGGCCTTGGCATGATGTCCTGGCAGAACGAGGGAATGCGGCGCAGCTACGAGGAGGCGATGGTGCCGGCGCAGCTGATCGGCAGCCTGCGCGCCAAGTCGCTGACCAACTTCATCGTGCTCGGCGAAGCGGCCGGGGCGATCGGCAAGCCCGACCAGGTGAAGCAGAAGGTCGCCGAGTCCGAGCGCCTGCAGAAGGAAATCGCCGAGGCCAACAAGACGCTGTCGGCGATGCCGATGAGCGCGGACATCACCGCGAAGTACAAGGCCTATCGCGCCACCGACGAGGAATACCAGGGCGACCTCAAGGACATCTACGACGCGCTGGCGCAAAACGACGGAGGCACCGGTGACCTGCTGGAAATGCAGGTGCGTCCGGAGCTGATGCTGCGCGTGGACACCATCAACAAGCTGATGCAGGCGCAGAGCGACGAGGTGAGGCAGATCTATCAGGCGCAGGTCAGCCGCTACAAGCTGGTGCGCAACCTGGTGCTGTTTGCGTTGCTTGGCGGCCTGCTGTTCGCGCTGCTGGTGTCGACCCTGCTGGTGCGCTCGATCAGCGGCACGCTGGCGCATCTGGTGAAGGTGGCGCATGCCATCGCCGAGGGCCGGCTGGGCCACGACATCAAGGTCAAGCGGCACGACGAGCTGGGCCGGCTGCTGGACGCCTTCCGCAGCATGGACGAGCGCCTCGGCGCGATCGTGGGCGAGGTGCGTCAGGGCTCCGATGCGGTGTCGAGCGCGGCGCAGCAGATCGCGCGCGGCAACGACGACTTGAGCCAGCGCACGCAGGAACAGGCTTCCAGCCTGGAGGAAACCGCCTCGTCGATGGAGGAGATGACCTCCACCGTGAAGCAGAACGCGGAGAACGCCAGCCACGCCAACCAGCTGGCCCGCGGCGCCCGCGAGCAGGCCGAGCGCGGCGGCGAAGTGGCGGGCAAGGCGATTGTCGCGATGGGCGAGATCGACGCCTCCAGCCGCAAGATCGGCGACATCGTGGGGCTGATCCAGGAGATCGCGTTCCAGACCAACCTGCTGGCGCTGAACGCGGCGGTGGAAGCGGCGCGCGCCGGCGAACAGGGCCGTGGTTTCGCGGTGGTGGCCAGCGAGGTGCGCAGCCTGGCGCAGCGCAGCGCCGGCGCGGCGAAGGAGATCAAGGGCCTGATCGCCGAGAGCGAGGAGAAGGTGCGCTGCGGCTCGGAACTGGTCAACCAGTCCGGCAAGGCGCTGGCCGAGATCGTCGAGAGCGTGAAGAAGGTCACCGACATCGTGGCCGAGATCGCCGCGGCCAGCCAGGAGCAGTCCGCCGGCATCGACCAGGTCAACAACGCCGTGATGCAGATGGACGAGATGACCCAGCAGAATGCCGCGCTGGTGGAAGAGGCCTCGGCCGCCGCCCGCGCCATGCAGGAGCAGGCTGGCGACCTGTCCAGCCAGGTGGGCTTCTTCCGCCTGGCCGACGACGACGCGGTATCCCAGGCGGCACCGCCGGAGCGCGCGAAGGATGTGGTCCGTGCCACCGAGGCGGTGTTCGCCGCGGTGCGCAAGGCGCCGCCGCGCGCCGCCGCCGTCGAGGCAGCGGATGCCGGTGCCTGGAAGGAGTTCTGAGCGTGAGCACCGCGGCCGGCATGGTTCAAGGCGATGCCGTGCCGGCGGACGGTGGCGGGGCCACTCTTGGCGATGCCGAGTTCCGCTTCCTGCGCGACTTCGTTTACGAGCATTGCGGCATCGCGCTGGGCGAACACAAGCGCCAGCTGGTGCAGGGGCGCCTGGCGCGACGGCTGCGCGCGCTGCGCCTGCGCCACTTCGGCGCCTACTGCGAGCTGTTGCGGCGCGACCCGCAGAGCGAGCTGGACAACCTCGCCAGCGCGATCAGCACCAACGTCACTTCGTTCTTCCGCGAGTCGCACCATTACGACCTGCTGGTCGACGAGCTGCTGCCGCAGTGGCTGCAGCAGAAGCGCCGCGGCGGCGACCGTCTGCGGATCTGGTCGGCCGGCTGTTCCACCGGCGAGGAGCCGTACGCGCTGGCGATGGTGCTGGCCGAGGCGCTGGAGAAGCACGGCGCCACCGGCATCGACGCGAAGATCCTCGCCACCGACCTGTCGCCGCAGGCGCTGGAAACCGCGCGCAACGGTGTGTATCCGCTGGACAAGCTTGAGGGCATCAGCGAGGAACGCCGGCGCCGCTGGCTGTTGCGCGGCGACGGCGAGTACGCGGGCTACGCCTGCGTGCATCCGCGCCTGCGCGAGCTGGTGACCGTGCAGCCGCTGAACCTGCTGCACGAGTGGCCCATGCGCGGTCCGTTCGACGCGATCTTCTGCCGCAACGTGGTGATCTACTTCGACCAGCCGACCAAGCAGCGGCTGTTCCGCCGCTACGCCGCGCTGCTGCCGGCCGGCGGCCACCTGTTCCTCGGCCACTCCGAGTCGCTGCACGGCATCAACGACGATTTCGAGCTGATCGGCCGCACCGTCTACCGGAAGCTCGGATGATGCCGGTAGTGACGGCCGAGCGTCGCAGCACCACGCTGCCCGAGGCCATGCCCGGCTTCGAGCACCTGCGCCGGTTCTGGGACCCGGCCCAGGGTCGCATGGTGGTGCGGGTGCTGCCGGGCGAGTTCTACGTGAGCGGCAGCGACGAGCTGGTCAGCACCGTGCTCGGTTCGTGCGTGTCGGCCTGCATCCACGACGCCGAACGCGGCGTTGGCGGCATGAACCACTTCATGCTGCCCGAGCCGATGGGCGAGCGCGACAGCTGGTCGCCGGCCATCGGGCGCGCCGCGCGCTACGGCAGCGACGCGATGGAGCAGCTGATCAACGCGATCCTGAAGGCCGGCGGCCAGCGCGCGAACCTGCGCGTCAAGGTATTCGGCGGTGGCCGCGTGCTGGCCCAGCTGAGCGACGTGGGCCAACGCAACATCGACTTCGTGCATCGCTACATCGAGGCCGAGCGATTGCAGTTGGCGGCCGAGGACCTGGGCGACGTCTACCCGCGCCAGGTGCAGTTCTTTCCGCACAGCGGCCGGGTCCGCGTGCGCCAGCTACGCCGCAGCGACGACGTGGCGCTGGTGGCCGACGAGCGCGGCTACCTCAAGCGTTTGGCAAACGATCCGATAAAGGGTGAGGTCGAGCTGTTCTAGCGCCGTGGTTCCGGCGTGGCAATCGATCGGGCCACCGTCGCGGGCGACGGGGCCGTGGCTGCATGGCAAGGTGGGCAATGGATAGAGTGCGTGTTCTGGTAGTCGACGATTCCGCATTGGTGCGCAAGCTGATGTCGACCATGCTTGCCTGCGATCCGGACATCGAGGTCGTCGGCACGGCGGCGGACCCGCTGATCGCCCGCGAGAAGATCAAGCAGCTCAACCCCGACGTGCTGACCCTGGACGTCGAGATGCCGCGCATGGACGGGCTGACCTTCCTGGAAAACCTGATGCGGCTGCGGCCGATGCCGGTGGTGATGGTGTCGTCGCTGACCACCCAGGGTGCCGAAGTGACGCTGCGCGCGCTGGAACTGGGCGCGGTGGATTTCCTGGCCAAGCCGAGCAGCGACTTGGCCAGCAGTTTCGGCGAACACACGCTGGAGATCTGCGCCAAGGTCAAGCAGGCGGCGCTGGCGAAGCCGCGCGCGCGCACCACGGTGCGCAAACTGGACGTGGCGCCGCGGCTGTCGGCCGATGCGGTGCTGCCGCGCGCGCAGACCGCAGGTACGCGCGGCGGCAGCCCGATCATCGCGATCGGCGCCTCCACCGGCGGCACCGAGGCGGTGCGCGTGGTACTGGAGGCAATGCCGCCGGACGCGCCACCGATCCTGGTGACCCAGCACATTCCTGCCGCCTTCAGCGGCCCGTTCGCCGCGCGTATGGATCGCTGCTCGGCGATGCGCGTGTGCGAGGCGCAGGACGGCCAGCCGATCCAGTCCGGCCATGCCTACATCGCGCCCGGCAGCCACCACCTGCTGGTGATGTGGGATGGCGCCAAATACGTGTGCCGCCTGCACGACGGTCCGCCGGTGAACCGGCACCGCCCCAGCGTCGACGTGCTGTTCCGCTCGCTGGCGGCCAGCGCCGGCGCCGCCACCATCGCCACGCTGCTTACCGGCATGGGCGGCGATGGCGCGCGCGGCCTGCTTGAACTGCGCCAGGCTGGCGCTGCCACGGTGGTACAGGACGAGGCCAGTTCGGTGGTGTGGGGCATGCCCGGCGCCGCCTGGAAGCTCGACGCCGCGGGCGAAATGCAGTCGATCGAACACATGGCGGCGCGCCTGCTGGCGCTGGCCCGTCACCCCCATACCGGCGCTGCCAGCGCCTGACTCGCGGATACAGGATCATGTCATTCACTCCCGCTCTGTGGTTCCGACGCCAACCGGCCGGCTGGGTCGCCAGTGCCGTCGCCCTGCTGCTGGCGCTGGCCTGGCACCCGGCCTGGCTGGCGCCACTGCTGGTGGTTGCCCTGACCGCGACCTGGGCCATGCTGGAACGACCCGCCGCGACGCCAGCCGCGCAGGCCCTTGCCGGCGCCCGCGCCGAACCGGTGCGCGAGGCGCTGGAGGATGTGCGCGGCGCGCTGGTCGACGAGCTCGGCCATGCCACCCGCGAGCTGCACCAGGGCCTGGACCTGCTGCGCGACGCGGTGTCCGAGCTGGGCGGCGGCTTTGACGGCCTGTCCAGCAAGACCGCGCTGCAGCAGTCGCTGCTCAAGCAGATCATCGAGGTGCAGGACGGTGGCGTGTCGGTGCAGGATTTCGCCGCGCGCACCGGCGACCTGCTGGAGCACTTTGTCGGCATGATCGTGCAGATGTCGCGCGAGAGCCTGCGCATCGTCTACCGCATCGACGGCATGGCGAAGGAAATGGACGCGGTGTTCGGCCTGCTCAGGAACGTCAACACCATCGCCGAGGAAACCAACCTGCTGGCGCTGAACGCCGCGATCGAGGCGGCGCGCGCGGGCGAGTCCGGCCGCGGCTTCGCGGTGGTGGCCGGTGAGATCCGCAACCTGGCCAGCAACTCCAACCAGCTCAACGAGCAGATCGGGGGCCACGTCGAGCGTGCTCGCGCCGCGATGGAGCAGCTGCGCGGACTGATCGGCGCGATGGCCTCGCAGGATCTCAACGTGGCGCTGTCGGCCAAGGGCGGCATCGACGCGATGACGGCCCACGTCACCGAGACCGATGCGCGCACCAGCGTGGTGGCCGACCAGGCGGTCGAGATCAATCGCGGCCTCGGCAGCGACGTCTCCACCACCATCCGTTCGCTGCAGTTCGAGGACATTCTCGGCCAGCTGCTACGGCAGACCCGTACCCGGCTGGTCGAGCTGCAGGAGGTCGTGGGCGAATGCACGCGCGACATCGAGGAGCTGGCCTGTGGCCCGGTCGACGCCGACACGCTGGCGGCGCACGCCCAGCGGGTGCGCAGCCGGCTGGCGATCCAGCGCGAGAAGGCACGCCTGCGGTCGCGCGGCCCGGCGCTGCAGAGCTCGATGGACGCCGGCGAAATCGAACTTTTCTGAGGATTGCCCCATGATCGTCCACCACGACAGCGAACTGGATTGCCTCACCCTGCAACTGGGCGAACGCTTCGACTTCAGCATCCACCGCGATTTCCACGATGCCTGCCTGGGCAGCGGCAAGCCTGCGCGCAGCTACGTGATCGACCTGGGCGAGGTCACCGGGATGGACAGCTCGGCGCTCGGCATGCTGCTGCTGCTGCGTGAGCACGCCGGCACCGACCGCTCCGACATCCGTATCGTCAATGCCTCCGGCGAGCTGCGCGGTACGTTGCGCGTGGCCGGTTTCGACAAGCTGTTCGTGCTGCACTGACTGCCTGCCGGCGCGGACATGCGAGCCGTGGCGCCAGATACGACGAAGGCTCCTTGCGGAGCCTTCGTCGTATCACGCTGCCGGATGCCTCACCAGGTGCGCACGTCGACCACGCTGACCGTGTAGCTGTCTATTTCCGACTGGTAGCGGAACATGCGGCCCAGGTCGAAGTGCACGGTGTCGCCCGGAGCGATGTTGGCGGTGCCAGCCGGCCAGCCCTGCTTGCTCTGCAGCACCTTGCCGGCGGCGTCCTTCACCTCGATGCGGACCTGCGCGGCCGAGGCCGCCGCGCAGTTGTTGACCAGCTCGCCGCGCAGGCTGAGGCGCGACGCCGCGACGCCGGGCTTGAAATCCTTGACCGCGAAATCGCCAGGCGCGCAGGCAGCCTGGGCGGCCAGCGGAGCGAACAGCAACACGGCGGAAACAACGAGAGCCTTCATGGGGAAACTCCATCGAACAGTGGGGGACCGCAATGCGGGGGACGGGACCACCCTCTATCGACGCCAGTGCGAAGAACTTTAACTACGGGTGGCTGGCTCTCTGCGGCCGTCGCGCCGGGTGCGACCGACTAAAGAATTCCACAGGCATGCCGATGATTTTCCATGCCCGCATCGAAGGCATGCCTCGGGATGGCCCAAACCTCATGAAGACGCTGATCATTTCCGCCGTACTCCTGTTCGCCCCGCTGGCCGCCCAGGCCGACTGCAATCCGAAGGACTTCGCCATCAAGGATTTCAAGCCCGCAATCAACAACACGGGAACGGTCGCCCGCATGAGCCTGCGTGGCGAGCTGGTCAACAACTGCGCGGCGGCCTCGGCGGCACAGATCCGCATCGAGGTGAAGGACGCCGGCGGCAAGGTGCTGCAGAGCAAGCAGGGCTGGCCGGCTGGTACCGCCAACATCGCTCCGGGCGATACCGTGCACTTCGACCTGGGCCGCATGTTCCGCTACCAGTCGGAAATAGACAGCTACACGGTCAGCGTGGTCGACGTGCGCACTTGGTGAGCAGCCCGCTGCCGCGGTACGGCAGGCTGGGCCCGGAACCCTGCCGCGCGCTCAGCCGCCGGCGTGTTCGATGAACCACAGCCCGGCGAACAGTTTCGGGTCGATCGAGTAGCCTTCGGCGGCGCGCGCGAACAGCCAGGCGCCTGCTTCGCGGCGCGGCACCTCGTGCACCACGATGTTCTCGGTGTCGTCGCCGCCGCCGGGGCCGACCTTTTGCAGATCCCATGCGCGTACGAAGGTGATCATCTCGGTGCTCATGCCGGATGAGGACGGTCCGCGATGGATGAACTCCACCCGCTGGCAGCGCCAGCCGGTTTCTTCCTCCAGTTCGCGCCGGGCCGCCAGCTGGGCGGTTTCGTCGGCCTGGCCGGCCAGGTCGCCGACCAGGCCGGCCGGCATCTCGATGGTGTTCTGCAGGATCGACACGCGGTACTGCTCGACGAACAGCACCTTGTCCGCGGGCGTCACCGCCAGGATGATCACCGCGCCGCCGGGGTTGTTGCGCTCGGCGTACTCCCAGCGACCGCGCTTGCGCAGGCTCAGCCAGCGGCCTTCATGCAGGGTTTCCACCGGAGCGTCGGCATCGGCGGGGATGTGGCTGGTGGAGTCGTTCATGGGTCATCGCGTGCGGAGCCAGGGTCAGTCGGCATCTTGAACGGTCCATGGTGCAGCGACAACCGTCCGGCGCGCTACAGCCACTTTGCGCGCTTGAGCCCCAGGTAGATGCCGCTGACCACGCCGGCCACCACCACAATGATGGCGGGGTAGGCCCAGGGGCGGCTGAGCTCGGGCATGTGGGTGAAGTTCATGCCGTACCAGCTGGTCAGCAGGGTCGGCGCGGCGAGCATGGCGGCCCAGCCGGCGAGCTTTTTCATCACCTCGTTCTGGCGCAGGCTGACCAGCGACAGGTTGACGTTGATCGCGGCGGTGAGCATCTCGCGCATCGCGCCGATCGCCTCATTGACGCGGAAGGCGTGGTCGTAGACGTCGCGGAAGTACGCGTGCAGCACCTCGGGGATCAGGTTCGGGTGCAGCCGGATCAGCTGGTTGATGATGTCCTGCAGCGGCGCCACCGCCAGGCGCAGCGTCATCAGGTCGCGCTGCATGTCGTACAGGCGGCGTATCGTGCTGCTCTTGAACGTCTCGCCGAAGATGTCGTGCTCGAGCTGCTGCACTTCCTCGCGGAAGTCGCGCACGATCGGCAGCAGGTTGTCGACGATGAAGTCGAGCACGCCGTACAGCCCGTAACTGGGGCCGTTCGCCAGCAGTTCCGGCGCGTGTTCGCAGGTGCGCCGTGCCGGCGCGTAGGACTGCGAGGCGCCGTGGCGCACGGTGACCAGGTAGCGCGGGCCGAAGAAGATGTGCGTTTCGCCGAACGCCAGTTCGCCGTTGATCAGCTGCGCGGTCTGCACCACCAGGAACAGCGAGTCGCCGTAGGTTTCCAGCTTGGTGCGCTGGTGCGCGGCGTGCGCGTCCTCGATCGCCAGGTCGTGCAGGCCGAATTCGTCCTGGATCTTTTCCAGCAGCGCCTCGTCCGGCTCGTACAGGCCGACCCAGACGAAGGTATCCGGTTCGGCCAGCACGTCGCTGATTGCGTCGAGGGTAACGTCGCCGATGCGGCTGCCGTCCTTGCGGTAGGCGATGCAGTTGACCACCATGGGCTGGCTGCTGGTCGACGGTGCATTCGGCGGCGTGATCGGATTCATGCCCGCATCATGCCCCGCGCCCGATGGCGGGGCAATTGGATTACCGGCGGTGGCGGCGCAGGCTCCACGCCAGCACCAGCCAGCACGGCAGGGCGAACAGCAGCCACGGCTGGTTCTGCTGCACGGTGCCGGGCAGCAGGTGCAGCAGCACGGCAGCCATGCAGGCGAGCAGCTGCAGCGCGATCACACCGTCAATGAAGCGCGAGGCGGCGAGGCCGCGGCGCGAGCGCCATAGCGTCGGCAGCAGCGCGAAGGCCAGCGGGTTGAACAGCAACAGGTTCGCGTTGGCCCAGGCCGAGTGGTGGGTGGTCAGCGTCCACAGCGTCAGCAACAGCAGGCCGACCAGACCGGCTGCCAGCAGGTAGACAGTACCGAGCAGGGCGTAGCCGGTCGGCCACCAGCGGCGGGCGAGCACGAGCAGCGCAGCCAGCAGCAGGCCGGCCAGGGCCAGCGGCAGGCGCAGGTCGGGCGCGGTCGGTGGCGGCACGTCGAGCCGGTTCGGCGAGGTGAGTTGCTCGTCCTGCACCAGCGGCTGCAGGTTGCCGTGGCCGTCGTCGACACGCACCTCGCGCAGCTGCGCCTGCAGCACTTCAGGCAGGAAGCTTTCCTGCCAGGCGTTCAACGGCTGGTCGGCATACGGCCCCAGGCCCAGGTCGAGCAGCAGCATCAGCCACGGCTGCGCGCTCATCAGCCGCACGGTCTGCTGGCGGTAGGTCATGCCGCCGGGGCGCGCCTTCAGACGGGCTGCCAGCACGCCGCCGAGCGCCTTGTCCAGCGCGTCGCGCACGCGGGTGGTGCAGTTGTCGACATAGTAGTCGTAGGCGTAGCCGGCATTTTCCGGGCGCAGGTTCCACAACAGGAAGTCGCGCAGCGCGGTTGCCTGTTCGGCCGTCATCACCAGCCGCTGGCGGGTGATCGAGCGGCCGGCCTCGACGTAGTAGCGCTCGTCCTGGTCGCTCGGCGCCGCGTCCATCAGGTAGTGCATGCGGCCGCGGGCGAAGTTCAGCAGGAAGTTCTTCTCGTTGAAATCGAACACGCCGTAGTTGAAGTTGACGGCCTCGCCCGAAACCGTGTCGCGCAGTTCGATCGCGTCGTGGCCGAAGCGCTCCCAGTAGGTTTCGCCCGGGCCGTAGGTGACCAGCGACACTTCGAGGTTGGCGCCGGGCGCATTGGCGACGCTGGCGTGGGCCAGGGAGGTTGTCAGCCACAGGGTGATGAATAAAAACGCGAAACCGATCTGTCGCATGAATCCAGCCTTGTCGTGGTGCACATCAATCCTGTGGAGCGGTTGGCTTGGCAGCCTGGGTGGGTTCGGCCTCGTCATCAGCTGGACTGACCTCGCGCCTTCGGGCGTCGAAGCGCCAGCTCTGGCGAGATGGCTTCCGCGGCAAGCGCGGAGGACGAGGCCATGTGCAAGGTTACGATGATCGCGACCGGAGCGGGTATCCCGGTCGACCGCAGCGGTTGACCGTGGAGGCGAGTCCACAGCTGGAGCGTGTCCGTCCGGCGGGTACGCATCAGCCCAGCAGCAGGGCGGTGTTGTCCGCGTCCGGCGCAACCAGCCGGTCGAGGCCGAGGCTGATGAAGCGGCGCGTAGCCGCGGCCGGTCGCTGGTCGCCGCGGTGGCTTGACCAGCTCGCCTGGCGTGCCAGCAACGCCGCCGCGGCGCAGCGCGCCAGGGTGAAGGCGAGGCCGCGTGCACCGGCTTCCAGCGTGTCGCGCGCGGCCGCATGCTGGTCGAGCCAGCGCGCCGCAGCGTCCAGCGCCTGCCGGATCGCGCTGGCCGCGTGCATGTCGTCGTTGCCGTCCAGCCAGCCGGCGCAAGCCGTGCGCAACGCGCCGAGGCCGTCGCCGGCCAGCGCGCGCAGGCTGTCCAGCGACAGCACGTTGGTGGTGCCTTCCCAGATCGCGTACACCTGCGCGTCGCGCAGCAACTGCGGCAGGCCGGTGTCCTCGATGTAGCCGGCGCCGCCGAAGCACTCCAGCGCTTCCGAGCACATCTGCACCGCCAGCTTGCCGGTCCACAGCTTGGCCAGCGGCGTGAGCAGACGCAGCAGCGCCGCCTCGTGCGGTGCCGCCGCGCCGTGTTCGACGCGGCCGAGCAGATGGGCGACCTCGAACGCCAGCGCGAACGCGGCCTCGAACTCCGCCTGCATGTCGGCCAGCGTCTCCGCGTGCAGCGGCTGCTCAACCAACGGACGGCCAAACGCGCGGCGACGCTCGGCGAAGTCGCGCGCCAGGGCGATCGCGCGGGCCATGCTGGCCACCGCGCAGATCGCGTTCCAGCTGCGGGTGATGTTGAGCATCGGCGCTACCTGGCGTACGCCGTGGGCCAGTTCGCCCAGCGGCCACGCGGGCAGGCCGTCCAGGTGGATCTCCGCGGTGGGCAGCTCCTGCGTGCCGAGCTTGTCCTTCAAGCGGTCGATCACCAGTTCCGGCTTGCGCCGCGCGCCGTCCATCGTCTCGACGTAGAACAGCGCCAGCGACGTGGTGCCCGCAGCAGTCGCGCCTTCGGGCCGCGCCAGCGCCAGCGCCGCCTCGCCAACCACCGCCGAGCTGAACCACTTGCGCCCGTACAGACGCCACCGGCCGTTCGCATCCTGCCGCGCGATGGTTTCGGTGTGGCCGACATCAGAACCGCCGACGTTCTCGGTCATCCATTGCCCGCTGAGCCAGAACGTGGCCGCATCGCGACTGAGGAAACGCGGCAGCACCCGTTCGATCAGCTCGCGGTTGCCGGACGCCTTGATCGCGGTGGCGGCGCCGTCGGTCATCGCCAGCGGGCAGGTGTAGAACTCGCTGGCGAGGTGATACAGGTAGACGCGGGCAAACTCTTCCAGCCGCGCATGCTCGCCGTCCGCGTGGCCGGCGGCGAGCACGGCGTGCCGCGTCGTCACCGCCGCGCCTTCCTGCCACGCCGGCGTCAGCTCGATGCGATCGATGCGGCGTCCCCACGCATCCCACGACGTCAGCACCGGCTTGCGCTGCGTGGTGGCGCATGCGCGCTGCCACGCCATCTGCGCATAATCGCCCAGCGCGTCCAGGTCGGCGTCCAGCGCGGCGCGGCGCTCGGCGGGCAGCGCGCGATCGAGCAGGGCCAGCAGAACGCGGTCGCTGCGATACGGATGGGGAAGTTGCGGCGGATCCTGCAGGAAGGCCATGGCGCGCTCCGTCCAGAGTCGAGGTGTCGAGTATAGGCATGCGGGCATTCGGCGCGTGGCGCTGGCATCATCGAAAGCCCTTCCCCGGCGCAGGCGCGACCCATGCGATTTTCCGAAGCGATGCAGAGCCTCACCCACCACGGCGACGGCTGGCAGGCCACGGTGAGCGAGGACTGGCTGCAGGGGCGCAGCGCCTTCGGCGGCCTGCAGGCGGCGCTGGCGCTGCGCGCCATGCGCGAACTGGTGCCGGCGGACATGCCCTTGCGCAGCCTGCAGACCACCTTCGTGGCGCCGGTGCCGGCAGGCACGGTGGACATCCGTGCGCAGCGCCTGCGCGCAGGCCGCAGCGCGATCCAGGTCGAGGCTAGCCTGGTCGACGGCGAGCAGATCCTGTGCCGGCTGCTCGGCGTGTTCGGCAGCGCGCGGCCGTCGGTACTGGATTTCCAGCCCGTGCAATCGCCGGTGGAAAATGCAGCCGCGCCGGAGCTGCACTACGTCGAAGGCAGCATGCCCGCCTTCACCCAGCACTTCCGCGCCCGCTGGCTGCGCGGCGGCCTGCCGTTCAGCGGCAGCCACCAGCGCGAAAGCGTGCTGCAACTTTCATTGCGCGACGAAGGCCCGGTCGACGAAACCCACGTCCTCGCTTTCGCCGACTTCATCCCGCCGATCGCCCTGTCGATGTTCGCCACTCCCACCCCCGGCAGCTCGCTCACCTGGATGCTCGAACTGCTGCGCGACCGCTACGACGACCTCGGTATGGACGACTGGCGCGTGGATGCCGAACTCATCGCCGCCCGCGATGGCTATACCAACCAGAGCGTGATGCTGTGGGGACCGGGTGGGGATGCGGTGGCGTTGAGCCGGCAGAGCATGGTGGTGTTTGGGTGAGGCGGGAGCGTCCCGTGCGCGCCGTGATCATGCGCGTGGAAATGCTGCTGGTTGTGCGGGACCAGGCTGCAGCAAGATGATCAAGCCGTTGATTCATCTTGATTATCGTTACGGTGTCTGAGTGGTGGCACCGGCTAGGCTGCAGGATTAGACTGCGTTTTTGAAATTTACTTGGTGTTAACTCTCATATGCAGCATTTCGCAGCCACTGCCATAAGCGATATTAAAGACTTGCTTGATCTCTCAGAACATTTGGGTCTGTTTGTATTTCGCGGTCAAGCAGACGCCTCCTGGGATCTGCTAACGTCCTTGGAGCGTGCGTATATTAGATCAGGCCAAACGATCTACAGTCTTGAAAACACTGAGCACTGGATGCTCGATGAGTTCAAAAACAAGTTCTATCTTCACTCGTCAACACCACCTCGATCAGCCAACACATTCGAGTGGCTAGCGCTAATGCAACATCATGGCGGGGCGACCCGTCTACTCGATTTTACAAAGTCAATTTACGTCGCTGCCTATTTCTCAGCACTCAATGCAATCAACGATTCCGCAATTTGGGCGATAAATAGGCCACGCCTACGGGATAACTTATGTGAATTTGCAAAATTGCCCTACAGGAAGGGTCATGACCTAAAAGACGTTATAAATGCCCATCACATTGATGTTTTTAACAAGTCAGTAGCTAGAGCGAACAGCCACTCCAAAGATAGCAATCTAACTCATCTAGTTCCTCTCGAGTCTCAGTCCCTGTTCGATCGCGCATCAACTCAGCGTAGTCTTTTTCTGGGCGCGGGATATCTCGGCTGCGTGAGCGAGCCCTTTAGCTTTATGGATAACCTCAGGGCGAGTTTCCCCGGCATATCGGACGCGCTTAGCAATCCTTCCATAGTCGATTTGGCTGAACTTTGTTCACGCGAACGCGGTGACTTGTGCTATCAAAACTTTAATGTCATTAAGATCATCATTCCAAAAAAACTACATGTGCAGCTAAGAAAGGAATTGGCTCTGATGGGCCTAACCGAGGAGTCGCTATTTCCTGGGCTTGACGGTCTTTCAAGATCACTTGTTCAAAGCTATATCTTCGATAAGAGCTGACGATTGATTAAGGCCGAAGCCACTTTGTGGCTTGGTTTAATTCAGTTGTTAGCAAACGACAAAGGGGCCAAGTTCATTTGGGCAAGCTTCAGATTGCCTCTCTGCTGCGCGGTTTGCGCTTTACCCCCGCACCCAGCGCCCCAATCAGCAACACCGTCAGCACGATCTCCGCCACCGCCAGCCAGCGCTCGCCCGCCGAACTCCATGCTTCAGCCACGCCATGGCTGAAGTAGAACAGCTGAGGATGCCGACCCAGAGCAGGGCGCGGCGCACGTCGCGGAGGGCGAACAGGGGCAGCAGCAGGGGGACGACGGTGATCGCCAGCAGCAGGGCCATCGGCATGTGCTGCGGCGGCACCAGCCAGGCGTGCCAGACGAGTTGCAGCACGACGAGCAAGGCCCAGGCGATCAGGCCGGCGCGATAGACGGGCAGGATGGGTGCGTGCAGAAAAGGTGTCAGGGACATTTTTTGAGATCACGTCGTCAGTTGAGATGAGGCTGTGCCGCCTTTTATATTTCTCGTCGAATGCGTGGCTCGTGGGCATCCAAATTGTCCCCGACACCGTTTTTCTTGTTCGTTTTCCCCTCAGGCGTTAGGTGCGCTCAGCGACATGAAGGCACGTTGGTTTTTTTTTGGCATCGCGATCGGACTGGCCGCGGTGTATTTCGCCATCGGAGCCTACGTGCTGCGCTTCCGCCTGGAGTCGGTGCTCCTGCCGCATACGAGTGCGCCAGTTTCGCCGTCTACACCAGAGCTCCAGCCTCTCGGTCACAGCGGCGAGCTTTTTGTTCGTCACTATGGCGTACCACGGCTTGGCTGCGTGCTGTTCTTTCCGGGACAACATGGCAACCTGCCAGCCTATCAGCGCGATCTTTTTCCGGCGTTGGCGGCTCGTGGCATCGAGGTGCTGGCAGTTGCCTACCCCGGACAGGACGGTGCATCGGGAATCGCCAGCCTCACCCATATGCAAGCTCTTGCCACAGAAGCAGTCTCGGCGGCAGGTGCGGTGTGCCCGGAGCATTCAGTCGTCCTGTACGGCCGCTCCCTCGGCGCCATGGTGGCTGCCTACAGCGCGCCAAATCATCGGCCCGCCGGATTGATTCTCGAGGGAGCCGCACCCTCTTTGTCGTCTGCCGTTCGGATACGTCTTTCATCGCACTGGTATTCGCTGCCATGGATGGCCCTCCCAGTGTCGTCGCTACTCCGGCAAGAGTTCTCCCTTGCCCAAGCCCTTTTGGCCACCCCCTCTACGCCCGTCGTGTGCTTTCAAGGCACAGCGGATACTGAAACACCGCTAGGAGAGTTACAGAACGCTCCCGGCCTTGGAAAACTGCGCATCATTGTGGTGCCGGGTGGAACCCACACCGGCACCTACGAACTATCAAGAGATCGGATCGTAGAAACGGTGGTGTCGATGCTTAGGCAGCAGCGCACCTAACAGTTCCGTGCCGACAAAGGGGCCAGGTTCAGTTTTCAAGCTTCAGGCTGCATCTCCGCCGCGCGGTTTGCGCTTCACCCCGGCGCCCAGCGCCGCGATCAGCAACACGGTCAGCACGACTTCCGTGATCGCCAGCCAGCGCTCGCCCGCCGAACTCCATGCTTCAGCCACGCCGTGGCAGAAGTAGAACAGGCTGAGGATGCCGACCCAGAGCAGGGCGCGGCGCACGTCGCGGAGGGCGAACAGGGGCAGCAGCAGCGGGACGACGGTGATCGCCAGCAGCAGGGGCATCGGCATGTGCTGCGGCGGCACCAGCCAGGCGTGCCAGACGAGCTGCAACACGACGAGCAAGGCCCAGGCGATCAGGCCGGCGCGGTAGACCGGCAGGATGGGGGCGCGCGTGGCGGTGGTCATGGCGTGGCCGCCAGGCGGCGGGCGACGTCGGCGAGGCGGCGGCCCAGCGCGCGGGCCAGTTCGCGTTCGTGTTCGCTGATCGGGTTGTCGCCCTTGGCGCCAGCGACGTGGCTGGCGCCGTAAGGGGTGCCGCCGCTTTGCGTGGCGGTGAGCGCCGGCTCGGTGTACGGCACGCCGAGCAGCAGCATGCCGTGGTGCAGCAGCGGCAGCGCCATCGACAGCAGGGTGGATTCCTGGCCGCCGTGCATGGTGCTGGTGGAGGTGAACAGTACGGCGGGCTTGCCGACCAGCGCGCCGCTGGCCCACTCGGCGCCGGTGGTGTCGAGGAAATGTTTCAGCGGCGCGGCCATGTTGCCGAAGCGGGTGGGGCTGCCCATGGCGAGCCCGATGCAGTCGAGCAGGTCCTGCTTGGTGGCGTACGGCGCGCCGTCCTCGGGTTCCGGCGGTTGCGCGATCTCGGTCACCGGCGCCACCGGCGGCACCTGGCGCATGCGCGCGCGCATGCTGGGCACTTCCTCGATGCCGCGGGCGATCAGGCGCGCCAGCTGGGCGGTGTGGCCGCTGCGGCTGTAGTACAGGACCAGGATCTCGTGATTCATGCGGCATCGACTCGCGCGTTTGAGGCATTCACAGCCAATACGCTAGTGTACCGGCCGGTACCCACGATGTTGGCGGTCCGCCCGGCCGCCAGCGAAAGGACAGCGATGATCCGGCGTTTCAACCGCGAGCGCACGAAGAGCTTCAGCCGCTTCATCTGGCAGCGCTTCGTCGACGACAAGTGCTTCGAGACGGCGGGTGCGTTGTCGTACACCACCCTGGTCTCGTTGGTGCCGCTGACGGTGGCGATGTTCGCGATGTTCTCGGCGTTTCCGGTGTTCCAGCCGGCGCGCGACACGCTGATCGACTTCGTGTTCAACAATTTCGTGCCGTCGACCGGCGAGGCGGTGCAGGCGACCATGCTGGGCTTCGCGGCGAACGCCAGCAAGCTCACCGGCATCAGCATCCTGGTGATGCTGTTCAGCGCGCTGTCGATGATGATCAGCATCGAGGACCGGCTGAACCGGATCTGGCGCGTGCACCAGCCGCGCAGCTGGGGCTCGCGCCTGCTGCTGTACTGGGCGGCGCTGACGCTGGGGCCGATCCTGGTGGTCGGCGGCATCGCGGTGACCTCCTACGTGACCGCGGCGCCGCTGCTGCACAGCGCCGCCGACCAGCTCAGCGGCCTCGCGCAAGGCCTGTTGAGCACGTTGCCGTTCGTGGTGACGTTCTTCACGCTGTGGCTGATGTATTCGGTGATCCCGAACTGCAAGGTGTCGCGCCGCGACGCGGCGATCGGCGCGCTGCTCGGCGCGGTGCTGTTCGAGATCGCGCGCTGGGGTTTCGGCCAGTTCGTGCAGCAGGCGCAGACCTACCAGCAGATCTACGGCGTGCTGGCGGCGATCCCGATCTTCCTGCTGTGGATCTACCTGTCGTGGGTGATCGTGATCCTGGCCGCGTCGATCGCCGCGTCGGCGTCCGCGTTCGAGTACCACGCGCCGATGCAGACGCTGCCCGAAGGCGCCGAGTTCCTCGGACTGCTGGTGGTGCTGCGGCACTTCGTCGAGGCGCAGCGCAGCGGCGACTGCGTGGACCCGGCCGACCTGCGCGTGCGCGAGCCGTACCTGCGCAGCGCGCTGATCGCCGCCTACTTCGACGACCTGCAGCAGGCCGACCTGATCCAGCGCGGCGAAGCCGGCGGCTGGCTGCTGTGCCGCAGCCTGGACAGCACCGACCTGCTGCGCGTGTACCGGCATACCGATTACCGCCTGCCGCTGCAGCCGATGGAAGAGGCGCAGGCGCTGGGCATCGCGCTGCCGCCGGAACTGCTGGCGATGCTGGCCGAACTGGCCGCCGCGCTGCAGGCGAAGCTGGGCGCCCGGCTCGACCAGATCTATCCCCCTGCCGCCAACCCGGCGGCTGACACCGAGGAACTTCCCGCATGAGCTTGCTCTCTTTCCTGTCCCGCCCGGCGGCCGTCCTGGCCGCGGCGCTCGCGTTTGCCGCGCCCGCACAGGCGGCGATGCCGGCGCAGCCGACCCTGCACGTCACCACGCTGGACGGCAAGACCTTCGACCTGGCCGCGCAGCGCGGCAAGTGGGTGATCGTCAACTACTGGGCGACCTGGTGCGTGCCGTGCATCAAGGAGATGCCGGACATCTCGCGTTTCGTCGCCGCGCACAAGAACGTCACCGCGATCGGGCTGGCCTACGAGGACAGCGAGCCGGCCGACATCAAGGCGTTCCTGGCCAAGCACCCGGTGGCGTACCCGATCGCCCAGGTCACCCTGGACCAGCCGCCGAAGGATTTCGACGAGCCGCGCGGGTTGCCCACCACCTACCTGATCGGCCCCGACGGCAAGGTGGCGAAACACATCGTGGGACCGGTGACCGAGGCGTCGCTGGAGGCGATCATCGGGGGCAAGTGATGCCCACCGCGCGCTTCATCGTCAGCGGCCGGGTGCAGGGCGTGTTCTATCGCGCCAGCACCCGCGAGCAGGCGCTGGCGCACGGGGTGGCCGGACACGCGAAGAACCGTGCCGACGGCAGCGTGGAGGTGCTGGCCAGCGGCTCGGCCGCGGCGCTTGACGCGCTGGAATGCTGGCTGCGGCAGGGGCCTCCGGCAGCGCGGGTCGAGGCGGTCAACCGCGAGGACCTGCCGGAGCAGGATCTGCACGGCTTCCACACCGGCTAGAACGTATCGGGCACCCACGCCGCCTGGTCGGTGACGTGCTCGGTCTTCGGCTTGCCCTTGAGCTTCGGCAACTTCACCGCGGGCACGGCTTCCTCATGCAGCGGCACCTGCTGCAGCAGGTGCCGGATCAGGTTGATCCGGCCGCGCTTCTGGTCGTTGAAATCGACCACGAACCAGGGCGCGTGGTCGCGCTGCGTGCGCTCGATCATCACGTCGCGCAGCCGGCCCATCTCGGCGTACTTCTGGCGCGCGACCAGGTCCACCGGCGACAGCTTCCAGCGTTTCAGCGGGTCGTCGGCGCGCTCGGCGAAGCGCTTTTCCTGCTCGGCCTGGTCCACCGCCAGCCAGTACTTGATGAGGATGATGCCGTCGTCGGTGAGCAGCTTCTCGAATGCCGGCACGGCGTCGAGGAAGGCCTCGTATTGCGTGCTGCTGCAGAACCCCATCGCGGGTTCCACCACCGCGCGGTTGTACCAGCTGCGGTCGAACAGCACGAACTCGCCGGCGCTGGGCAGGTGGGCGACGTAGCGCTGGAAGTACCACTGGCTGGCTTCGGTGTCGCTCGGTTTCGGCAGGGCCGCGATGCGGTAGCCGCGGGTATCCAGGCTCTCGGTGATGGCCTTGATGGTGCCGCCCTTGCCGGCGGCGTCGCGGCCTTCGAAGATCACCAGCAGGCGCTTGCCGCTGCTGCGCAGGCCGTGTTGCAGCCGTACCAGGTCGAGCTGCAGTGCCTCGATCGCCTTGCGGTAGTGCTTGCTCATGGGTATTCAGCCTCGAAACTTCTCAACCTCGTCATTCCGGCCTTCGCCGGAATGACGACGGGGGCAAGGGGTGACTGCAGGGTAATCCAGCACGCCGTGACGCCAAGGTTCAGGCGCCGCCAAGTGCCTGCAACTGGTCGGCCTGGTGCTCGCGGGTCAGCGTGTCGATCAGTTCGCCCAGGTCGCCCTGCATGATCTCGGGCAGGCGGTACAGGGTGAGGTTGATGCGGTGGTCGGTGATCCGGCCCTGCGGGTAGTTGTAGGTGCGGATGCGCTGGCTGCGGTCGCCGGAGCCGACCTGCAGGCGGCGTTCCTGCGCCTGCGCCGCGCTCTGCTTGCCCTGCGCCTCGTCGAGCAGGCGCGCCTTGAGCAGGCTCATCGCGCGGGCGCGGTTCTTGTGCTGGCTGCGTTCGTCCTGGCACTCCACCACGGTGCCGGTGGGCAGGTGGGTGATGCGGATCGCCGAGTCGGTCTTGTTGACGTGCTGGCCGCCGGCGCCGGAGGCGCGGAAGGTATCGACCTTGAGGTCGGCCGGGTTGATCTCGATCTCGTCGATCTCGTCCAGCTCGGGCAGGATCGCCACGGTCGCGGCCGAGGTGTGGATGCGCCCCTGCGACTCGGTTTCCGGCACGCGCTGCACGCGGTGCGTGCCGGATTCGAACTTCAGCCGCGAGTACGCGCCCTTGCCCTCGACGCGCGCCACGACCTCCTTGTAGCCGCCGTGCTCGCCGGCGTGCTCGCTGAGGATCTCGACGTGCCAGCGGCGGCTTTCGGCGTAGCGCAGGTACATGCGCAGCAGGTCGCCGGCGAAGATCGCCGCCTCGTCGCCACCGGTGCCGGCGCGCACTTCGAGGTACAGGTTGGCTTCGTCGCGCGGGTCCTTCGGCAGCAGCAGGAGCTGCAGTTCGCCGTCCAGGTCGAGCAGGCGTTGCTCCAGCCGGCGCACGTCGTCGCCGGCCATTTCGCGCAGCTCGGGGTCGTCCAGCATCGCGCGGGTTTCCGTCAGCTCGCGCTCGGCCTGGTCGTGCTCGCGCAGCGAGGCGGCGACCGGTTCGAGCTGGGCGTACTCCTGCGACAGCTCGCGGAAGCGCGTGTTGTCGGCGAGCACCTCGGGCTGCGACAGCAGCAGGCCGATTTCCTCATGGCGCTCGGCCAGTGCTTCGAGCTTGCGGCGGATCGATGGGGTCATGGGCTGCAGGGCGATGGAAGAGGGCGGGTGATGAAGCGGGCGCGGCTCCATCGTTGCGGACGTGCGCGGCAGGCGGCAGCAAGCCGCCCTCGCTATTCGTCCCGCGTCCCGGCCTGTTCGTCGTCCAGCCCGTACAGCCGGCCCGCCGCGTGCAGCAGGTCGAGGTCGCCGCTCAGCGCCGCCTCGCGCAGGCGCGCGCTGGGGTGGTGCAGCAGCTTGTTGGTCAGCGTGTTGGCGAGGAAGGCCAGCGCCTCGTCCGGCGACTTGCCGTGGGCCAGCATCGCGCGGGCCTTGCCCAGCACCTCGTCGCGGTAGACCTCGGCATGCTGGCGCATGTCCAGCGCAGGGTTCTTCAGGGTCAGCGCGCGGCGCCAGCCCATGTAACGTTCCACCTGCAGGTCGATGATCGCCTCGGCCTCGTGCGCGGCGGCGGCGCGCGAGCGCAGGTTGTCGTCGATCACCTGGCGCAGGTCGTCGATGCCGTAGAGGTAGACGTCGGGCAACTCGCCCACGCCGGCCTCGATGTCGCGCGGCACCGCGATGTCGACCATGAACATCGGCTTGCGTTTGCGCGCGGCCATCGCCTGCTCGACCATCGCGCGGGTCACGATCGGCTGCCGCGCGGCGGTGGAGGAGATCACGATGTCGGCTTCGGCCAGGTGCTGCGGCAGGTCGGCCAGCGCGATCGCGTAGCCGCCGTGGCGGCCGGCCAGTTCCTGCGCGGTCTCCGGCGTGCGGTTGGCGACGATCAGGCGGCGCACCTGCTTCTCGGCCAGGTGCCGCGCGGCAAGTTCGATGGTGTCGCCAGCGCCGATCAGCAGCACGCAGGCGTGCTTCAGGTCGGTGAACACCTGCTCGGCCAGGCGCACCGCGGTGAACGCGACCGACACCGTGTGCGCACCGATGCGGGTGTCCGTGCGCACCCGCTTGGCCACCGCGAAGGTGTGCTGCAGCAGGCGGTCCATCGGCGCCTTCAGCGACTGCGCCTCGCGCGCGAGCTGGTAGGCGTCCTTCACCTGGCCGAGGATCTGCGGCTCGCCGAGCACCATTGAATCCAGCCCGGTGGCGACGCGGAACATGTGGCGCACCGCGTCGTCCTCGTCGTGCCGGTACAGGAACTCATCCAGCTTGCCGGGGGTCAGATGGTGATGACGATTCAGCCATGCCTGCGGGATGTCCTCCGCGCCTGCCGCGACGCCAACATACAGCTCGGTGCGATTGCAGGTGGACAGGATCATCGCCTCCTCCACGCCGGGCTCGCGCGCCAGTTCGTGCAGGGCATCGCCGGCGGCGTCCGCATCGAACGCTACCTGCTCGCGCAGGCTGACCGGCGCGGTGAGGTGATTGAGCCCGAGGGCGATCAGCGGCATGGTGGTCGGAACATCTCGGCGGCAGGGGGCTGGCGACGTAGGCTAAGCTTGGCGCGACGTCGCCAGGCGGTGACCAGAGCAGGCATGTGGATGGACGGTAGTGTGCGGAGCGGGGCAGGCAAGTTCAAGCAACTGCGGCATTTTACGGCAGTAACGACGCTGGCGCTGGGCCTGGCCGCCTGCGCCGGCGCGCCGCTGCGTTCCACCCCGAAAACGGTCTCCACGCCGCAGCCGCTGGCGCACCTGACGGTGGTCACCCCGGACGCCGACCACGACGTGCTGGCGCAGTTGCTGGCCGGCGAGATGGCGCTGACCCGCACCGACCTGAAGGCCGCCTCCGGCCATTACGACAAGGCGATGGCCTTGAGCAACGACCCGCAGGTGGCCGAGCGCGCCGCCGGGCTGGCAATTGCCGTGCATGACGACGCTGCCGCCCGGCGCGCACTGGATCGCTGGCAGGCGCTGGGCGCCAGGCCCGCCGCGATGGCCCAGGCGCGGGCCCAGCTGGCGCTGGACCGCGGCGATACGACCGAGGCGCGGCGCCAGCTGGAACTTCTGATCGGCAGCGGCGACAAGGACGCCTGGCGGCAGTTCGGCCGCGTGCTGGTGGGCGCCCGCGACCAGGCCCAGGCGGCTCGCCTGCTGGAGGCGCTGGCCACGCCGCAGCGTTTGCCGGGTGACGCGCAGGCGTGGCTGGCGATGAGCGAGCTGGGTGACCGGCTCGGCCGGCACACCTATGCCGTGCAGATTGCCGACGCCGCGATGCAACGGTTCAAGAGCGCCGAGACCTACGCGTGGGCGGCGCAGATGAAGTTCAAAGACGGCGACCACGACGGCGCCCGTGCACTGCTGCAGAAAGCGCTGGCGAAGGAGCCGCAGAACATCCAGCTGCGCCTGGCTTACGCCGGCATGCTCGGCCAGGCCGGCGACTACGCCGGCGCCAGCCGGCTGCTGGCGCATGGTCCGCAGAACGCCGACGTCTTCGTCATGCGCGCCGGACTGGCCGCGCACGAACAGGACGGCAAGGCGCTGGCGGCGCTGTACCAGGAATTACAGAAGGCACCGCCCGAGATCCGCGAAAGCAGCGCCTACCTGCTTGGCCAGCTGGCCGAGATGCAGCATCGCGAAGCCGAGGCGCTGGCCTGGTACGACCAGGTCAGCGACACCGACGAGCACGCGTTCGACGCCGACCTGCGCAGCGCGATGATCCTGCACACGCAGGGCAAGCGTGCCGAGGCGCACGAATTGCTGGGGCAGCTGCAACTGGCCTATCTCGACCAGCCTGCGCAGTTGCGCCAGGCCTGGCAGGCCGACGCCGAGCTGTATCTGCGCGAACAGAACTATGCGAAGGCCGAGGCTGCGTTCAGCCACGCGCTGCAAGTCGTGCCGGACGATCCCGGGTTGCTGTACGGCCGCGGCCTGGCCTATGCGGAAGCCGGCCAGATCGACCAGGCAGTGCAGGACTTCCAGCACCTGCTGAAGCTCAAGCCGGGTGACGTCGATGCCAGCAACGCGCTGGGCTTCACCCTCGCCGATGCGAACCGCGACCTGCCCGAGGCCGAGCGACTGATCCGCGCCGCCCGCGCCGCGAAGCCGGACGACCCGGCGATTGCCGATTCCTGGGGCTGGCTGCAGTACCGCCTGGGCCACCTGGACCAGGCCGCGCAGACCCTGCGCGGCGCCTGGCTGGCGCGCAAGGACGCCGACGTCGGCGTGCACCTTGGCGAGGTGCTGTGGAAGCAGGGTCGCCAGCAGGATGCGCGGCGGGTCTTCGACGAAGTGCGCAAGCTCGACCCGCACAACACCTCCTTGCAGGAAACCCTGAAGCGGTTGCATCCATGAGGCGGTGGCTGTGTTTCGCCGCCGTGGTCCTGCCGCTGCTGCTTGCCGCCTGCGTGCCGCAGGCGGTGCGCGTGAAGGGCGACGCCGGCCTGCTCGGCGCGCAGCTCGCGCGCGAACGGGCGCTGGCGCAGGCCGATCATTGGGTGCTGCAGGGCCGGCTCGGCGTTTCCAACGGCAAGGACGGCGGCAGCGGCAGCTTCAGCTGGACCCAGGACGGCGAGCAGTACGAGTTCGTGCTGCGCGGGCCGGCGATCAGCGGCATGAACTTCCGCCTCAGCGGCGGTCCGGACGGCGCCCTGCTGGAAGGCATGGCGCACGGCCCGTTGCGTGGCCCCGATGCCGAGGCGCTGATGCGCAAGGCACTGGGCTGGGAAGTGCCGCTGCGCGACCTGCGTGCCTGGGTGCTCGGCCTGCGCGCGGACAGCGGTCCGGCCGAACTGAGCTTCGGCGAGAACCGCTTGCCCTCGCTGCTGCAGCAGGATGGCTGGACGGTCGACTACCGCGAATGGGACGACGCGCGCCAGCCGCCGCTGCCGACGAAGGTGTTCGCCGCGAAAGTACCGTACAAGGTGAAGCTGTCGATCGAGTCCTGGCAGTTTCAGTAAGCCCGCCCGGTTGGGTTAGGCTTTGCGCCCTCTGCTGGCCGCGCGGCCGCTTGGCGAATTCCGGAACCCGCATGTCCTTCCCGATCGAACGTGCCGACCCCAGCCAGGTCGAGGCCTTGTGCGCGATCGAGCGCAAGGCCGTGCAGCTGTTCCGCGGCCACCCGGCGTGGCCCAGCTATGCGGCCGTGTCGATCCCGCCGGAACTGCTGCGCCAGGCGATCGACCGCGGCCTGGTGTGGGTGGCGCGGGACGGAACGGGCGCGCCGGTCGGCTTCGTCTGGCTGGATACGGAGCTGGCCGATGGCGCGATCGGCATCGCCGAGATCGACGTACTGCCGGAATACGGCCGGCGTGGCATCGGTGCCGCCCTGGTGGAGCACGCCTGCGCCTGGGCGCGCGAGGCCGGCTACCGGCGGATGGACCTGGGCACGCTGGCCGAGGTGCCATGGAATGCGCCGTTCTATGCGAAGCACGGTTTTGCCACGGTCGACAAGAACGATCCGACGTTTGCGTTCGCACGTGAGCGCGATCGCGAGAACGGCTTTCCCGACGACCTGCGCGTGTTCATGAGCCGATCGTTGCCGCCGCCTGAGCCCGGCGGATGGACGGTGTGGCCGGCGCCGGCCAAGTTGAACCTGTTCCTGCGCATCACCGGCCGGCGGCCGGACGGCTATCACGAGCTGCAGACGGTGTTCCGCCTGCTCGACTGGGGCGACGAGGTGCGCCTGCGCGTGCGCGACGACGGCCTGGTCCGGCGCACGCGCGAGGTGCCGGGCGTGCCCGAGTCCGCCGACTTGGTGGTGCGGGCGGCGCGGCTGTTGCAGGAACGCACCGGCACGCCGCTGGGCGCCGATATCGAAGTGGACAAGCGCATCCCGCTGGGCGGCGGGCTGGGCGGTGGCAGTTCCGACGCGGCCACTGTGCTGGTGGCGCTGAACCAGCAGTGGCGGCTGGGCCTGGACGAGGATGCGCTGGCGGAACTGGGGCGCCAGCTCGGTGCCGATGTGCCGGTGTTCGTGCGCGGCCGTTCGGCGTGGGCCGAAGGCGTCGGCGAGCAGCTCAGTCCGCTGGCGCTGCCGCCGCGTCATTACGTGGTGCTCGACCCGCACGAGCCGGTGCCGACCGCCGCGCTGTTTCAAGCGCCTGAATTGACACGAAATGCGCCGCGGGCGACAATTTCATCCTTTGCTTCCGGTGAAACGACGGAAAACGCCTTCGCGCCGGTGGTGCGCGCGCGGCACCCGCGGGTGGCCGCGGCGCTGGACTGGCTGGGCGGTTTCGGTCAGGCGCGGCTTTCCGGCAGCGGCGGTTGCGTGTTCCTGGAGCTGCGTTCGCTGGAGCGGGCGCAGGCGGTGGCCCGGCAATGTCCGGCGGCATTCACGGCGCATGTGGCCAGCGGTGTCGACATGTCGCCCCTGCACGAGGCAGCGGCGCGCCATCGGGGCGCGGCGTAACGGTTGGCGGCAGGGTCGGATCAGGTACAGCAGATACACAAATATCACTGGGGCGTCGCCAAGCTGGTTAAGGCACGGGATTTTGATTCCCGCATTCGCAGGTTCGAATCCTGCCGCCCCAGCCATTTCATGATGGCCAAGTTTTCGAGGTAACCACTGTGGACACGTCCACCCCGATGATGCTGTTTACCGGGAACGCGCATCGCGCCCTGGCCGAGGACGTCGCCCATCGCCTGGGCGTGCCGCTGGGCAAGGCGCTGGTCGGCACGTTCAGCGACGGCGAAGTGCAGATCGAGATCGAGGAAAACGTCCGCAAGCAGGAAGTGTTCGTGATCCAGCCGACCGGCGCGCCCAGCGCGGTCAACCTGTTCGAGCTGCTGGCGCTGACTGATGCGCTGAAGCGCGCCTCGGCGGCCAGCGTCACCGCGGTGATCCCGTACTTCGGCTATGCCCGGCAGGATCGCCGGCCGCGCTCGGCGCGCGTGCCGATCACCGCCAAACTGGCCGCCAGGATGATCGGCGCCGCCGGCGTCGACCGGGTGCTGACGGTCGACCTGCACGCCGATCAGATCCAGGGTTTCTTCGACATCCCGGTCGACAACGTCTACGCCTCGCCGGTGCTGCTGGCCGATATCTGGCGCAACCACAGCATGGACGACCTGATCGTGGTCAGCCCGGACGTGGGTGGCGTGGTGCGCGCACGCGCGATCGCCAAGCGGCTGGACGATGCCGACCTGGCGATCATCGACAAGCGTCGGCCGCGCGCGAACGTCTCCACCGTGATGAACATCATCGGTGACGTGGACGGCAAGACCTGCGTGATGGTCGACGACATCGTCGATACCGCCGGCACCCTGTGCGCGGCTGCCGCTGCGTTGAAGGATCGCGGCGCGCGCAAGGTCGTCGCCTACTGCGTGCACCCGGTGCTGTCCGGCCCGGCGATCAGCAACCTCGAGAATTCGCATCTCGACCAGCTGGTGGTCACCAATACCTTGCCGCTGCGCCCGGAAGTGCGGGCCTGTGCCAAGATCCGCCAGCTCTCGGTCGCCGAGCTGCTGGCCGAAACCATTCGCCGCATCGCCTTCGGTGAGTCGGTGAGTTCGCTGTACGTGGATTGAGAATTTGAAAGTCCGCCCAGGATGGGCGGTCTTGATGTTCGGCTTTTCGCGGCATGGATGCCGCGTGGAAGTAACCGGCTTTTCTGGTCGCGGAAAAGTCACGAAATCGCCGCGAGGCGGTTCTTCAAAAACCAAGGTAGTAACGAAATGTCCAAGACTCATGAAATCAAGGCGCAAAGCCGCAAGGACGAGGGGAAAGGTGCGAGCCGCCGCCTGCGTCATGCGAGCTTCGTGCCGGCCGTCGTCTACGGTGCCGGCCAGGCGCCGGAAAGCATCCAGATCGAGCACAACACCATCCTGCTCGCCGCCAAGAACGAGTGGTTCTTCTCCTCGGTGCTCGACCTGAATGTCGATGGCAAGGTGCAGAAGGTGCTGGTGCGTGACTGGCAGAAGCATCCGTTCAAGCAGCTGATGATGCACATGGACTTCCTGCGCGTGAACGAGAAGGAAGCGATCCGCGTCAACGTGCCGCTGCACTTCCTGAACAAGGAGAAGTCCGCGGCTGCGAAGACCTCCGGTGTGGTGATCTCGCATAACCTGACGGAAGTGGAAATCACCTGCCTGCCGAAGGATCTGCCCGAGTCCATCGAACTGGACCTGGCCGACCTGAAGCCCGGCGACATCATCCATCTGTCGCAGCTGAAGCTGCCGAAGAACGTCGAGCTGGTCGCGCTGCATGGCGGCGAAGGCCACGACACCGCGGTGGTCACGGCCAACACGGTGCAGGAAGAGGTCGAGGAAGCGCCGGCGGCTGAGGCTGCCGCGCCGGCTGCGGCTCCGGCCGCCGCCGCGCCGGCCAAGAAGGACGACAAGAAGTAAGCCGCGTCGACCCGCGTTCCGCTGGAGCGCGGGTCGTCACTGCTGCTTGTCCGCATGGCTGGTTTGCGACTCATCGTCGGGCTGGGCAACCCCGGCGCCGAATACCTCCGAACCCGGCACAACGCCGGGTTCTGGCTAGTTGATGCCCTCGCCAGCGGGCAGGGCGAGCGCTTCGCCTTCGACGGCAAGCTGCACGGCGAAGCCTGCCGCGTGCGCCTCGGCGGCGAACCGGTGTGGCTGCTGAAGCCGGCCACCTTCATGAACAAGAGCGGCATCGCCGTGGTTTCGGCGCTGCGCTATTACAAGATCGAGCCGGAGCAGTGCCTGGTCGCGCATGACGACCTGGACCTGCCGCCCGGCACCGTGCGCCTGAAGTTCGACGGCGGCCACGGCGGCCAGAACGGCCTGCGCGACATCATGGCCCACCTCGGCCACGGCAGGTTCCATCGCCTGCGCGTGGGTATCGGCCATCCCGGCCACCGCGACCAGGTCACGCCGTGGGTGCTGGGCCGGCCTTCGGCTGCGGACGAGGATGCGATCCTCGATGGCATCGCCCGCGCGCTGGACGTGCTGCCGCTGGCGGTGGACGGCCAGTTCGACAAGGCGATGCAACAACTACATACAGCGTCTGGAACGTAGCGGCCGTCATTCCCGCGCAAGCGGGAACCCATTTTGCTCGGGGCATGCAGCAGCTCAATGATTCCCGCTTTTGTGGGAATGACGCCCGGAACAGCACATACCTCGGAGTTATCCATGGGCATCAAATGCGGCATCGTCGGACTGCCCAACGTCGGCAAGTCCACCCTGTTCAACGCGCTGACCAAGGCGGGCATCGCCGCGGCGAATTTCCCGTTCTGCACGATCGAGCCGAACGTCGGCGTGGTGCCGGTGCCGGATCCGCGACTCAACGCGCTGGCGGCCATCGTCAATCCGCAAAAAGTGGTGCCGACTGCGGTGGAGTTCGTCGACATTGCCGGCCTGGTCGCCGGCGCCTCGAAGGGCGAAGGCCTGGGCAACAAGTTTCTGGCGCACATCCGCGAGGTGGACGCGATCGCCCACGTGGTGCGCTGCTTCGAGGGCGACGTGATCCACGTGGCCGGCAAGGTCGACCCGATCTCCGACATCGAGACGATCGACACCGAGCTGGCGCTGGCCGACCTGGAGTCGGTGGACAAGGCGCTGAACCGTGCCGAGCGCGCGGCCAAGGCGAACGACAAGGAAGCGCTGGCACGCAAGCCGGTGCTGCAGAAATTGTCCGCCGGCCTCAACGAGGGCAGGTCGGCGCGCAGCCTGGGTCTGGACGAGGAAGAGAAGGCGCTGGTGCGCGATCTGTTCCTGCTCACCCTGAAGCCGCTGATGTACATCGCCAACGTCGCCGACGACGGCTTCGAGAACAATCCGCTGCTCGACGTCGTGCGCGCACGCGCCGTTGCCGAGGGGGCCGAGGTGGTGCCGGTGTGTGCGGCGATCGAGGAGGAACTGGCGCAGCTCGACGAGGCCGACCGCGACGAGTTCCTGAAGGACATGGGCCTGGACGAGCCGGGCCTGAACCGGGTGATCCGCGCCGGCTACAAGCTGCTCGACCTGCAGACCTATTTCACCGCCGGCGTGAAGGAAGTGCGTGCGTGGCAGCTGCGCCGCGGCTCCAGCGCGCCGCAGGCGGCGGGTGTGATCCACAGCGATTTCGAGAAGGGTTTCATCCGCGCCGAGACGATCGGCTACGACGACTTCATCCAGTACAAGGGCGAAGCCGGCGCCGCCGCGGCCGGCCGGCTGCGCAAGGAAGGCAAGGAATACATCGTCAAGGACGGCGATGTGCTGCATTTCCTGTTCAACGTCTGAGCGACCTCGCCGCGACTGGTGCCGGCGGTTTCGGAGCAGGGCGCTGGCGGCATCGGGCGGGGCCTGACGCGCCGGCGTGGATCGCCTTCCGGGTCAGGGCATAATGCGAACCCGACATCTCGTCGACAGGTGCCAGCCGATGCCCGGAAAACAGCACGAAGTGACGTTCCGCTTCCTCGCCCAGCCCACCGATGTCAACTTCGGCGGCAAGGTGCATGGCGGCATGGCGATGAAGTGGATCGACCAGGCCGGTTATGCCTGCGCGGTGGGCTGGAGCGGGGCGTATTGCGTCACCGCCTCGGTCAGCGGCATCCAGTTCGTGGCGCCGATCCTGATCGGCGACCTGGTCACGGTGCGGGCGCGCCTGATCCATACCGGCACCAGCAGCATGCACCTGGCGGTCGACGTGCTGGCGCGCGACCTGCGCAAGGACGAGCAGCGCCTGGCGACCAGTTGCGTGATGGTCTTCGTGGCGCTGGACAGCCCGGACGGCAAACCCACCCCGGTGCCGCGCTGGGAGCCGCGCGACGACAACGAGCGACGGCTGCAGGCGCAGGCGAAACAGCTGCTGGAATTGTCCAAGGGCATTGAGCAACTGGTCGACTTGCGTGCAGCTTCGCTGGACTGACGATATCTGCGGAAACATCGCTCGCTGGGGTGGAATCGCTGCCGCAAGGTGTTGACAGTTCGGGGTCCGATCCACACAATACGCGTTCTTTGTTGGACAGATATCCAAGCGGCCAACGTGGCAGGCTGTAAATCTGCCGGCTTGTGCCTCTGGTGGTTCGACAAATTCGTCTGGAACGAATTTGAACAGCCCGCAGGGCTGGCCCCGAAGAGACGAAGGGCAGGATGCCCGGAGTCATCCACCTCCCGGACGCAGGCATCACGCGACAAGTAAAGTTCGAAAAAGATTCTGGAGGGATACCCAAGCGGCCAACGGGGGCAGACTGTAAATCTGCTGGCTTACGCCTTCGGTGGTTCGAATCCACCTCCCTCCACCAGCATTTCAAGTGACACCCGCGACGCGAAAGTGGCGCGACCAGGAGCAGGAGTTCCGCGCAGGGCGGGAGTAGTTCAATGGTAGAACATCAGTTTTCCAAACTGATTACGCGGGTTCGATTCCCGCCTTCCGCTCCATTGCGCTACAAGTGTCCAGTGCCATCGATCGAAGCAGTCGTTGCATAGATCGACGCTTTTTTGAATTGTCCAGCATGGATGCTGGTTTGTTCTTTGCCATCATGGAGGATGGCTAAAACTTTGCTCATGTAGCTCAGTCGGTAGAGCACTTCCTTGGTAAGGAAGAGGTCACAGGTTCGATTCCTGTCATGAGCACCACTCATTCGGCCGTCATGGCCGGCCCTGAAACGGGCGTTTTCTCAATTCATTGACTCCATCGGGGTTTAGCGCGCATGGCAAAGGGTAAATTCGAACGCACCAAGCCGCATGTCAACGTCGGCACGATTGGTCACGTGGATCACGGCAAGACGACGCTGACGGCAGCGCTGACGAAGGTCGGCGCGGAGCGCTTCGGTGGCGAGTTCAAGGATTACAGCGCGATCGACGCGGCGCCGGAAGAGAAGGCGCGCGGCATCACGATCTCGACGGCGCACGTGGAATACGAGTCGCCGATCCGCCACTACGCGCACGTGGACTGCCCGGGCCATGCCGACTACGTGAAGAACATGATCACCGGTGCGGCGCAGATGGACGGCGCGATCCTGGTGTGCTCGGCCGCCGATGGCCCGATGCCGCAGACGCGCGAGCACATCCTGCTGAGCCGTCAGGTCGGCGTGCCGTACATCGTGGTGTTCCTGAACAAGGCGGACATGGTCGACGACGCCGAGCTGCTCGAGCTGGTCGAGATGGAAGTGCGCGAGTTGCTCAGCAAGTACGACTTCCCGGGCGACGACACGCCGATCATCCACGGTTCGGCGCTGAAGGCGCTGGAAGGTGATCAGAGCGAGATCGGCGTGCCGGCGATCATCAAGCTGGTGGACGCGCTGGACAGCTACATCCCGGAGCCGGTACGTGCGATCGACAAGCCGTTCCTGATGCCGGTGGAAGACGTGTTCTCGATCTCGGGCCGCGGTACCGTGGTGACCGGTCGTATCGAGCGCGGAATCATCAAGGTCGGTGACGAAATCGAAGTGGTCGGCATCCGCGACACGCAGAAGACGACCGTGACCGGCGTGGAAATGTTCCGCAAGCTGCTGGACCAGGGTCAGGCGGGCGACAATGCCGGTCTGCTGCTGCGCGGCCTGAAGCGTGACGACGTGGAGCGTGGCCAGGTGCTGGCCAAGCCGGGCACGATCACCCCGCACACCGATTTCGAAGCCGAAGTCTACGTGCTGTCGAAGGACGAGGGTGGCCGTCATACGCCGTTCTTCAAGGGTTACCGTCCGCAGTTCTATTTCCGCACGACCGACGTGACCGGCGCCTGCCAGCTGCCGGAAGGCGTGGAAATGGTGATGCCGGGCGACAACGTGAAGATGGTGGTGAGCCTGATCCACCCGATCGCGATGGACGAAGGCCTGCGTTTCGCCATCCGCGAAGGCGGCCGCACCGTCGGCGCCGGCGTGGTGGCCAAGGTCATCAAGTAATACACCGGGAATAGAGAGTCGGGAATCGGGAATCGCTGGAGCGAAGCACGACACGCTCCAGATCGGTTACCATTCCCGATTCTCTATTCCCAATTTCCGTTTTACGCCAGTAGCTCAATTGGCAGAGCAGCGGTCTCCAAAACCGCAGGTTGGGGGTTCAAGTCCCTCCTGGCGTGCCACTTCCCCGAGGACCGAGACGGGTGACGATGGCAGGGCCGGCCGCAAGGCACGGCATGCTGCTGACACCGAGTCGCTAGTACATGAATACCAAGGCAGAACAGCCCAAGGGCACGAACGCCGCCGACATCGGCAAGCTGGTACTGGCGGGTCTGGTGCTGGCTGCCGGTATCTTCGCCTATTCCTGGTTCGGTCGGGACGGCAGCATTTCCTCGTCGGTACGCCTGCTGGGCGTGCTGGCCGCATTTGTGGTGGCGCTGGCGATCGCCGCGTTCACCGCGCTGGGCCGGCGGGTGCGGAATTTCATCGCCGAGTCGCAGTTCGAGATGCGCAAGGTGGTCTGGCCGACTCGCGACGAGACGATCAAGACGACCGGCATCATCATCCTGGTGGTGATCGTGCTGTCGTTGCTGCTAGGTCTTATCGACCTGATCCTGAAGTCGGTCATTCTCGACTGGCTGCTGAAGCTGGGTAGCTGAGGTGAGCATGAGCAAGCGCTGGTACGTGGTGCACGCCTATTCGGGCTTCGAGAACCAGGTGAAGCGTTCCCTCGAGGAGCGCGTCAAGCGTGCCGCGATGGAAGAGAAGTTCGGCGAAGTGCTGGTGCCGACCGAGGAAGTGATCGAGATGCGCGGTGGCCAGAAGCGCCGCAGCGATCGCAAGTTCTTCCCTGGCTACGTGCTGGTGCAGATCGAGACGAACACCGAGGGCAAGTCGCCCCGGATCGACGACGAATGCTGGCATCTGATCAAGGAAACCCCGAAGGTGATGGGGTTCATCGGCGGCACCGCCGACCGCCCGCTGCCAATCAAGGACAGCGAGGCCGACGCCATCCTCAGTCGCGTGCGCGAGGGTGTCGAGAAACCCAAGCCCAAGGTGCTGTTCGAGCCGGGTGAGATGGTGCGCGTCACCGAGGGCCCGTTCAACGATTTCAACGGCGTGGTCGAGGAAGTCAACTACGAGAAGAGTCGCCTGCGCGTGGCGGTACTGATCTTCGGCCGCTCCACCCCGGTAGAACTGGAGTTCGGCCAGGTCGAAAAGGCCTGAGTCCAGGGAGAAGGTTGCCCGAAGCGAACCCGCTCGGCACCTTCGCCCTTCCCCGCCTGCGGGGGAGAGTGGACTCCGACCAACCCGATCCGCTCCGCTTTTGATTTCCCCCAGGTGCCGCAACTGGCACGGGGCTTGCTGATGATCCGGTAAATCTCTATACTGCGCGGTTCACGCGGGGTCTTTTTGGCCCGGCGTGCCTGCGTTTCGGATCTGCACGAGGCAGATCTTCCTTCCATCCACGGAACGGTGAACAGCGAGGAGCCGCAAGGCGCCTGAACTCGCGAGGAAAATCCCATGGCAAAGAAAGTTGTCGGTTACATCAAACTGCAGGTCAAGGCCGGTCAGGCCAACCCGTCGCCGCCGGTGGGCCCCGCCCTCGGCCAGCGCGGCCTGAACATCATGGAGTTCTGCAAGGCGTTCAATGCCGCCACGCAGAAGCTGGAGCCGGGTCTGCCGATTCCGACCATCATCACCGCGTACTCCGACCGCAGCTTCACCTTCATCACCAAGACCCCGCCCGCCACGATCCTTCTGAAGAAGGCCACCGGCGTCGCCAAGGGTTCGCAGAAGCCGAACACCGACAAGGTGGGCAAGGTCACCCGCAAGCAGCTGGAAGACATTGCCAAGCAGAAGGAGCCGGATCTGACGGCTGCCGATCTCGACGCCGCGGTGCGCACCATTGCCGGTAGCGCCCGCAGCATGGGCCTTGTGGTGGAGGGTTAAGACATGGCAAAGCTCACGAAACGTATGAAGTCGGCGCAGGCCGCGGTGCAGCCGGGCAAGTTCTATGGCCTGGAAGAAGCCCTGAAGATCGTCAAGGACAACGCCAAGGCGAAGTTCGCCGAGTCGGTGGACGTGGCCGTGCGTCTGGGCATCGACGCGAAGAAGTCCGACCAGGGCGTGCGCGGTTCCTCGCTGCTGCCGCATGGCACCGGCAAGACCGTCAAGGTGGCCGTGTTCTGCCCGCCGGGCGAGAAGGCCGAGGCAGCCAAGGCTGCCGGCGCCGATGCTGTCGGCATGGACGACCTAGCCGAGCGCATGCAGGGCGGTGATCTCGACTTCGGTCGCGTGATCGCCACGCCGGACGCGATGCGCGTGGTCGGCAAGCTGGGCCAGCTGCTCGGCCCGCGCGGCCTGATGCCGAACCCGAAGGATGGCTCGGTCACCGCCGACGTCGCTACCGCGGTGAAGAACGCCAAGGCCGGCCAGGTGAAGTTCCGCAACGACAAGGCGGGCATCATCCACGCCACCATCGGCAAGGCCAGCTTCGAGGCCGCCCAGCTGGCGGACAACCTCAACACGCTGATCGCCGACCTGCTGAAGGCCAAGCCGGCCACCGCGAAGGGCCAGTTCCTGCAGAAAGTGGCGTTGTCCAGCACGATGGGCGTCGGCGTTGCCGTTGATACCTCGTCGCTGGCCATCTCCGCGAAGTAAGAATCAAGTCCCGTACTGGCCTGGTGCCGGTGCGGGCAGTTTTTGAGGGCAGTTCCGACCTTCGCAGGAAAGTCGGGACCGCTGTCAAAGACCGCAGGCGCGATCAACGCGCGACGACGACGGGCAGGGAGCTCGGTTTTGGCATGGAATCGCCGCGTCGCCAACGGGATCGCTTAATCGGGTTTCTCGCAAATCCGGCCTGCGCAGATGGTGCTGCCCCTTCTGGAATCGTTCGATTTGTTCTGGAAAGGCCAACACCCGGGACGCGTAGCGTCCCCGACGTCACGGATGGCGTCGCCCAGGACCGCAAGCGGCAGGAGCCGCAAGCGGAGTTCATTTGGAGGAGTGCAATGGCTCTCAATCTGTCTCAGAAGCAAGAAGTAGTCGCAGAACTGGCAGAAGTTGCCGCGAAGGCTCACTCCCTGGTCGCTGCCGAGTATGCGGGCACCACGGTCGCTCAGATGACCGCGATGCGCAAGAAGGCCCGCGAATCCGGTGTGTACTTGCGAGTTGTCAAGAACACGCTGGCGTCGCGCGCCGTGGCTGGTACCGAATTCGAGGTCGTCAAGGACGCCCTGGTCGGTCCGCTGCTGTACGCATTCTCGACGGAAGAACCCGGTGCCGCCGGGCGTCTGATCAAGGAATTCGCCAAGGGCAACGACAAGCTGAAGGCGAAGCTCGTCTCGGTGGAAGGCAAGCTGCTTCCGGCCGAGCACGTCGACGTGCTGGCCTCGCTGCCGACCCGCGAACAGGCGCTGGCCATGCTGGCCCGTGTGCTGGCCGAGCCGGCCACGATGTTCGCCCGCGTGATCAAGGCCGTGGCCGATCAGCAGGGTGGTGGCGAAGTCGCTGCCGAAGCACCGGCCGAAGCCGAGCCCGCCTGAGTTCTTTCGTCTTACAAACCGAATCCATTTCCAGAGGTAAAACAAAATGTCCCTGACCAACGAACAGATCGTTGAAGCCGTCGCCGCCAAGTCGCTGATGGAAGTGATGGACCTGGTGAAGGCCATCGAAGAGAAGTTTGGCGTGACCGCCGCCGCTCCGGTTGCCGTGGCCGGCCCGGCCGCTGCTGCCCCGGTTGCCGAAGCGCAGACCGAGTTCGACGTCATCCTGAAGACCGCCGGCGCCAAGAAGGTCGACGTGATCAAGGCTGTCCGCGCGATCACCGGCCTGGGCCTGAAGGAAGCCAAGGACCTCACCGAGGCCGGTGGCGTCCTGAAGGAAGCCGTGTCGAAGGAAGACGCCGAGAAGTTCAAGAAGGACCTCGAAGCTGCCGGCGCCACGGTCGAACTGAAGTAATCGGCGCCCTTGCGCGCCGTCAGTTTGATCTAGCGTCAAGCAAGCCTGGGGGCGAAAGCCCCCGGGCTTTGCCCGTTTGAACGGGAATGGGGAATGGAGAATAGGGAATCGTCAGCAGCACCGGCCTTCGGGCTTTGCCGATTCCCTATTCTCGATTCCCGCATCCCCGCCCGGATGGCCTTGGCCATCCGGCAAATACAGTTTTTTCATTCAGCCGGTGCGTGCACCACCGGCGTCACTGCGAACCGAGGCGCTACCGATCATGGCCTACTCGTTTACCGAGAAGAAACGCATCCGCAAGGATTTTGGCAAGCGTCCGCCCGTACTGGGCGTGCCGAACCTGCTGACCATCCAGACTGATTCCTACCGGGAGTTTCTGCAGGAGCATGTCGCGCCGAAACAGCGCGGCGACAAGGGTTTGCATGCCGCGTTGAAGTCGGTGTTCCCGATCTCCAGCTATTCGGGCAATGCCGCACTCGAGTACGTCGACTACCGCCTGGGCGAGCCGGCGTTCGACGAGCGCGAATGCCGCAATCGAGGCATGACCTACGGTGCGCCGCTGCGCACCACCGTGCGCCTGGTGATCTACGACAAGGACAGCCCGGCCTCGAAGAAGGTGGTGAAGTACATCAAGGAGCAGGAGGTCTACATGGGCGAGATTCCGCTCATGACCGACACCGGCACCTTCATCATCAACGGCACCGAGCGCGTGATCGTCTCGCAGCTGCATCGTTCGCCTGGCGTGTTCTTCGACCACGACCGCGGCAAGACGCACAGCTCGGGCAAGTTGCTGTTCTCCGCCCGCGTGATTCCTTACCGTGGTTCGTGGCTGGACTTCGAGTTTGACCCGAAGGACGCGCTGTTCACCCGCATCGACCGTCGCCGCAAGCTGCCGGTGACCGTGCTGCTGCGCGCGCTCGGCTACAACAACGAGGAGATGCTGGGCATCTTCTTCGAGCACAACGTGTTCCACCTGGGCAAGAAGGGCGGCACCACGCTGGAGCTGGTCGCCGAGCGCCTGCGCGGCGAAACGCTCTCCTTCGACCTGGCCATCGGTGGCAAGGTGCTGGTGGAAGCCGGCAAGCGCATCACCGCGCGCCACGTGCGCCAGCTCGCTGCGGAGAACATCACTGCGCTGGAAGTGCCGGACGACTACCCGGTCGGCCGCATCGTGGCGACCGACATCGTCGATGCCAAGACCGGCGAGCTGCTGGCCTCGGCCAACGACGAGATCACCGCCGAGCAGCTGGAGAACTTCCGCAAGGCCGGCATCGAAGTCGTGCCCACGCTGTACGTCAACGACCTCGACCGTGGCGCCTATATCTCGCACACCCTGCGCATCGACAACACCAAGACGCCGCTGGAGGCGCTGGTGGAGATCTACCGCATGATGCGCCCGGGCGAGCCGCCGACCAAGGACGCTGCGCAGAATTTGTTCTTCAACCTGTTCTTCACCTTCGACCGTTACGACCTGTCGGCGGTCGGCCGGATGAAGTTCAACCGCCGCGTGGGCCGCAAGGAAATCCTCGGCCCGGGCGTGCTGTACGACCACAAGTACTTCAGCGAGCGCAAGGAAGAGGAGTCGCAGCGGCTGGTCAAGGAGCAGGGCGAATCGTCCGATATCCTCGACGTGCTGAAGGTGCTGATCGACATCAAGAACGGTCATGGCACCGTCGACGACATCGACCACCTGGGCAACCGCCGCGTGCGTTCGGTCGGCGAGATGGCCGAGAACACCTTCCGCATCGGCCTGGTGCGCGTCGAGCGTGCGGTGCGCGAGCGCCTGTCGCTGGCCGAGGCCGACGGCCTGACCCCGCAGGACCTGATCAACGCCAAGCCGGTCGCGGCGGCGGTGAAGGAGTTCTTCGGCTCGTCGCAGCTGTCGCAGTTCATGGACCAGAACAACCCGCTGTCCGAAGTGACGCACAAGCGCCGCGTTTCCGCGCTGGGGCCAGGCGGCCTGACCCGCGAGCGCGCCGGCTTCGAAGTGCGTGACGTGCATCCGACCCACTACGGCCGCGTGTGCACCATCGAGACGCCGGAAGGTCCGAACATCGGCCTGATCAACTCGCTGGCCGTGTACGCCCGCACCAACGCCTACGGCTTCCTCGAGACGCCGTACCGCAAGGTCGCCAACAGCAAGGTCACCGACAAGGTCGACTACCTCTCGGCCATCGAGGAAGGCGACCACGTGATCGCCCAGGCGAACTCGCCGCTGGACAAGCACGGCGCGTTCCTGGAGGACTTCGTGTCCTGCCGTTTCCGCGGCGAATCCGAGCTGCGTCCGGCCGCCGAGGTCGACTACATGGACGTCTCGCCGATGCAGACCGTGTCGGTCGCCGCGGCGCTGGTGCCGTTCCTGGAGCACGATGACGCGAACCGCGCGCTGATGGGCGCGAACATGCAGCGTCAGGCCGTGCCGACGCTGCGTTCGCAGACCCCGCTGGTGGGCACCGGCATCGAGCGCGCGGTGGCGCGTGACTCGGGCGTCATCGTCTCCGCCAAGCGCGGCGGCGTGATCGACCAGGTCGATGCGGCACGTATCGTGGTGCGCGTGAACGAGGAAGAGGTCGGCGACAACGACGCCGGCGTCGACATCTACACGCTGACCAAGTACACCCGCTCCAACCAGAACACCAACCTCAACCAGCGTCCGCTGGTGAACGTGGGCGACGTGGTGGCGAAGGGCGACACGCTGGCCGACGGTTCGTCGACCGACCTGGGCGAGCTCGCGCTCGGCCAGAACATGCTGATCGCGTTCATGCCGTGGAACGGCTACAACTTCGAAGACTCGATCCTGCTCTCCGAGCGCGTCGTGCAGGAAGACCGCTACACCTCGATCCACATCGAGGAGCTGTCCTGCATCGCGCGCGACACCAAGCTGGGCGCCGAGGAAATCACCGCCGACATCCCGAACGTGGGCGAACAGGCGCTGGCGCGTCTGGATGAATCCGGCATCGTCTACATCGGTGCGGAAGTGAAGGCCGGCGATATCATGGTCGGCAAGGTCACGCCGAAGGGCGAGAGCCAGCTGACCCCGGAAGAGAAGCTGCTGCGCGCGATCTTCGGCGAGAAGGCGTCCGACGTGAAGGACTCGTCCTTGCGCGTGCCGCCGGGCATGGACGGCACCGTCATCGACGTGCAGGTCTTTACCCGCGACGGCATCGAGAAGGACAAGCGCGCCAAGCAGATCGAGGAAACCGAGGTCAAGCGGGTCCGCAAGGATCTGGACGACCAGTTCCGCATCCTCGAAGGCGCGATCTACAGCCGCATGCGCACCCAGCTGGTCGGCAAGTCCGCGATGAGCGGCCCGGGCGGCCTGAAGCGCGGCGCCGAGATTACCGACGCCTACCTCGACGGCCTGAAGAAGGACGACTGGTTCAAGATCAACGTCAAGGACGAGGACGTCACCGAGTTCCTCGAGCGCGCCGCCGACCAGATCAAGCGCCACAAGGAAGAGTTCGACAAGCGCTTCAAGGAGAAGCAGGGCAAGATCACCCAGGGCGACGACCTCGCGCCGGGCGTGCTGAAGATGGTCAAGGTGTTCCTGGCCGTGAAGCGCCGCATCCAGCCGGGCGACAAGATGGCCGGCCGCCACGGCAACAAGGGCGTGGTGTCGAACGTGGTGCCGGTGGAGGACATGCCGTACTCCGCCGACGGTGTGCCGGTCGACATCGTGCTGAACCCGCTGGGCGTGCCGTCGCGCATGAACATCGGGCAGATCCTGGAAGTGCATCTGGGCTGGGCCGCCAAGGGCCTAGGCAAGAAGATCCAGAAGATGCTCGAGGCGCAGGAGAAGGTGGCCAAGATCCGCGAGTTCCTCGACCAGATCTACAACACCCATGTGGCCGGTGCCGTGCAGCACGTCGACCTGAAGTCGCTCACCGACAAGGAGATCTTCGCGCTCGCCACCAACTTGCAGGAAGGCGTGCCGATGGCGACGCCGGTGTTCGACGGTGCCGAAGAGACCGAGATCAAGGCGATGCTGAAGCTGGCTGATCTGCCGGAATCCGGTCAGACCATGCTGTTCGACGGTCGCACCGGCGAGGCGTTCGATCGACCGGTCACCGTCGGCTACATGCATTACCTGAAGCTCAACCACCTGGTCGACGACAAGATGCACGCGCGCTCCACCGGCCCGTACTCGCTGGTCACCCAGCAGCCGCTGGGCGGCAAGGCGCAGTTTGGCGGCCAGCGTTTCGGCGAGATGGAAGTGTGGGCGCTGGAAGCCTACGGCGCGGCCTACACCCTGCAGGAAATGCTGACGGTGAAGTCCGACGACGTGCAGGGCCGCAACCAGATGTACAAGAACATTGTCGACGGCAATCACGAAATGTCCGCGGGCATGCCGGAGTCCTTCAACGTGCTGGTGAAGGAAATCCGCTCGCTCGCCATCGACATCGATCTGGAAGAGATCAAGTGATCGACGGGATTCGGGCCTCGGGATTCGGGATCTGCAACAGCAGGTCCCGAATCCCGGTCCGGATCCCTCAAGCCTGATCCTGTTCGAACCGCGGACCTCGACCCAAGAATTTGCTCCGACCGGAGACTCAAATGAAAGACCTGCTCAATCTGTTCAACCAGCAGCGCGCGACGCCGGATTTCGACGCGATCAAGATCGCGCTCGCGTCGCCGGAGCTGATCCGCTCGTGGTCGTACGGCGAAGTGAAGAAGCCGGAAACCATCAACTACCGTACCTTCAAGCCGGAGCGTGACGGCCTGTTCTGCGCCGCGATCTTCGGGCCGGTGAAGGACTACGAGTGCCTGTGCGGCAAGTACAAGCGCATGAAGCATCGCGGCGTGGTCTGCGAAAAGTGCGGCACCGAGGTCACCCTGGCCAAGGTGCGCCGCGAGCGCATGGGCCACATCGAGCTGGCCAGCCCGACCGCGCACATCTGGTTCCTCAAGTCGCTGCCTTCGCGCATCGGCCTGATGCTGGACATGACCCTGCGCGACATCGAGCGGATCCTGTACTTCGAGGCCTTCGTGGTGATCGATCCGGGCATGACCGCGCTGGAGCGCGGCCAGCTGCTCAGCGAAGACCAGTACCTGGAAGCGACCGAAGAGCACGGCGACGAGTTCGATGCCCGCATGGGTGCCGAGGCGGTGTTTCACCTTCTGAAGTCGCTCGACCTGCCGGGCGAAGTCATCCGCCTGAAGGAAGAGATCACCTCCACCAATTCCGAGACCAAGCTGAAGCGCCTCACCAAGCGCGTCAAGCTGATCGAGGCGTTCCTGGAATCCGGCAACAAGCCGGAGTGGATGGTGCTGACCGTGCTGCCCGTGCTGCCGCCGGACCTGCGTCCGCTGGTGCCGCTGGACGGCGGCCGCTTCGCGACCTCCGACCTGAACGACCTGTACCGTCGCGTCATCAACCGCAACAACCGCCTGAAGCGTCTGCTCGAACTCAACGCGCCCGACATCATCGTGCGCAACGAGAAGCGCATGCTGCAGGAATCGGTCGATGCGCTGCTCGACAACGGTCGTCGCGGCCGTGCCATCACCGGCACCAACAAGCGCGCGCTGAAGTCGCTCGCCGACATGATCAAGGGCAAGCAGGGCCGCTTCCGCCAGAACCTGCTCGGCAAGCGCGTGGACTACTCCGGTCGTTCGGTGATCGTGGTCGGCCCGACCCTGCGCCTGCACCAGTGCGGCCTGCCCAAGAAGATGGCGCTGGAGCTGTTCAAGCCGTTCATCTTCGCCAAGCTGCAGGCACGCGGCGAAGCCACCACCATCAAGGCGGCGAAGAAGCTGGTCGAGCGCGAAGAAGGCCAGGTGTGGGACATCCTCGAAGAGGTGATCCGCGAGCATCCGGTGCTGCTGAACCGCGCGCCGACCCTGCATCGCCTCGGCATCCAGGCGTTCGAGCCGAAGCTGATCGAAGGCAAGGCGATCCAGCTGCATCCGCTGGTCTGCACGGCGTTCAACGCCGACTTCGACGGTGACCAGATGGCCGTCCACGTGCCGCTGTCGATCGAGGCGCAGCTGGAAGCGCGCACCTTGATGATGTCGTCCAACAACATCCTGTCGCCCGCCAACGGCGAGCCGATCATCGTGCCGACCCAGGACGTGGTGCTGGGCCTGTACTACATGACCCGCGAGCTGATCAACGTCAAGGGCACCGGCATGGTGTTCTCCGGCATTTCCGAGGCCCGTCGTGCCTATGACAACCGTGCAGTCGAGCTGCACGCCAAGGTCAAGGTGCGCCTGAAGCTGGTGCACATCGCTGAGGACGGCACCCGTACCAGCGAGACCAAGCTGGTCGAGACCACGGTGGGTCGTGCCCTGCTGGCCGAGATCCTGCCGGAAGGTCTGCCGTTCGCGCTGGCCAATACCGAGCTGACCAAGAAGAACATCTCGCGGCTGATCAACTCCAGCTATCGCCTGCTGGGCCTGAAAGAGACCGTGGTGTTCGCCGACAAGCTGATGTACACCGGCTATCGGTTCGCCACGCGCGCGGGCATCTCGATCGGCATCGACGACATGCTGATCCCGGCCGAGAAGAAGACCATCCTCGACGAGGCCGAGAAGGAAGTCGTCGAAATCCAGCAGCAGTATCAATCGGGTCTGGTCACCGCCGGCGAGCGCTACAACAAGGTGGTCGACATCTGGTCGCGCACCAGCGAGCAGGTGGCCAAGGCGATGATCGACGGCATCGGCACCGAGAAGGTGGTCGACGCCGAAGGCAAGACGGTCAGCCAGAAGTCGATGAACTCGCTGTACATCATGGCCGACTCCGGCGCGCGCGGCTCGGTGGCGCAGATTCGCCAGCTGGCCGGCATGCGTGGCCTGATGGCACGTCCGGACGGCTCGATCATCGAGACGCCGATCAAGGCCAACTTCCGTGAAGGCCTGAACGTGCTGCAGTACTTCAACTCGACCCACGGCGCCCGCAAGGGCCTGGCGGATACCGCGTTGAAGACCGCCAACTCCGGCTACCTGACCCGCCGCCTGGTCGACGTGGCGCAGGACGTGGTCATCACCATGGACGACTGCGGCACCGAGGACGGCGTCACCATGCAGCCGATCGTCGAAGGCGGCGACGTGGTCGAGCCGTTGCGCGAACGCGTGCTGGGCCGCGTGGTGGTCGAGGACGTCTACGCCCCCGGCGATGACGACCGGCCGATCGTTACCCGCGACACCCTGCTCAACGAGGCGCTGGTCGAGAAGCTCGACAAGGCCGGCGTGCAGATCATCAAGGTGCGTTCGCCGATCACCTGCGAGGCCGTTCACGGTGTGTGCAAGCTGTGCTACGGCCGCGATCTGGCCCGTGGCCACCTGGTCAACATGGGCGAGGCCGTCGGTGTGGTCGCCGCGCAGTCGATCGGTGAGCCGGGCACCCAGCTGACCATGCGTACGTTCCACATCGGCGGCGCGGCTTCGCGTGCGGCAGCGGTGGACAACGTGACGGTGAAGACCACCGGCTCGCTGAAGTTCAACAACCTGAAATCAGTGCAGCACAAGCAGGGCCACCTGGTCGCGGTGTCGCGTTCGGGCGAGCTGAGCGTGATCGACTCCAGCGGTCGCGAGCGCGAGCGCTACAAGGTTCCCTACGGCGCCGTCATCGCGGTCAAGGACGGCGCGCCAGTCAAGCCGGGCCAGACCGTGGCGAACTGGGATCCGCATACCCATCCGATCGTCACCGAGGTGGCCGGCGTGGTGCGCTTCATCGATTTCCTCGATGGCGTCACCGTGCAGAGCCAGACCGACGAGCTGACCGGCCTGGAGTCGGCCGTGGTCACTGATCCGAAGCGTCGCGGTGCGCAGGCGAAGGACCTGCGTCCGATCGTGCGCCTGGAAGACGCCAAGGGCCGTGAGCTCAAGCTGCCGGGTACCGACATCGCCGCGCAGTACTTCCTGCCGGCCGGTGCGATCGTGTCGATCCAGAACGGTGCCGAAGTGGGCGTGGGCGACGTGGTCGCGCGTATCCCGCAGGAAACCTCCAAGACCCGCGACATCACCGGTGGTCTGCCGCGCGTGGCCGACCTGTTCGAGGCACGCAAGCCGAAGGAACCGGCGATCCTCGCCGAGCGCTCAGGCATCATCAGCTTCGGCAAGGACACCAAGGGCAAGCAGCGTCTGATCATCAAGGACGTCGACGGCAACGAGCACGAGGAGCTGATTCCGAAGTGGCGTCAGGTCATCGTGTTCGAGGGCGAGCACGTGGAGAAGGGCGAAACCGTCGTCGACGGCGAGCCGAGTCCGCATGACATCCTGCGCCTGCTCGGTGTGGAGCCGCTGGCCACGTACCTGGTCAAGGAAATCCAGGACGTGTATCGCCTGCAGGGCGTGAAGATCAACGACAAGCACATCGAGGCGATCATTCGCCAGATGCTGCGCAAGGTCGAGATCGTCGAGCCGGGCGAAAGCCATTATCTGCGCGGTGAGCAGGTCGAGCGCGTGCGGATCAACGGCGAGAACGAGCGTGCGCTGGCCAAGGGCGAACGTCCGGCGGAATACCAGTCGGTGCTGCTGGGCATCACCAAGGCGTCGCTGGCGACTGAGTCGTTCATCTCGGCGGCCTCGTTCCAGGAAACCACCCGCGTCCTCACCGAGGCGGCAGTTCGCGGAACGCGTGACAGCTTGCGTGGCCTGAAGGAAAATGTTATTGTCGGCCGTCTTATTCCGGCAGGCACGGGTCTGGCGTACCACGCATCGCGTCGTCGCCAGGGTGGTTTGACCGCCACGGAACTGGAGACTCTTTCCGGTTCCACGCCTGCAGCCTCGTTTGCCGAGGCTCCGGCCGGTAGTGAAAACGGTGTCGAGTAAACCCGTTCGGGGCATTGCTCGCTGACATACGAAATGAGGTGCAGGGATGCATCTCGTGTTCGGGTCCAGGACGGCTGAGCGTTGGCTTGCCTATGGCGGGCTGCTCATGTTAAATTCCCGCTTCTTGGCAGACCGAGCTTATTCGGGCTGCCTTTAATGTTTTTAGAATCAGGTTTTCAGGAACAGCTTCGCATGACGACAGTCAACCAGTTGGTGCGCAAAAACCGCAGCCCCAAGACCTACAAGAGTGGGTCGCCCGCCCTGCAGAGCAGCCCGCAGCGTCGTGGCGTCTGCACGCGCGTCTACACGACCACCCCGAAGAAGCCGAACTCGGCCCTGCGCAAGGTGGCCAAGGTGCGCCTGACCAATGGCTTCGAGGTCATCAGCTATATCGGTGGCGAAGGGCACAATCTGCAGGAGCACTCGGTGGTGCTGATCCGCGGTGGCCGCGTCAAGGATCTGCCCGGCGTGCGTTACCACACGGTGCGCGGCAGCCTCGACTGCGCCGGCGTTACCAAGCGTCGCCAGTCGCGCTCGAAGTACGGCGCCAAGCGCCCGAAAAAGTAATCTCAATTGAAGAGTGCGGCCAGGGTGGCCGTTTTTCCGACGGGCAGGAATGCCCGCAAAAATAACGGACGAAAAACATGTCGCGTAAAGGTTCACATCCCGCCCGTCTGGTCCTGCCGGATCCCAAGCATGGCAGCCAGCTGATCGCCCGCTTCATCAACATGGTGATGAAGAGCGGCAAGAAGTCGGTCGCCGAGAGCATCGTCTACGGTGCGCTGCAGCACATTGGCGAGAAGAATGCCGAGCCGGTGGCCTTGGTCGAGAAGGCACTCAACAACATCGCTCCGGCAGTCGAGGTGAAATCCCGCCGCGTCGGTGGCGCCACCTATCAGGTGCCGGTCGAAGTGCGTCCGGGTCGCCGCATGGCGCTGGCGATGCGCTGGGTCATCGACGCTGCCCGCAAGCGTGGCGAGACCTCGATGCCGCGCAAGCTGGCCGCCGAGTTGCTGGAGGCTTCCGAGAGCCGCGGTGGCGCCGCCAAGAAGCGCGAAGAGACGCATCGCATGGCGGAAGCCAACAAGGCCTTCTCGCACTACCGCTGGTAATGGTTTTTGTCTTTGTCGTCGTTCCTGACGGCGAAGAACAAACCAGCAGTATTCATGCCGCCGTCCAGGCGGCAAAGAAGAACCCGGCACCCATGCCGGACTTTTCATAAATGCAGCAGCCCGGACGGCTGCGTGAATCCAGGGCAGGCAGCCCGGCACAGGTAAACACCATGGCACGCACCACTCCCATCGAGCGCTATCGCAACTTCGGCATCATGGCTCACATCGATGCCGGCAAGACCACCACCACGGAGCGCATCCTGTTTTACACCGGCGTCAGCCACAAGATTGGCGAGGTGCACGACGGTGCGGCCACGATGGACTGGATGGAGCAGGAGCAGGAGCGCGGCATCACCATCACGTCGGCAGCAACGACGGCGTTCTGGAGCGGCATGGATCGCTCCATGCCGCAGCATCGCTTCAACATCATCGATACCCCGGGACACGTTGACTTCACCATCGAGGTGGAGCGTTCGCTGCGCGTGCTCGACGGCGCGGTATTCGTGCTGTGTGCGGTCGGTGGCGTGCAGCCGCAATCCGAGACCGTATGGCGCCAGGCCAACAAGTACAAGGTTCCGCGTCTTGCATTCGTCAACAAGATGGATCGCACCGGTGCCAACTTCGACAAGGTGGTCGACCAGCTGAAGGCTCGTCTTGGCGCTCATCCGGTGCCGATGCAGGTGCCGATCGGCGCCGAAGACAACTTTGAGGGCGTGGTCGACCTGCTCAAGATGAAGGCGATCACCTGGGACATGGAATCCCAGGGCATGAAGTTCGAGTACCAGGACATTCCTGCGAATCTGGCCGACAAGGCTGCAGAAGCGCACAGCTTCATGGTGGAGTCGGCCGCCGAGGCCACCGAAGAGCTGATGAACAAGTACCTCGAGGGCGGCGACCTCAGCGAGGGTGAGATCATCGCCGGCCTACGTCAGCGCACGCTGGCGAACGAGATCATCCCGGTATTCTGCGGCACCGCGTTCAAGAACAAGGGCGTCCAGGCGATGCTCGACGCGGTGGTCCAGCTGCTGCCGTCGCCCGCCGATCGCCCGCCGGTCGCCGGCATCGACGAGAACGATCACGACGCCACGCGCAAGGCCGACGATGCCGCGCCGTTCTCCGCGCTCGCGTTCAAGATCATGACCGACCCGTTCGTCGGCTCGCTGACGTTCTTCCGTGTCTACTCGGGCACGTTGAACTCCGGCGACGCCGTGTACAACCCGGTCAAGAGCAAGAAGGAGCGCATTGGCCGCATCCTGCAGATGCACGCGAACGAGCGTCAGGAACTGAAGGAAGTCCGTGCCGGTGACATCGCCGCCGCGGTCGGCCTGAAGGACGTGACGACCGGCGACACGCTGTGCGCGCAGGATCACGTCATCACCCTGGAGCGCATGACGTTCCCGGAGCCGGTGATCTCGATGGCGGTCGAGCCGAAAACCAAGTCGGACCAGGAAAAGATGGGCATCGCCCTCGGCCGTCTGGCCGCGGAGGATCCGTCGTTCCGCGTGCGCACGGACGAAGAGTCGGGCCAGACCATCATCTCGGGCATGGGCGAGCTGCACCTGGACATCCTGGTCGATCGCATGCGTCGCGAGTTCAACGTCGAGGCGAACGTCGGCAAGCCGCAGGTGGCCTACCGCGAGACGATCCGTTCGTCGGACGTCAAGTCGGACTACAAGCACGCCAAGCAGTCGGGCGGCAAGGGTCAGTACGGTCACGTCGTGATCGAGCTGTCGCCGATGACGGAAGAGGATCGCAAGAACCCGGCCGTGAAGGACGACTTCCTCTTCATCAACGACATCACCGGTGGCGTGATTCCGAAGGAATTCATCCCGTCGGTCGAAAAGGGCCTGCGCGAGACCATCACCAGTGGTCCGCTGGCCGGCTTCCCGGTGGTGGGCGTAAAGGTCAAACTCGTGTTCGGTTCGTACCACGACGTCGACTCGTCGGAAATGGCGTTCAAGCTGGCCGCCTCGATGGCGTTCAAGCAAGGCTTCGCGAAGGCGAGCCCGGTGCTGCTTGAGCCGATCATGAAGGTCGAGGTCGTGACCCCGGAAGAGTATGTGGGTGACGTGATGGGTGACATGAGTCGTCGTCGCGGCCTGCTCCAGGGCCAGGACGACACGCCGTCGGGCAAGACCATCGACGCGATGGTTCCGCTGGGCGAGATGTTCGGCTATGCGACCACGATTCGCTCGCTGACCCAGGGGCGTGCCACCTTCACGATGGAATTCGACCATTACGCCGAGGCGCCGAACAACATCGCCGAGCAGGTCATGAAGAAGGCCTGACAGGGCCAGCTTTTCCACGCTTAATTAGTGCGATCGGTTCCTGGATCGCGTAGATCAAAAAGCGGCCTTTCATGGCCGCACTAATTAACCAAGTTCTTTCTAGAGGTCAGGGTCATGGCAAAGGGTAAATTCGAACGCACCAAGCCGCATGTCAACGTCGGCACGATTGGTCACGTGGATCACGGCAAGACGACGCTGACGGCAGCGCTGACGAAGGTCGGCGCGGAGCGCTTCGGTGGCGAGTTCAAGGATTACAGCGCGATCGACGCGGCGCCGGAAGAGAAGGCGCGCGGCATCACGATCTCGACGGCGCACGTGGAATACGAGTCGCCGATCCGCCACTACGCGCACGTGGACTGCCCGGGCCATGCCGACTACGTGAAGAACATGATCACCGGTGCGGCGCAGATGGACGGCGCGATCCTGGTGTGCTCGGCCGCCGATGGCCCGATGCCGCAGACGCGCGAGCACATCCTGCTGAGCCGTCAGGTCGGCGTGCCGTACATCGTGGTGTTCCTGAACAAGGCGGACATGGTCGACGACGCCGAGCTGCTCGAGCTGGTCGAGATGGAAGTGCGCGAGTTGCTCAGCAAGTACGACTTCCCGGGCGACGACACGCCGATCATCCACGGTTCGGCGCTGAAGGCGCTGGAAGGTGATCAGAGCGAGATCGGCGTGCCGGCGATCATCAAGCTGGTGGACGCGCTGGACAGCTACATCCCGGAGCCGGTACGTGCGATCGACAAGCCGTTCCTGATGCCGGTGGAAGACGTGTTCTCGATCTCGGGCCGCGGTACCGTGGTGACCGGTCGTATCGAGCGCGGAATCATCAAGGTCGGTGACGAAATCGAAGTGGTCGGCATCCGCGACACGCAGAAGACGACCGTGACCGGCGTGGAAATGTTCCGCAAGCTGCTGGACCAGGGTCAGGCGGGCGACAATGCCGGTCTGCTGCTGCGCGGCCTGAAGCGTGACGACGTGGAGCGTGGCCAGGTGCTGGCCAAGCCGGGCACGATCACCCCGCACACCGATTTCGAAGCCGAAGTCTACGTGCTGTCGAAGGACGAGGGTGGCCGTCATACGCCGTTCTTCAAGGGTTACCGTCCGCAGTTCTATTTCCGCACGACCGACGTGACCGGCGCCTGCCAGCTGCCGGAAGGCGTGGAAATGGTGATGCCGGGCGACAACGTGAAGATGGTGGTGAGCCTGATCCACCCGATCGCGATGGACGAAGGCCTGCGTTTCGCCATTCGCGAAGGCGGCCGCACCGTCGGCGCCGGCGTAGTGGCCAAGGTCATCAAGTAAAAGGTTATTGCGGCACTTCGTGCCGCAATAATTCCCGCCGTTGAACCGAGTGCTGCCGCACCGGTCAACGTCGGGTCGGGCCAGGGACGGCTCTGCTGAACGAAACGGTTTGGCAGGGTGCGTTTATACCCCCTTCACTAATTGAAGTTTTGTCGGTACACTTGGCAGCTCACTCGTCGGCCAGACATGTTTTGGCCGACCTACCGCGAAATGAGGCGCAGGATGTGCTTCGAGTTCGCTGGCCGAGGATAGGCCCTCGCAAGTTGACGTGATCACAGGGCAAGCCCTGTCGACACGTCGTTTTGCGCGAGATTCCGGATTGTGCCAGGCGAGCGTACCGTTGCTCGCCTGGCGTTTTTCAGAGGGGTCACGCAGTTCACCGCGCGGCGCCGATGCAGTGGCAAAAGGTAGTGCGGGGCGGTGAGAAGCCGCTTCGTTTCACATGACGTTCTTTAGACAACAGGACACGGTTATGGCGAACCAGAAGATTCGGATTCGGCTGAAAGCGTACGATCATCGACTGATCGACCGCTCTGCCAGCGAGATCGTCGAGACGGCAAAGCGCACGGGTGCCACGGTACTCGGCCCGATTCCGCTTCCGACCAAGATCGAGCGTTACACCATTCTGACGTCGCCGCACGTCGACAAGGATGCACGCGACCAGTACGAGACCCGTACCCACAAGCGTGTGCTCGATATCGTCGACCCGAACGACAAGACCGTGGACGCGCTCATGAAGCTTGATCTCGCCGCTGGCGTCGATGTTCAGATCAAGCTCGGTTGAGCGACAGACAGGATACGAAGATGAGTATCGGATTGGTTGGCCGCAAATGCGGCATGAGCCGACTCTTCACTGAAGATGGCCGCTCGATTCCGGTGACGCTGATTGAAGCGACGCCGAACCGCGTGACCCAGGTGAAGACGGATGATAATGATGGCTACAGCGCCGTCCAGGTTTCCGCGGGCAGCAAGCGCGCGAATCTGCTGACGCAGCCGCTGAAGGGCCACTACGCGAAGGCCAAGGTTGAGCCGGGTCGTGGTCTGTGGGAATTCCGCGTGGCTGCCGAGGATCTCGGCAAGTACGAAGTGGGCGCCGAGATCAAGGCAGACGACGTGTTCTCCGTCGGCCAGATCGTCGATGTCGCCGGCGTGTCCAAGGGCAAGGGCTTCCAGGGCACCATCAAGCGCTGGAACTTCAAGATGGGTGACGCCACCCACGGTAACTCGCTGTCGCATCGCGCACCGGGCTCCATCGGTCAGCGCCAGACGCCGGGTCGCGTGTTTCCGGGCAAGAAGATGGCCGGTCACATGGGTGCCGTGCGCCGTTCGGCGCAAGGGCTGGAAGTGGTCAAGGTCGACGCCGAGCGTCACCTGATTGCGGTGAAGGGCGCGGTGCCGGGTGCAACCGGTGGCGACGTCATCATCCGCCCGACGACCAAGGGTTGAGGAGAGTCGCCATGGAATTGAATGTCATTGGCGCCAAGCCGCTCAGCGTGTCGGACGAAGTGTTCGGCGGCGAGTACAAGAAGGCCCTGGTTCATCAGGTTGTGGTTGCCTACCAGGCGGCCGGTCGCGCCGGTACCAAGGCGCAGCTGTCGCGTGGCGAGATGTCCGGCACCACCAAGAAGTTCAAGAAGCAGAAGGGTGGTGGCGCCCGTCACGGTGACTACCGTGCGCCGATCTTCGTCGGCGGTGGTGTCACGTTTGCCGCCAAGCCGCGCAGCTACGAGCAGAAGGTCAACCGCAAGGCATACCGCGTCGCGATCCGCTCGATCTTCTCCGAGCTGGCCCGCCAGGGCCGCCTGAAGGTGGTCGAGAGCTTCGGCATCGAGTCGCCGAAGACCTCCGCGATGGTGGCCAAGCTGGCCGAGCTGGACGTTTCCGGTCGCGTGCTGCTGGTGTCGGAAGACGCCTCCGAGGCGGTGTTCCTGGCTGCCCGCAACATCCCGTATATCCATGTGCTGGACGTGATGGCGCTGAACCCGGTCAGCCTGGTCGGTTCCGACCATGTGGTGATGACGGTTGACGCCGTGAAGAAGGTCGAGGAGTGGCTGGCATGAACAACGAACGCATTCTCGACACGCTGCGCGCACCGCACATCTCCGAGAAATCGGCGCGCTTGGCCGAGCATAACCAGTATGTATTCGTGGTCGCCCCTGCAGCGACCAAGGCCGATGTCCGCGCTGCCGTGGAGAAGCTGTTCGACGTCAAGGTCGAACAGGTGAACCTCGTCAACACCAAAGGCAAGGTCAAAGCCTTCCGTCAACGCGCTGGCAGCCGCCAGGGCAAGCGCAAGGCCTATGTGCGCCTCGCCGATGGTCAGACCATCGACGTGTCCGCCAAGGCCTGAGCCAGGAGTTCTGAGAGATGGCACTAATCAACCACAAGCCGACCTCGCCGGGTCGTCGCGACGCAGTCAGCGTCAAGACGGAAGGCCTGTACAAGGGCGCGCCGTACGCGGCGTTGACCGAGTCGCAGTCCCGTACCGGTGGTCGCAATCACCACGGTCGCATCACCGTGCGTCATCGCGGTGGCGGTCACAAGCAGCATTACCGCATCATCGATTTCAAGCGCGACAAGGAAGGCATTGCCGCCCGCGTCGAGCGCATCGAATACGATCCGAACCGCACTGCGCACATCGCGCTGCTGTGCTACGCCGACGGTGAGCGTCGTTACATCATCGCGCCGAAGGGCGTGCAGGTGGACGATCGTCTGGTATCCGGCCGCGATGCGCCGATCAAGGCCGGCAACTGCCTGCAGCTGCGCAACATTCCGATGGGCAGCACGATCCATTGCATCGAGCTGCGCCCCGGCAAGGGCGCGCAGATCGCCCGCAGCGCTGGTGCCTCGGTGCAGCTGGTCGCCCGCGAGTCCGGTTACGCCACGCTGCGTCTGCGCTCCGGCGAGATGCGCCGCGTCTCGGTCGATTGCCGCGCCACCATCGGCGAAGTCGGCAACGGCGAGCACAGCCTGAAGAAGCTGGGCAAGGCCGGCGCCAAGCGCTGGGTAGGCATTCGCCCGACCGTTCGCGGCGTGGTGATGAACCCGGTCGACCACCCGCACGGTGGTGGTGAAGGCAAGACTTCTGGCGGTCGTCATCCGGTCAGCCCGTGGGGCACGCCGGCCAAGGGTTACAAGACCCGTAACAACAAGCGCACGCAGCAGTTCATCGTGCGTCGTCGTACCAAGTAACAGGAAGCCGACATGCCGCGTTCTCTGAAGAAAGGTCCGTTCGTCGACCTTCACCTCGCGAAGAAGGTGGAAGCTGCGGTTTCCGCCAACAACAAGCGCCCGATCAAGACCTGGTCGCGCCGCTCGATGATCCTGCCGGAAATGGTCGGCTTGACCATCGCCATCCACAACGGCCGCCAGCACGTGCCCGTCCTGATCAACGAGAACATGGTCGGGCACAAGCTCGGCGAGTTCGCGGTGACCCGTACGTTCAAAGGCCATGTCGGCGACAAGAAGGGCAAGTGATGAGCACTGAAGCCAAAGCGATCCTGCGCGGCGCCCGCATCTCGGCGCAAAAGGCACGCCTGGTGGCTGATCTGGTCCGCGGTCTTCCCGTGGGCCGGGCCAGCGACGTGCTCACCTACACCAACAAGAAGGCCGCGCACCTTGTCCGCAAGGTGCTGCTGTCGGCCGTCGCCAACGCCGAGAACAATCTCGGCGCGGATGTCGACGAGCTGAAGGTGGCCAGCATCTTCGTCGACGAAGGTCCGGCGATGAAGCGCATGTATGCCCGCGCCAAAGGCCGCGGTTCGCGCATTCTCAAGCGCACCAGCCACATCACTGTGGTTGTTGGTAACTGACCGGGGACATAGACGATGGGTCATAAAGTTCATCCCACCGGTATCCGCCTCGGCATTGCCAAGGACTGGAACTCGAAGTGGTTCGCCAACAAGGGCGATTACGCCAAGTATCTCGTGGCCGATATCAAGGTCCGCGACATGCTGAAGAAGAAGCTGGCTGCCGCCGGCATCTCGAAGATCCAGATCGAGCGCCCGGCCAAGACCGCGCGCGTGACGATCCACACTGCCCGCCCGGGCGTGGTGATCGGCAAGAAGGGCGAGGATATCGAGAAGCTGCGCAAGGAAGTCAGCGACATGATGGGCGTCCCGACGCACATCAACGTCAACGAAGTGCGCAAGCCGGAGATTGACGCGCAGCTGGTGGCCGAGTCGATCGCGCAGCAGCTGGAGCGCCGCATCATGTTCCGTCGCGCGATGAAGCGCTCGGTCGGCAACGCGATGCGCCTGGGCGCGCTGGGCATCAAGATCAACGTGTCCGGCCGCCTGAACGGCGCCGAGATCGCCCGTTCCGAGTGGGCCCGCGAAGGTCGCGTGCCGCTGCACACGCTGCGTGCCGACATCGACTACGGTTTTGCCGAGGCGAGCACCACCTACGGCATCATCGGCATCAAGGTGTGGGTCAACAAGGGCGAGATCTTCGACCTGACCCAGATTGGCCAGGAGTCGAAGGACGAGTCGCCGGCGCCGTCGCGCCGCGAGGGTGGCGAAGGCCGTCGTGATCGTGAACCGCGTCGTGATGGCGAAGGCCGTCGCGAGCGGTCGGCGAAGTAAGGAGAGTTGCCATGTTGCAACCCAAGCGAACCAAGTACCGCAAGCAGTTCAAGGGCCGTAACGATGGCCTGGCCCAGTGCTCCAACCTCGTCAGCTTTGGCGAGTACGGCCTGAAGGCGACCACGCATGGTGCGCTCACCGCGCGCCAGATCGAGGCGGCCCGTCGTTGCATCACCCGCTTCGTCAAGCGTGGCGGCAAGTTGTGGATCCGCGTGTTCCCGGACAAGCCGATCACCAAGAAGCCGATCGAAGTCCGCATGGGCGCGGGCAAGGGCGGCGTCGAGTTCTGGGTCGCTCCGATCCAGCCCGGCCGCATGCTCTATGAAATCGAGGGCGTCGACGAGCCGACGGCGCGCGAGGCGTTCCGCCTGGCCGCCGCCAAGCTCTCGGTGCAGACCCAGTTCGTGACCCGGGCGGTGATGTGATGGCCAGCAAAGATATCAACAACCAGTCGGCCGAAGAGCTGCAGCAGCACCTGCTGGACCTGCGCAAGGAGCAGTTCAACCTGCGCATGCAAAAGGGTTCCGGCCAGCTCACTCAGCCGCACCAGCTCCGCCGCGTTCGGCGTGACATCGCCCGCACGAAGTTCGTGCTCGGCGGCAAGAAGTAAGGGACGGCCGACATGAGCGACAACAAGAAGCAGACGCGCACCCTCGAGGGCCGCGTCACCAGCAACAAGATGGACAAGACGGTCACCGTCCTGGTCGAGCGCCAGGAGCAGCACTGGCTGCTCGGCAAGATCATCCGCCGGTCGACCAAGCTGCATGCGCAGGACGACCTGGGTGCCAACGAGGGCGACCTCGTGCGTATCGCGGAGTGCCGTCCGTTGTCCAAGACCAAACATCACCGCGTGGTTGAAATCATCACGCGCGCCAACGTCTAAGGGAGGGTGCAGACATGATCCAGATGCAAAGCACGCTTTCCGCAGCAGACAACAGCGGCGCGAAGGAACTGATGTGCATCAAGGTGCTCGGCGGCTCCAAGCGCCGTTACGCCGCGATCGGTGACGTGATCAAGGTCACCGTGAAGGATGCGATTCCCCGCGGCAAGGTGAAGAAGGGCGAGGTTTACAACGCCGTGGTGGTACGTACCGCCAAGGGTGTGCGTCGTCCCGATGGCTCGCTGATCCGTTTCGACGGCAATGCAGCGGTGCTCCTCAACAACAAGCTCGAGCCGATCGGCACCCGTATTTTCGGGCCGGTTACCCGCGAGCTGCGCAGCGAGAAGTTCATGAAGATCGTCTCGCTTGCGCCCGAAGTGCTCTGAGCGGAGTCAAGACAATGAACCGTATCCGCAAGGGTGATCAGGTCCTCGTGATCACCGGCAAGAACAAGGGTCAGCGCGGCGATGTGCTGCGTGTTGCAGGCGAGCGCGTGTTCGTCTCCAACGTGAATCTGGTCAAGCGCCACACCAAGCCGAACCCCCAGGCCAACCAGGCTGGCGGCATCGTCGAGCGTGAAGCCTCGATCCATCTCTCCAATGTGCAGCTGTTCAACCCCGCCACGAACAAGGGTGAACGCGTCGGCACCAAAACGCTCGCTGATGGGCGCAAGGTCCGCGTGTTCCGTTCGACTGGCGAGGTCGTGGACGCGTAAGGAATCACGATCATGACCCGCCTTGAAAATTTCTACAAAGAGCAGGTAGTGCCGAAGCTCACCGAGCAGTTCGGCTACCAGAACGTGATGCAGGTTCCCCGCATCACCAAGATCACGCTGAACATGGGCGTGGGTGAAGCTGCGGGCAACAAAAAGGTGCTCGAGAACGCCGTGGCCGACATGGCCAAGATCTCCGGCCAGAAGCCGATCACGACCAAGGCCCGCGTCTCCGTGGCCTCGTTCAAGATCCGCGACGGCTGGCCGATCGGCTGCAAGGTCACCCTGCGCCGTGCACAGATGTTCGAGTTCCTCGATCGCCTGATCAACATCTCGCTGCCGCGCGTGCGCGACTTCCGCGGTGTTTCGGGCAAGGCCTTCGACGGCCGTGGCAACTACAACTTCGGTATCAAGGAACAGATCATTTTCCCTGAGATCGACTTCGACCAGGTCGATGCGTTGCGTGGCATGGATATCTCCATCACCACCACCGCCAAGACCGACGAAGAAGCGAAGGCCCTGCTGGCCGCGTTCAGCTTCCCGTTCCGCAACTGATAGACGCGAGAGATACCCATGGCAAAGACCTCGATGGTCAACCGCGACATCAAGCGGACCAAACTCGTCCAGAAGTTCGCCACCAGGCGTGCCGAGCTGAAGGCGATCGTGCTGAGCCCCAGCGCCTCCTACGAGGAGAAGATGGCCGCCCAGTCCAAACTGCAGAAGTTGCCGCGCGATGCCAGCCCGGTGCGCCAGCGCACCCGCTGCGCGTTGACCGGTCGCCCGCGTGCCGTCTACGCCAAGTTCGGCCTGGGTCGCAACAAGCTGCGTGAAGCGACCATGCGCGGCGACGTGCCGGGTCTGCGCAAGGCAAGCTGGTAATTACCCAAGCCGGAGTTGTTTCGAGGCACGCATGTGCCGCGAGCGACTCACCGAGCTGCCGCCAGGCAGCCGCTGATGCGACTTATCGCATCGAAATTCGCTAAAACCTGAAATTGCTGATATAGTCAGCGGTCTGCGCAAGGCAGGCTGCTGTCCATGGCAGCTCACAATCTGATTGATTTCCGGTTTTATCGGATATCGGTGCACTCTGAAGGATGTTTTCATGAGCATGACTGATCCCATCGCCGATCTGTTCACGCGCGTCCGCAATGCCCAGGCCATGGGCAAGCCGACCGTGCGTATGCCGTCGTCGAAACTGAAGTTGGCGATCGCCAACCTTCTCAAGAACGAGGGCTACATCCTCGACGCCAAGACTTCCGCCGAGGAAGGCAAGCCGGTGCTCGAGATCAAGCTCAAGTATTTCGAGGGCCAGCCGGCCATCGAGCGCATTTCCCGTGTCAGCCGCTCCGGCCTGCGCGTCTATCGCGGCAAGGACGAGCTGCCGAAGATCCTGGGTGGCCTGGGTATCTCGATCATTTCGACTTCCGCCGGTCTGCTGACCGACGCGCAGGCCCGCGCCAAGGGTCTGGGCGGCGAAGTCATCGGCCAAGTGGCATAAGGAGTCTGTCGATGTCACGTGTTGCCAAACAACCCATTTCCCTGCCCAAGGGTGTCGAGCTGACGGTCGGTAACGACGGTATCTCCGTGAAGGGCCCGAAGGGTACGCTGTCCGTGCATCACCTGCCGGGTGTCAGCATCGCCGTGGACAATGGCGTGGCGAACGTCAGTCTCGTCGACGGCGCCGACGACAAGTTCGGCGGTACCGCCCGCGCGCTGCTGTCCAACATGGTCACCGGTGTATTCGGCGGTTACGAGCGCAAGCTCGAGCTGGTCGGCGTCGGTTACCGCGCCTCGATGCAGGGCAAGTCGCTGAACTTGAGCCTGGGTTTCTCCCACCCGGTGGTGTTCGATGCGCCGGAAGGCATCAGCATCGAAACCCCGTCGCAGACCGAGATCCTGATCAAGGGCGCGGACAAGCAGGCGGTGGGCCAGGTTGCAGCCAAGATTCGCGGCTTCCGTCCGCCGGAGCCCTACAAGGGCAAGGGCGTGCGTTATGCCGGCGAGAAGATCACCTTGAAGGAAGCCAAGAAGGCTTGATGCGGGTCCCTCCGCGAAGACCGGCCATCCATGGCCGGACTCTTCAAAAGAGCCGCTCATACCAGCCAATCCGCTTTCTGGAGACATCATGATGAACAAGAACGAAAATCGCCTGCGCCGCGCCAAGTCCACCCGCAGCCACATCCGCAAGCTGGCCGTGGCGCGTCTGTCGGTGCATCGCACCGGTCAGCACATCTACGCGCAGGTGTTCGATGCCTCCGGCCTAAATGTGGTGGCAGCTGCCTCCACCGTGCAGAAGTCGGTCGCCGAGGGCCTCAAGGGCACCAAGAACCTGACCGCTGCGGCGGCTGTGGGCAAGGCAGTCGCCGAGCGCGCGATGGCGGCGGGTATCGAAGCCGTTGCATTCGATCGTTCCGGCTTCCGCTATCACGGTCGCATCAAGGCGCTGGCCGATGCTGCACGCGAAGCGGGCCTGAAATTCTAAGTAACACCGGGTCGGGACATCGTCCTGATTTCCGTCGCGTCACCTACAACTCCAAGCGGCTCAGCCGCAAGTAAAAGTCCCGGTCTTGCCGGGCACATGGAAAAGAACATGTCTTCTAACGATCGCGAAAATTCGGACGGCTTGCTCGAGAAGCTGATCGCCGTCAACCGCGTGGCCAAGACCGTCAAGGGTGGCCGCCAGATGAGCTTCACCGCGCTGACCGTGGTCGGTGACGGCGAGGGCAAGGTCGGCTTCGGCTATGGCAAGGCGCGTGAAGTGCCGGTGGCCATCTCCAAGGCCATGGAGCGTGCCCGCCGCCAGATGGTGAACATCGAGCTGAACAACGGCACCCTGTGGTACGCCATTAAGGCCAACCACGGTGCGGCGCGCGTCTACATGCAGCCGGCTTCCGAGGGTACCGGCGTGATTGCCGGCGGCGCCATGCGTGCCGTGCTGGAAGTGGTTGGCGTGAAGAACGTGCTGGCCAAGGCGGTCGGCTCGCGCAACCCGATCAACCTGGTGCGCGCGACCATCAAGGGCCTGCAGGCAGTTGCCTCGCCCAAGAAGATCGCCGCCAAGCGTGGCAAGACCCTGGATGAGGTGCTCGGCAATGGCTAAGTCTCAGCAATCCGCCGACAAGACCGTGCGCGTGCGCCTGGTCAAAGGCCTGCGTGGCGTGCAGGCGCGTCACCGTCTCAGTGTCAAGGCGCTGGGTCTGGGCAAGATCAACGACGTCCGTGAACTGAAGGACAGCCCGCAGGTGCGTGGCCTGATCAACACGGTCTATTACCTGGTCCGGGTCGAGGAGTAAGCATCATGCGTCTGAATGACATCAAGCCGGCCGCCGGTTCGCACAAGACGCGTCTACGCGTCGGTCGCGGTATCGGTTCGGGCATGGGCAAGACTGCCGGTCGCGGCCACAAAGGTCAGCATGCCCGCGCGGGTGGTACCCACAAGTACGGCTTCGAGGGCGGCCAGATGCCGCTGAATCGCCGGATGCCGAAGATCGGTTTCCGCTCGAAGAAGCAGGCCGAGAGCCAGGAAGTGTTCCTGTATCAGCTGGCCCAGCTCAAGGGTGACGTGATCGACGTCGTGGCGCTGCATCAGGCTGGCCTGATCAACAGCCGCGCGAAGAAGGTCAAGGTTGTCCTCAAGGGTGAAATCGGTCGCGCGGTGAAGTTGTCCGGTCTGCTGGCTACCGCCGGCGCCAAGGCAGCCATCGAGGCTGCCGGCGGCAGCGTGGAGTAATCAGGTGGCAGCAGCCAAGGGCAATGCACTCGGCAAGCTCGGCAAGCTGACGGAGCTTCGCCAACGCATCTTCTTCGTGATCGGTGCGCTGGTGGTGTTCCGGCTCGGTTCGTTCATTCCGGTTCCGGGCGTCAATCCGGAGGCGATGACCAACCTGGTCAACGGCAACGGCCTGATGGACATGTTCAACATGTTCTCGGGTGGTGCGCTGGCGCGCTTCTCGGTATTCGCGCTGGGCGTGATCCCGTACATCTCGGCATCGATCGTGTTCCAGATGATGGGCGCGGTGGTGCCGAGTCTGCAGAGCCTGCGCAAGGAAGGCGAGGCCGGCAAGCGCAAGATGACGATGTATACGCGCTATGCCACGGTGGCTTTGGCGGCGTTCCAGTCGTTCGGCATTGCGGTGGCGTTGCAGGGGCAGGTGGCTGCCGGTGGTGCACCGGTGGTCTATACGCCGGGCTTCGGCTTCGTCTTCTCCTCCGTGGTCGGGCTTACCGCCGGCACCATGTTCCTGATGTGGCTGGGCGAGCAGATGACCGAGCGCGGCATCGGCAACGGCATCTCGCTGCTGATCTTCGCCGGTATCGTCGCCGGTCTGCCGGGGGCGGTGGTGCACACTCTGGGCATGGCCAGCAACGGTGAATTGTCGCTGATCAAGTTGCTGATGGTGTTTGGCCTGGCGCTGCTGGTGACTGCCTTCGTGGTGTTCATGGAGCGCGCCCAGCGGCGCATCACGGTGAACTACGCGCGGCGTTCTGGTGGGCAGAAGGCCTACATGAACCAGAGTTCCAACCTGCCGCTGAAGATCAACATGTCGGGCGTGATTCCGCCGATCTTCGCTTCCAGTCTGCTGATGTTCCCGGCGACCGCGGTGAGCTGGTTCAGCACTGGCCAGCAGTCGCGCTGGCTGCAGGATCTGACCCAGGCGCTGAGCCCGGGCAATCCGTTGTATGAAACCGTGTTTTCGGTATTGGTGATCGGTTTCGCGTTCTTCTACACGGCGATCGTGTTCAACGCCGACGAGACCGCGGACAACCTCAAGCGGTCGGGTGCGCTGATTCCAGGCATTCGCCCGGGCAAGGCCACGGCCAGCTACATCGATGCGGTAATGACGCGTCTGACCGGTGTCGGTGCGCTGTACCTGGTGCTGGTCTGTCTGGTGCCGTCGTTCATGCAGAGCGCCTGGCACGTACCGTTCTATTTCGGTGGCACGTCGCTGCTGATCGTGGTGGTGGTGGTGATGGACTTCACGGCGCAGGTACAGGCGCACCTGGTCAGTCACCAGTACGAAAGTCTGCTCAAGAAGGCCAATCTCCGTCGCAACTAGTGGCTGCTGGGGCGAGAGTAGTTGGTCGAAGTCGGAAGCTGGCGACACCTTGGTGTCGCAGGGCTTTCCAGTCAGGGTAATTCAGGTTAGAATTGCGCGTTTACCGCGCAAGAAACGCATCGGAGAAAGTACATCATGGCGCGCATCGCGGGTGTCAATTTGCCGGTCCAGAAGCATGTCTGGGTCGGTCTGCAGAGCATTTACGGTATCGGCCGCAGCCGGGCCAGGAAGGTCTGCGTGGATGCTGGCGTGGTTCCCACCACCCAGATCAAGTCCCTCAGTGAAGGCGAGGTGGAGAAGATCCGCCACGAAATCGCCAAGTATACCGTCGAAGGCGATCTTCGCCGCGAGGTGGGCATGGCCATCAAGCGCCTGATGGATCTGGGTTGCTACCGTGGCCTGCGCCATCGTCGTGGCCTGCCGGTGCGCGGTCAGCGCACGCGCACCAACGCACGTACCCGCAAGGGTCCCCGTCGCGCGATCAAGAAGTAATTGAACCAGTGCGATCATCCCTGATCGCGAAGATCAAAAAGCGACCATCCATGGTTGCACTGATTACCAAGAGCCTCAAAAATTATGGCTAAGCCGGTTAAAACCAAGAAGAAGATCAAGCGCGTTGTCACGGATGCCGTGGCCCACGTGCAGGCCTCCTTCAACAACACCATCGTCACCATCACCGATCGCCAGGGCAATGCCCTGTCGTGGGCGACCGCCGGCGGCGCGGGTTTCCGCGGTTCGCGCAAGTCGACCCCGTTCGCTGCCCAGGTAGCCGCCGAGAAAGCCGGCCGCGCTGCAGGTGACTACGGCGTAAAGACGGTCGAAGTGCGCATCAAGGGCCCGGGCCCGGGTCGCGAGTCGGCCGTGCGTTCACTGAACGCGTTGGGCTACAAGGTGCTCAACATCATCGATGTCACGCCGATTCCGCACAACGGCTGCCGTCCCCCCAAGAAGCGTCGAGTCTAAGGAGCATACCCATGGCCCGTTATCGTGGAGCTACCTGCAAGCTCGCCCGTCGTGAGGGTGCAGATCTCAGCCTGAAGAGCCCGGCGCGTGCGCTGGATTCCAAGTGCAAGCTGGAAAACAAGCCCGGCCAGCATGGCGCGAACAAGCGCATGCGCATGTCCGACTACGCCGTGCAGCTGCGTGAGAAGCAGAAGGTCAAGCGTATCTATGGTGTGCTCGAGCGCCAGTTCAGCAACTACTACGCCAAGGCGTCGACCCTCAAGGGCAACACCGGCGAGAACCTGCTGCGCCTGCTTGAAAGCCGCCTGGACAACGTCGTCTATCGCATGGGCTTTGCGGTCACCCGCGCCCAGGCCCGCCAGCTGGTCGCCCACAAGGCGATCCTGGTGAACGGCAAGAAGGTGAACATTCCTTCGTACCAGGTTCGCCCGGGCGACGCTATCGCGCTGACCGAGCGCGCACGCACCCAGTTGCGCGTGCAGGAAGCGGCGACCGTGTTCGACACCATGGATCTGCGCCCGATCTGGGTCGAAGTCGACGCCAAGAAGTTTGAAGGCACGTTCAAGTCGGTGCCGGATCGCGGTGATCTGCCGTCCGACATCAATGAAGCCCTGATCGTCGAGCTTTACTCGAAGTAATTTTACCGGAGCTCTGCATGGCAGTTTCGTCAACTAGTGTGCTGCGGCCGCGTGGCCTCAGCGTCGAACAGCTCGGGGCCAACCGCGCCAAGGTGGTGGTCGAGCCGCTCGAGCGTGGCTTTGGCCACACCCTGGGCAACGCGCTGCGTCGCGTGCTGCTCTCCTCGATCCCCGGTAGCGCCATCGTCGAGGTCGAAATCGATGGCGTGCTGCACGAGTACACCACCCTGGAAGGCCTGCAGGAGGACGTGATCGAAGTCCTGCTGAACCTCAAGGACGTGGCGATCCGTCAGCACAGTGGCGATGAGGTCACCCTGACCCTGTCCAAGAAGGGCAAGGGCGTGGTCACGGCCGGCGACATCGTCGTCGACCACTCGGTGGAGATCATCAACCCCGAGCACGTGATCTGCCACCTGACCAAGGACATCGCGCTCAACATGCGCCTGAAGGTGCGTCGCGGCGTCGGCTACCAGCCGGCCAGCGCGCGCCAGCATCCGGACGACGAAGCGCGTCCGATCGGTCGCCTGCAGCTGGACGCGTCGTTCGCGCCGGTGCTGCGCGTGGCCTACGAAGTGGACGCCGCTCGCGTCGAGCAGCGCACCAACCTCGACAAGCTGGTGCTGGACATCGAGACCAACGGCACCATCGGCGCCGAGGACGCTGTGCGCAAGGCCGCCGAGATCATCAACGACCAGCTGTCCGTGTTCGGTGACTTCTCGCGTCGCGAGAGCGCCACCGACAAGGCGGAGAAGAGCGGTTTCGATCCGCTGCTGCTGCGCCCGATCGACGATCTGGAGCTCACCGTGCGTTCGGCGAACTGCCTGAAGGCCGAGAGCATCTACTACATCGGCGACCTGGTGCAGAAGACCGAGGTCGAGCTGCTGAAGACGCCGAATCTTGGCAAGAAGTCGCTGACCGAAATCAAGGACGTGCTGGGCGGGCGTGGTCTCGCACTCGGCATGAAACTTGAGAACTGGCCGCCGCCGGGCCTGTCGCACGGCATGCAGCTGGGTTGATGTTGTTGCGGCGGCGATCTTCCGATCGCCGCCGCAGTCACGAACCGGCGGACGCCATCTGGCCGTTCCGCCGGGCTCGCCGCCCCCGGGCTGCGAATTTGGAGCAGTCGCCTTGACTGCCCGATGGAAGGCCGGTTTGGCCTTCCAAGCGACCTCTGGTCGCCAAAGCATCAGACGGCCATTCATGGCCGCACGTCTCACCAGAGCCCGTTTTGAGAGGGCCTGGAACAGCGGGCAACCGCGGGAAGCCGGACACAGGTGCCGGTTTTTCATAACAACAGACCAGAGAGAGTTTCGTCATGCGCCACATGAAATCCGGACGCAAGTTCAACCGGACCAGCAGCCACCGCGAGGCGATGTTCAAGAACATGGCTTCGTCGCTGTTCAAGCACGAGCTGATCCGCACCACCCTGCCGAAGGCGAAGGAACTTCGCCGCGTGGCCGAGCCGCTGATCACCCTGGCCAAGACCGATGGCGTGGCCAATCGCCGCCTCGCCTTCTCGCGCCTGCGCGACAAGGAAGCGGTGGGCAAGCTGTTCGTCGAGCTGGGCCCGCGCTACAAGGAACGCCCCGGCGGCTACCTGCGCATCCTGAAGTGCGGCTTCCGCGACGGCGACAACGCGCCGATGGCGTACGTCGAGCTGGTCGGTCGCCCGCAGGTCGAGGCCGTCGACGCCGAATAAGGCGGGAGCCGCGACCGGTCCGCCCGGATGTGCAGACGTCCAGACACGAAAACCCGGCCGGGTAACCTGCCGGGTTTTCGCGTCTGTGGGCCTTGTCGCCCCGCACCTTGCGGCCTGATGGCCTGTGCCTGCTGACAGCGTCCCGGCGAAGCGGTAATGTCACGGGTTCCGCAACGCAACAATCCATCATGAATCCATTCCACTGGTCGTACCGTGTCAGTTACCTCGTCGGCTTTCTGCTCTGCGCAGGCCTGCTCGGCTTTGCCTTGTACGCCGAATACGGGCTGGGCATGACACCGTGCCCGCTGTGCGTCTTCCAGCGCATCGCGTTCCTGTTCATGGCGCTGTTCTTCCTGCTGGGTGGCCTGCACGCGCCGCGCGGCAACGTTCGCTGGGCCTATGCGGGGCTGGTGCTGGTCGGCGCGGTGGGTGGCATCGTCACCGCCGGTCGCCACCTCTGGCTGCAGACCCTGCCGGCCGACCAGGTGCCTTCCTGCGGTCCCGGCCTCGGTTACATGCTGGACGCGTTCCCGTTCTCCAGGATGCTGAAGCTGGTCTTCACCGGTTCGGGCGAATGCGCCAAGGTCGAGCCGATCCTCGGCCTGCCGATGCCGGCCTGGACCCTGCTGTGGTACGTCGCGCTGGCCGTGCTGGCGATCGCGGCGGCACGGCGCCGGTCTCCGGCAAAGTGAAGCCCCGGGTTGCCATCCAGGACCGCGCGATGAATCCCGCCATGTCGAACTTCCGTGCCCCCGCCGACTGGGCCCCCGATTCGTGGCAGCGGCGCGTGGCGCTGCAGCAGCCGCATTACGATGATGCGGTCGAACTGGCCGCCGCCGGCGCCCAGCTTGCGCAGTTGCCGCCGCTGGTGACCTCGTGGGAAGTGCTGGCGCTGAAGCAGGCACTGGCCGAGGCGCAGGAGGGCAGCCGTTTCCTGCTGCAGGGCGGCGACTGCGCGGAGAGCTTCGCCGACTGCACCAGCCCGGTGATCTCGAACCGGCTGAAGGTGCTGCTGCAGATGAGCCTGGTGCTGGTGCATGGACTGAAGAAGCCGGTGCTGCGGGTGGGTCGTTTCGCCGGGCAGTACGCCAAGCCGCGTTCGGCCGACACCGAGACGCATGATGGCGTGACGCTGCCGAGCTTTCGCGGCGACGTGGTCAACAGCCCGGCATTCACCGCCGAGGCGCGTCGTCCGGATCCGCAACGGCTGATCCAGGCGCATGCGCATTCCGCGCTGACCATGAACTTCGTGCGCGCGCTGATCGACGGCGGCTTCGCCGACCTGCACCATCCGGAATACTGGGACCTGGCCTGGGTCGAGCATTCACCACTCGCTGCCGAGTACCGCCAGATGGTCGCCGCCATCGGTGACTCGCTGCGTTTCATGGAAACCCTGGCCGGCCCGATCGCCGGTTTCTCCAAGGTGGATTTCTTCACCTCGCACGAGGCACTGCTGCTGCACTACGAGCAGGCGCTGACCCGCCAGGTGCCGCGCCATCCCGGCTGGTTCAACCTGTCCACCCACTTCCCGTGGATCGGCATGCGCACGGCGGCGCTGGACGGCGCGCACGTGGAGTATTTCCGCGGCATCCGCAATCCGGTGGCGGTGAAGGTCGGCCCCTCGGTGACGCCCGGGCAGTTGCTGCCGCTGATCGATGCGCTGAATCCGGACGACGAGCCGGGCCGGCTGACCCTGATCCACCGTATGGGCAATGCGAAGGTCGCGGCCGCGTTGCCGCCGCTGCTGGACGCGGTGAAGCGTGAGGGCCGGCGCGTGCTGTGGGTGGCCGATCCGATGCATGGCAACACCGAGAGCACCTCGAACGGCCACAAGACCCGCCGCTTCGACAACATCCGCGGCGAGCTGGAGCAGGCGTTCGACATCCACGCGGCGGCCGGCACCCGGCTCGGCGGCGTGCATCTGGAACTGACCGGCGAGGACGTCACCGAATGCATGGGCGGCGCCCGCGACCTGTCCGAAAGCGACCTCGATCGTGCCTACAAGTCGATGGTCGATCCGCGCCTGAACTACGAGCAGTCGCTGGAGCTGGCGATGCTGATCGTGCGCAAGTCGGCCAGCGGCCGGGCTTGATCACGCCGGATCCGGCAGCCGCGTAACGAAAAGGCGGCCGATGGCCGCCTTTTCGTTGCGGTCTCAGCGTGTGGCCGCCACGGGTTTGCCGCCGACCGTGTCGAGAAACTGCGGCGGCTGCCATGCCTTTGCGTGTTGTTCGAAGCCATAGGCGATCGAGATCAGCGTCGGTTCGCTCCACTTCGCGCCGAACAACACGATGCCGACCGGCAGGCCGTGGGCGAAGCCGGCCGGCACGGTGATCGAGGGATAGCCGGCCACCGCTGCCGGCTGCGAGGCGCCGCCCACGGTGGGGTCGCCGCTGACGATGTGGTCGCCGAGCACCGGATCGGTCATGAAGGCCGGCCCCCACGATGGTGCCAGCAGGGCGTCCAGGTGCTGCGACTTCAGCGCCGCGTCGATGCCCTGCGGCCCTGACAGGCGCTTCGCCAGCGCCAGCGCTTCCGTATACGCCTTGTCGCTGAGCGGCCCCTTCGTCTCGGCCTGCTCGAACAGCTCCTGGCCGAACCAGTCCATCTCCCTGCCGGCATGCGCCTGGTTGAACGCGATCAGGTCGGCCAGCGTCTTCACCTTGAGGCCGCGGCGGCCGGCCAGGTAGGCGTTGATGTCGTGCTTGAAGTCGTACAGCAGCACGGTGATCTCCGGCTTGCCCAGTTCGGCCAGGTGCGGCAGCGTGACCGGGTCGACGATAATCGCGCCCTGTGCCTTCATCAGCGCGATGGATTCGTCGAGCACGCGGTCGGCGTTCGGCTCGGCGCCGGCGAGCTGGCGCACCACGCCGATGCGCTTGCCTTTCAGTCCGTTTGGATCGAGGAAGCGGGTGTAGTCGGTGGCGTGCTTGTCCGCCTCGGCGGTGGCCGGGTCGCGCGGGTCGCTGCCGGCGATCACGCTGAGCAGGGCGGCGGCGTCGGCCACGCTGCGCGCCATCGGGCCGGCGGTGTCCTGGCTGTGGCTGATCGGCACGATGCCGCTGCGGCTGACCAGGCCCAGGGTGGGCTTGATGCCGACGATGCCGTTCATCGCGGCGGGGCAGATGATCGAGCCGTCGGTCTCGCTGCCGATCGCCACGGTGACCAGTCCGGCTGCCACGGCGGCGGCCGAGCCGGCGCTGGAGCCGCAGGGGTTGCGGTCGAGCACGTAGGGGTTCTTGGTCTGCCCGCCGCGTCCGCTCCAGCCGCTGCTGGCGTGGTTGGAGCGGAAGTTGGCCCATTCGCTCAGGTTGGTCTTGCCCAGTACCAGCACGCCGCCCTTGCGCAGCCGCTCGACCAGGCCGGCGTCGCGCGGCGCCGGCGCGTCGGCCAGCGCCAGCGAGCCGGCGGTAGTGAGCATGCGGTCGCCGGTATCGATGTTGTCCTTCAGCAGCACCGGGATGCTGTACAGCGGGCCGTGGCTCTTTGTGCGTTTCGCGTCGAGCGCGCCAGCCAGTTGGAGCGCATCGGGGTTGGTCTCGATCACCGCGCGCAGGGTCGGGCCGGACTGGTCGATCCGCCGAATGCGATCGAGCAACTGCCCGGCCAATCGGTGGCTGTCCAGCGTGCCGGCATCCATGCGCTGCTGCAGCTGCGTGATCGAGGCGTAGGCGACATCCGGCGCGGTGGCCTGGGCGGCCCATGCCGGGCTGGCAAGCAAGGTGGCGATGAAGGCGGCGAGCTGGACGGCTGATTGATTCACGATGATCCCCCGGTATGGCGAGCGCGGCACGCGGTCGTGCCGGCCAAGCTTAGCGCCAGCGTGGCCGGCGTGCGGTGGTTGCCAGAGTACAATCCCCGGATGATGACGAACGCCCGCTCCTGTCCCGTCCGCTCCTTCGGTGTCGCGATCCTGCTGGTGACCACGCTGTTGTTCGGCACTCCCACCCGTGCCGCCGATACGGCCGACACGCCGCCGATTCCCGATACCCTGCAGCAACGCATCGCCGCCTGTACCACCTGCCACGGTGTGCATGGCGAAGGCACCCCCGGCAGCGGTTATTTCCCGCGCCTGGCCGGCAAGCCGGCAGCCTACCTCGCGCGCCAGCTGCAGGATTTCCAGAACGGCCTGCGCAAGTACGCACCGATGGAATACACCGTGCGCCAGCTGCCGCCTGCGTACATGCGCGAGATTGCCGACTACTTCGCGGCGCAGCAGGTGCCGTACGCCCGCTCGCCGCTGCCGCCGGTGTCCGCCGCCACGCTTGCGCGCGGCGAGGAGCTGATCGGCAAGGGCGATCCGGCACGCAAGATTCCCGCCTGCAGCAGCTGCCACGGCAGCCAGCTCACCGGGGTGGAGCCGTCCACGCCGGGGCTGGTCGGCCTGCCGTACGACTACATCAGCGCGCAGCTGGGCTCGTGGCGCACGCATACCCGCGCCACGGTAGCGCCGGACTGCATGGCCGAGGTGGCGAGCCGGCTGGCCGAGTCGGACATCACCGCGGTGGCCGCTGCGCTGGCCAGTCGCCAGTTGCCGGCCGACACGCACGCGCAGTCGGCCGGTTCGGTGAAACCGCCGCTGGCCTGCGGCGTGCTGGGTGCGACGGGAGACCCGTCATGAAATGGTTGCGCTGGCTGCTGCCGTCGGTGGCACTGCTGGTGGTGCTGGCGCTGGGCTGGTTGCTGTTCGGCGGCCGCAGCCAGCCGACGCCGCCGGCCGCGAGCAAGGTCGCGGCGGCCAGCCTGCGCGATCCGGCGCTGATCGCGAAGGGCGAGTACCTGGCCACGGTCGGCGACTGCGCCGGCTGCCATACCGCCCAGGGCGGCGCGCGCTACGCCGGCGGGAGGGCGCTCGCCACGCCGTTCGGCAACATCCCGGTGCCGAACATCACGCCCGATCGCGCGACCGGCCTGGGCGACTGGAGCTTCGAGGATTTCTGGCAGGCGCTGCACAGCGGCAAGGGCCGTCATGGCGAACTGCTGTATCCGGCGTTCTCGTACACCTCGTATACCAAGGTGAGCCACGACGATGCGCTGGCGATCTTCGCCTGGCTGCAGTCGCTGGCGCCGGTGCACCAGCCGGCGGTGGCGCCCGCGCTGGCGTTCCCGTACAGCGTGCGCAACAGCCTGAAGGCCTGGCGCGCGCTGTACTTCCGCGAAGGCGAGTTCAAGCCCGACCCGGCGCAGTCGGCCGAGTGGAACCGCGGCGCCTACCTGGTGCAGGGACTGGGCCATTGCAACGAATGCCACGCCGCGCGCGACACGCTCGGCGGCACGCCGCAGGACGTGCATCTCAGCGGCGGCCAGATCCCGATGCAGAACTGGTACGCGCCCGACCTCAGCACCGGCAGGAACGGCGGCCTGGAAGGCTGGAGCACGCAGGACATCGTCGACCTGCTGAAGACCGGCCAGTCGGCGAAGGGCGCCGCGTTCGGCCCGATGGCGGCGGTGGTGTCCGGCAGCACCCAGCACATGACCGACGCCGACCTGCACGCGGTCGCCAGCTACCTGCAGTCGCTGCCGCCGCGGGCGCCCGTGGCGGAGCCATCCTCACCGTTCGACACCAGGGCACTGACCACACAGGGCGAGAAGGTTTACGCGAAGCATTGCGCCGCATGCCATGGCAAGCGTGGCGAGGGCGTCGCCGGGATCTATCCGCCGCTGGACGGCAACTCCTCGGTGACCGAGCCGACCGGCATCAACGCAACCCGCATGGTGTTGCTTGGCGGCTTCACGCCGGTCACCGCGGCCAACCAGCGACCGTACTCGATGCCGCCGTTCGCGCAGCAGCTGAGCGATGGCGAGGTGGCGGCGGTGGTCACCTACATCCGTCGCGCGTGGTCGAACAAGGCCTCGATCGTGCGCGCAGAAGCGGTCAGCACGTACCGGCATACGCCGATCGACTGACTCTGGCTTCGCGTGTGGAGCGCACGCTGTGCGCGATGCTTTTGCTTTGTTTGGGGCGAGCGTTTTCGGAGCCAAGAGCTTTCGTCTGCCTTTGGCAGCCGAGTTACTTTCTCTTTGCTTGCTCAAAGAGAAAGTAACCAAAGAGAAAGAGCACCCCGCTTGGCGCTTGCCGGGCTCCTGCCCGGCAAGTCCGTGAGTCGGGGCCGGGCTTTTCGAGCGGGCATCGTGCCCGCGCGAAAAGGCGTTGCCATCCCTGGCAACGCCCGCTGCGCGGCCTGTCGGCCCCGACTCACCGCCGCACAAGGGACCCCGGGTAGAGCAGCGGGCCATCCTGGCCCGCACTCGGTGATGAAGCTGAAGAGCGAAGCCACAACAAAGCGGCGCTTTGCTGTGGCTTCGCTCTTGCTCTTGCTCTTCTGAAGAGTGCGCGCTGGGAGCGCGCTGCTCTACCCGGGGCCCCTATGGCGCGGCGGGTGGGCGAAGGAAAGGCCCCGCAGGGGTGGCTCGCAGGGATGCGAGCCAGTTCGACGTCAGGGCAGGAGCCCTGTCGGCGAACCCCCGTAGCCTACCCGCGCACCCGGAGGGCAGGATGCCCGCAGGGCGCGCCATCGGGGTGGCCTCTCTTTTGGTTACTTTTCTCTGGCCACCCAGAGAAAAGTGACTCGCTCTCCGAAGGAGGGTGAAAGCTCTTCGCTTTGAAGGCGGCAAGAGCATTGCGCACGACCGAGGAAAGTCCCTTGCGGACAAGGTGCGACTCCTACACGCTCGCTCGGGCGGTGTGGTACAGCTCGCCCAGTGCCTGCCATGGCGCCAGGTCCCAATGCCCGCGCGCTTGCCCGGAGGGCGAGGGCAGCACGAACAGCCGCGTGCTGCCGAGGGTTTCTTCTTGCAGGCCATAGCCGACCGCATGGCCGAGTGCGCTGCGTGCCGCGTTCTTGCTGGTGAAGGCGAGCAGGCGTGGAGCGTGGCGTTCGATCCGGGCGAACAGGGCGGGCGCATCGAACGCCTCGGGCGGCAGCTCGTTGTCGTTGCCGCTGTGGCGCTTGGCCAGGTCGGTGAGGCCGATGCCGAACTGCGGCAACAGCGGAAACTCCGCCGGTGCGAGCAGGCGCGGCGTAAGGCCGGACGCATGCAGCGCGCGCCAGAACAGGTTGCCGGGGTGGGCGTAGTAGGCGCGCTCGGCGGCCGAGCGCCTGCCTGCGGCGGTGCCGCAGAACACCACGGCCAGCCCGGGCTGCAGCAGGTCGGGCAGGATCGGGCGATCAGCTCGCCGCGGCATGTGCGTCCAGCAGGAAATCGGTGAACTGGAAGCGACCGTCGCGCAGCACCGATTCGCCGCGGCGCAGTTTCAGCGGCTGGCGGAACAGCGGCCCGGCGTAGCTCAGCGTGTGGAATTCGCCGCGTTCGCCGCAGGGGTCGACGCCGGCCGGCAGCGTGTCGAGCAGGGCGGCATCGTAGTCGCGGCCGCAAAAGTCCGCGTCGAGCTGCTGGGTATCCACGCAGCACAGCACTGCACGGTGACCTTCGCCGACAAAGCGGCGCGACAGCGCGGCGGTGTCCTCGCCCCACAGCGGGAACACCGCGCGCCAGTTCTCGCGGCCGAGCTGACGCACCCGGTAGTCGCGCACGTCCTCCAGAAACAGGTCGCCGAACGCACAGTGGCGGATGCCCGGCCAGCGCATGCGCGCCTCGACCAGGGCCTGCGCGTGGGCCGCCTCGTAGGCTTCGTTGCTGCCGGGCCAGTCCAGCATCACCTCCAGCAGCGGCAGGCCCAGCGCAGCGGCCTGTGCCTGCAGCACCTCGCGTGGGGTGCCATGCATGGCCACGCGCTGGTAGTTGCGGTTGACCGTGGTGAGCAGGCCGGCCACCTGCCACTGCGGGTCGGCCTGCAGCCGCTGCAGGGCCAGCAGGCAGTCCTTGCCGCCGCTCCAGGCCAGCAGGGTGGGCGTCGTCATGCGTTCGGCTCCAGGGTGGTTCGTCGGGCGGCGACCCGTGTCGCGCCCCGGTGCCCATTTTGCGTCATCCGGCGCCGGAGTGAGGATTCCATGCCATGGTTCATCGACAGTCCGTGGCCGCACCGCTATAAAGATCATCTGTCCGGGGGAGTATGCGGTGAGCGAAGAGATCCTGATCAACGTGACCCCGCGCGAGACGCGGGTCGGGGTGGTCGAGAACGGCATGTTGCAGGAGGTGCACGTCGAGCGGGCGTCCCGGCGTGGCTATGTCGGCAATATCTACAAGGGCCGCGTGCAACGGGTGATGCCGGGCATGCAGGCGGTGTTCGTGGAGATCGGGCTGGAGCGTGCGGCGTTCCTGCATGCTTCGGACATCGTGCGACCGCTGCCGCCCGAAGGCGCCGAATCGAACGGCAACGGCAATGGCCACATCCCTTCGATCAGCGAGCTGGTGCACGAAGGCCAGGAGATCGTGGTGCAGGTGGTGAAGGACCCGATCAGCACCAAGGGCGCGCGGCTGTCGGCGCACCTGTCGATTCCCTCGCGCTACCTGGTGCTGCTGCCGTATGCGCGCACGCTGGGCATCTCCGCGCGCATCGAGGACGAGGCCGAACGCCAGCGCTTGCGCGACGTGCTGACCCCGCTGGTCGGCGACACTTCGCTGGGCTACATCGTGCGCACCAATGCCGAGGGCCAGAGCGCCGAGTCGCTGGCGTTCGACGTGACCTACCTGGGCAAGGTGTGGCGGGTGGTGCAGGAGAACATCGCCAGGGCGAAAATTGGCGAGCGCGTGTACGAGGAATTGTCGCTGCCGCTGCGCAGCCTGCGCGACATGCTCAACGAGGACATCGAGAAGGTGCGGGTGGATTCGCGCGACACCTTCGAGAAGGTGGTCAAGTTCGTGCACAAGTTCATGCCGAACCTGGACGACCGCATCGAGCACTACGACGGCGAGCGGCCGATCTTCGACCTGTACGGCGTCGAGGACGAGATGCAGCGCGCGCTGAAGAAGGAGGTGCCGCTGAAGTCGGGTGGTTACCTGATCGTCGACCAGACCGAGGCGATGACCACCATCGACGTCAACACCGGCGCCTACCTCGGCACGCGCAACCTGGAGGAAACCGTCTACCGCACCAACCTGGAGGCGGCGCAGGCGGCGGCGCGCCAGCTGCGCCTGCGCAACCTGGGCGGCATCATCATCATCGACTTCATCGACATGAGCGACGAGGAGCACAAGCGGCAGGTGTTGCGCATGCTCGGCAAGGGGCTGGCGCGCGACCACGCCAAGACCACGGTGTACCCGATGTCGGCGCTCGGCCTGGTCGAGATGACCCGCAAGCGCACCACCGAAAGCCTGGCCCGACAGTTGTGCGAGCCGTGCGCCACCTGCAATGGCCGCGGCGTGCTGAAGACCGCCGAGACGGTGACCTACGAGATCTTCCGCGAGATCACCCGCGCGGTGCGCCAGTTCAACGCGCAGAAGCTGCTGGTGATGGCCAGCCCGGCGGTGGTCAACCGGATCCTGGAGGAGGAATCCAGCGCGGTCGCGGAACTGGAAGAGTTCATCTCCAAGAGCATACGCTTCCAGGCCGAAGAGCATTATTCGCAGGAACAGTTTGATGTCGTCTTGCTGTAAATCCGGCGGCCGCAGATCCGAGTGGGGGCGTCGCGCGTGAACGCGTCGTGGCAGCGACGGCTGCATCGTTGCGCCCGCGCATCGGGCTGGGTTGCCGGGGTCGCGCTGATCCTGCTTGCCGTCGTCGCGGCGCTGGCCCAGCTGCTGCTGCCACTGCTGGCGCGGCATCCGGACTGGGTGGCCGCGCAGCTCAGCACGCGGCTGCAGCGGCCGGTCAGCTTCGCCTCGATGGAGGGGCACTGGACCGGCTCCGGTCCGGTGTTCGTGATGCACGGGGTGACCATCGGCGCAGCGGCTGGCGAGAGTGGCGCCGTACTGCAGCTGCCCGAGTCGGAACTGAAACTCGACTTCGGCGGCTGGCTGCTGCCGTCGCGGCACCTGCTCAACCTGCACGTGCGCGGCCTGCAACTGGACCTGCTGCGCGACGCCGCCGGCTGGCACGTCAATGGCATCGGCGTGGCCGGCGGCAGCGCTCGCCAGCCGCTGTCGCCGGGCCGGCTGTCGGCCGACCTGTGGCTGGAGGACCTGCGCGTGGTGGTCACCGACGCCACCCTGGGCAAGCGCTACACGCTGCTGTCGAAACAGCTGCGGCTGAGCCACCAGGGCAGCCAGATCCGCTTCGGCGGCGTGCTGCGGCGCGACGGGGTGAGCGCCGCGGTGCGCACCGCCGGCCGTTTCCGCGATGACGGCAGCGCGGGCCAGGTGTGGGTCAGCGTGGGTGGCGCCGAGCTGAAGCCGCTGCTGGATGGCGTCGACATGGGCGGCTATACGGTCGACCATGGCAGCGGCCAGCTGAGCGCGTGGCTCGACTGGCGCAAGGGCCAGCTGAGTCGCAGCCTGATCCGTTTCGACCTGGACACGCTGACGGTGACCGCGCCTGCCGGCGGCAAGGCCAGCGTGGCGTCGCTGCATGGGCTGGCCGGCGTGCGCCATGTCGATGACGGTTACGACCTGCGCTGGGCCGGCGACGACGGCAGCGCGCTGGCGCTGAACCTGCATCAGCCGGGCACGGACAACGTCAGCGCGGACGTGGCCGCGAGCAAGCTGCAACTGGCGCCGCTGCTGCCGTGGCTGGCGCTGAAGCCGTCACTGGCGCCGACCCTGGCGCAGTGGCTGGGCAGTGGCCATCCACGCGGTGAGCTGGACCGGCTCGCACTGCACTGGAATCGTGCCGAGGGCCTGCACTCGGTCGAGCTGGCGTTCAGCGGCCTGGGCATCGACCCGGTCGGCAAGCTGCCAGGCGTAAGCAGCCTGCACGGCGAGTTGCGTGGCGACGCCGAGGCGCTGTCGCTGGAACTGCCCGCCCAGGCCACCACGCTGGCCTTCCCGCACACCTTCCGCCAGCCGTTCGTGATGTCGTCGCTGGCCGGCACGCTGGCGTTCTGGCCGCAGGACGGCGACTGGCACATCGGCGTCGACGCGCTGGATTTCGCCGGCGCCGGCTATGCCGGCCAGGCCCGCGGCGAACTGGTGCTGCCGTCGCAGGGCGGCGCCCCGTTCATGGACATATACGCCAGGCTGGAACATGCCGACGTGGCTGCCGCCAAGCTGTTCTGGCCGGTGGATGCGATGTCGCCCGGCACCATCGCCTGGCTCGACCGCGCCCTGGTGGCCGGCCGTCTCGACCAGGCTGACGTGCTGCTGCGCGGCGACCTGCGCGACTGGCCGTTCCGGCACAACGAAGGGCGCTTCGAGGCGCGCGCGGTGATCAGCGATCTCACCCTCGACTACGGCACGGATTGGCCGCGCGCCGAAGGCGTCAGCGCGGTGGCCAGCTTCGTCGGCAACGGCATGCTGGTCGAGGCCAGCGGCGGGCACTCGCTCGGGGTGGCGGCGGACAAGGCGGTCGCCCTGATCCCGGATTTCCACGATGCGCTGCTCGACCTCAACGTGCAGGGCAACGGCAGCGGCGCCAGCCTGATGGAATTTGCGCGCAAGAGCCCGATCGCCAGCCACCAGGCCGACACTCTGGCCAAGCTGAAGCTGGGCGGCAGCGGCAGCTTCGGCTTCCATCTGACGCTGCCCTTGAGGGAGGGTGCCGGCGCGCCGCGGCTGGATGGCGTGGCCCGGCTGAAGGACGCCGACCTCAGCGCGCCGGCGTGGAAACTCCAGCTGGACAAGCTCAACGGCCCGCTGACGTTCGACCTGCACGGCATGCAGGCCGGCCCGCTGGACGCCGGTTTCCGCGGCCAGCCGTCGACCCTGCGACTGGCGATCGCCGGGGCCAACAGCGACCCGGCCACCGTGCTGTCGGCGCAGTTGCACGGCAACTACCGCCTGGCCGAGCTGGTGCAGGATTACCCGACGCTGGACTGGGTCGGCAAGCTGGGCGACGGGCGCAGCGCGTTCGACATCGGCTTCACCATCGCGCACGTACCGGGCCGCGACGCGCTGGCGCAGACCCTCAGCGTCGACTCGCCACTGAACGGCATCACGCTGGAGCTGCCCGAGCCACTGCACAAGCCGGCCGCCGCCAGCCTGCCGCTGCACCTGACCATGAGCCTGCCGATCGAAGGCAGCGAGCTGCGGCTCGGCCTGGGCGACGCGATGCGCGGCTACCTGCGCCTGGCCAATGGCGAACAGCAGCCGCTGGCCGGCACCCTCGCCTTCGGCAACCAGATGCCCGAGGAGTTGCCGGCGCGCAACCTGCGTATCCGCGGCCATGCCAGCCGGCTCGACGTCACCGGCTGGGTGCAGCACGTGGCGGCCGGCAGCGGCAGCGGCGGGCCAGGGCTGGAAAGCCTCGACGTCAGCACCGACCAGGCCGAATGGTTCGGCCGCGAGCTGGGCGCGCTGAAGCTGCACGCCATGCCGCAGCCGGGCCTGCTGAGCGTGGACGTGGACGGCCCGGCGATGCTCGGCAACTACGGCATCCCGACGCAGGAGCTGGACAAGCGCGGCATCACCGCACGGCTGCAGCGGCTGTACTGGCCGAAGGATCCTGCCGCCGATGCCGCCAGCCATCCGAAAAAGGCCGCCGGTGCCGCGGTGCCGGCGGTCGCGACGCCGGCCCTGCCGGCGCCCGACCCGGCCAACACCGGGATCAACCCGGCGGCGCTGCCGCCGTTCCACGTGTGGGTGGGCGACCTGCGCATGGGCGACGCCAAGCTTGGCGAAGCGCGCCTGGAAACCTGGCCGACCGCGGAAGGTCTGCACATCGAACAACTGCGCGCGCTGTCCAGCCGCGTACAGATCACCGGCAGCGGCGACTGGAACGGCAACGCCAGCAACAGCCGCACGCACATGAAGATCAGCTTCGCCGCCGAGGATCTCGGCGCGATGCTGGGCGCACTCGGTTTCGACGGGCTGGTCAACGGCGGCAAGACGCGCGACCAGCTCGACGCCAGCTGGCCCGGCGCACCCAGCGGGCTGGCGCTGGCCACCATGGACGGCACCCTCAGCATCCAGGTCAACGACGGCCGCATCCCCGAGGCGACCTCGCCCGGCGTGGGGCGGCTGCTCGGTCTGGTCTCGCTGGCCGAACTGCCGCGCCGGCTCACCCTGGACTTCGGCGACGTGTTCGGCAAGGGGCTGGCGTTCGACTCGATCAGCGGCGACTTCACGCTGGCCAACGGCAACGCCATCACCGACAACCTGTCGATCATCGGCCCGGCTGCCAACATCCGCGTCAACGGTCGCACCGGCCTGCGCGCGCGTGACTACGACCAGCAGATGGTGGTGGTGCCGCACGTCGGCAACAGCCTGCCGCTGGTCGGTGCGGTGGTCGGCGGCCCGGTCGGTGCGGCGGCCGGCTTCGCCGTGCAGGGCATCCTCGGCCGCGGCCTCAACCAGGCCGCCAGCGCGCGCTACCGCATCACCGGCAGCTGGGACGACCCGGTGATCACCCTGGTCGAGAAGCGCGGCAGCACGCCCGCGCCGGCAGCACCCTTGCTCAACCCCGCCGGCAGCCGGCCCGCCGCCACTGGTAGCGCGACGCCTGCGCCGGTGCTCGGCCTGCCGGCAGCCGCCGGCAGCGCCGCGTTGCCGGCCGCGTCAAGCTCGGTTCCGCCGCCTGCCGCCAAGCTTTAAAGCCGCCGGTGCCAGCCCCATGTGGGATAGTCCCGGTTCGACTGCAGGCAAGCTGATACCCATGGATTCATTGATCGCCCTCGCCGAAAGCAAGCTGCTGGCCCCCGGCGGCATCGCCACCGGCGACCTCGACCGCGTGTTCGCCCAGCTGATGGGCCCCGCGATCGACGCCGCCGACTTGTACTTCCAGCATTCGCGCAGCGAGTCGTGGACGCTGGAGGAGGGCATCGTCAAGGACGGCAGCCACTCGATCGAGCAGGGCGTGGGCGTGCGCGCGATGTCCGGCGAGAAAACCGGCTTCGCCTATTCCGACGAGATCGTGTTGCCGCAGCTGCTGGAGGCGTCGAAAGCCGCCCGCGCGATCGCCCGCGACGGGCAGGGCGCCGGCAAGCCGCTGGCGCTGAACGGCGTGCGTGCGCTGTATCCCGCGCTCGACCCGGTCGAGAGCCTGCCCAACCCCGACAAGATCGCGCTGCTGCGCGAAGTCGACGCGTACGCGCGCTCGCGCGACCCGCGCATCAGGCAGGTCATCGTCAGCCTGGCTGCCACCATCGACACCATCCTGATCGCCGCCTCCGACGGCACCCTGGCCGCCGATGTGCGCCCGCTGGTGCGCATCAACGTGCAGGTGATCGCCGAGGCGAACGGTCGTCGCGAGCAGGGTTATTCCGGCGGCGGCGGCCGCTACGGCTACCGCGAGCTGATCGAGAACGGTCGCGCGTTGCGCTTCGCCGACGAGGCGGTGCGCCAGGCGCTGGTGAACCTGGATTCGGTCGACGCGCCCGCCGGCCAGATGACCGTGGTGCTCGGCCCCGGCTGGCCCGGCGTGCTGCTGCACGAGGCGATCGGCCACGGCCTGGAAGGCGACTTCAACCGCAAGGGCAGCTCCGCGTTCTCCGGCCGCATCGGTCAGCGCGTGGCGGCGAAGGGCGTCACCATCGTCGACGACGGCACCCTTGCCGGCCGCCGCGGCTCGCTCAGCATCGATGACGAAGGCACGCCCACCGAGTGCACCACGCTGATCGAGGACGGCATCCTCAAGGGCTACATGCAGGACAAGCTCAACGCCCGCCTGATGGGCATGGCCCCCACCGGCAACGGCCGCCGCGAATCCTTCACCGCACTGCCGATGCCGCGCATGACCAACACCTACATGCTGGCCGGCTCGCACGACCCGCAGGAAATCATCCGCTCGGTGAAGAAGGGTCTGTACGCGCCGAACTTCGGCGGCGGCCAGGTCGACATCACCAATGGCAAGTTCACCTTCTCTGCCTCCGAGGCGTACCTGATCGAGGACGGGAAGATCACCCGCCCGGTGAAGGGCGCCACCCTGATCGGCAGCGGCCCCGAGGTACTCAACCGCGTCTCGATGATCGGCAACGACCTGGCGCTGGACGAAGGCGTGGGAGTGTGCGGCAAGGACGGCCAGAGCGTGCCGGTCGGCGTGGGCCAGCCGACGCTGAAGATCGACTCGATGACGGTCGGCGGCACCGCGTCCTGAGCGTCGCCGGGAACGGCAACACGTGTCGGGTATCACCAGGCTGCGACATTCCGCACCAGTGCCGGAAGGCCTGCTTTTGATCGGAATCAATATCCGGCGCATCCGCTAGGCCAAGACTGCACCCACACCCAGTCATCACGCTGGAATCGTGGGGAGCATGTACATGGATACTCGCCGGAATAGCCTTGTTTCGAGCTGGTTCGCCGCCTTGTCCCGACCGCCGCGGTGGATCGCGCTGGTCGCGCTCGCGTGGTTGGGCATACCTACCCTGGCATCGGCGGTGCCTTCGTACGCACGACAGACCCAGCAGCCCTGCGTGGCCTGCCATGTAGGCGGCTTCGGGCCGGAACTCACCCAGTTCGGGCGCCAGTTCAAGCTGATGGGCTACACCATGAAGGTCGGCGACCAGACCGACATCCCGCTTTCGGCGATGCTGGTGGAGTCCTTCACGCACACGCAGAAAGCCCAGACGGAAGCTCCGGCCAAGGGTTTCGGCACCAACAACAACACCGAGCTGCAGCAGGCCTCGGTGTTTCTGGCCGGGCGACTGAGCGAGCACATGGGCGTGTTCGCCCAGGCGACCTACTCCGAGAACGGCGGCCTGCTCGGCTGGGACAACATGGACTGGCGCTACGCGCGCATGTTCAGCCACGGCAGCCATAGCGGCATCTGGGGCATCTCGCTCAACAACAACCCCACCGTCAGCGATGTGTTCAACACTGCACCGGCGTGGAAGTACCCCTACATGTCGGCCGACCTGGCCCCCGGGGCACCGGCCCAGCCTATGCTGCTCGGCGGCCTGGCTGCGCAGGTGGTGGGTGCCAGCGCCTACATGCAACTGGACGGCGCCTGGTACTTCGAAGCCGGCGGTTACCGCTCGCTGTCACCGTCCTTCCTGCGCCACGTCAACGCCGGCTACGACGGCCGCCTGAGCGGGGTCACGCCGTATGCGCGCGTGGCCTACACCTGGAACCTGCCTACCGGCAGCTTCTCCGTCGGCGGCTTCATGCTGAACATGCGCCGCGGGCAGGTCGGCACCAACGACATCGGTGACGCGGTGGCGCTGCCCGGGCCGACTGACCGGTTCCGCGACTTCGGCGTGGATTCCAGCTACATATACGCCAACGGCGACCACGTCATCACCGTCGACGGGCTGTACGTCCACGAGAGCCAGAAGCTGGACGCCACCTGGGGCGGCGGCGGATCAGACAACCTGCACAACACCCTGCAGTCGCTCAACCTCAAGGGAAGCTACTGGTACCGCCACACCTACGGCGTGACCCTGGCGTCGTTCGTCTACAACGGCAGCAAGGACGTCACGCTCTACGGCAACGACGGCTCGCCGAACACCCAGGGCGAAAGCATCGAACTCGACTACAGCCCGTTCGGCCAGTCCAGCTCGTGGCACGAGCCCTGGGCCAACGTGCGCCTGGGCCTGGAATACACCTACTTCAACCGTTTCAGCGGACGCGTGCACGACGTCGACGGCGCAGGGCGCAACGCCAAGGACAACAACACGCTCTACTGCTACGTGTGGCTGGCGATCTGAGTATACGGTGATGAGAATGAGCGGCGGTGGTGTAGCGGTTATGGATGCTCATTGAAATCGAATGGACGTCCATATGATGACGGGTTCGCTGACCATGAGTGCGGTGTTTGGTTGCCTGATTATCAGAGCAGAGCGAAGAGCTTTCGTCCTCCTTCGGAGGGCGAGGTACTTCTCTTTTGGACAAGTAAAAGAGAAGTACCTCGGCTGCCGCAGGCAGACGAAAGCTCTTGCTCTCGGGCGACAACAGCAAGTGCGATTCCGGCCTTCGCCGGAATGACGACGGTGAAGAGTCCAGATGTTATGCACGTGCCTTCCGTAACAGACCGTGCCGCGAATCGCTCAGCCTTCGGCCGATTCGCCTGCCTGAGCCAGATCCTTCAACAGTTGAAAGATCTCCCGGTATGCCCGCGGCGGCTTGTTCGGCGTGTCCTTCTCGATGCGTGCCTGCCGCACCAGCGAGCGCAGATGCTGGCGGTCGACCTGCGGATGCTCGGCGATCAGTTCCGACAATGCTGCCTCGTCCTCGGCGATCAGCCGATCGCGCATCGCTTCGAGCCGGTGCATCGCGGCGGTTTCCTGGCGCTGCTTCTCGCGGTTCTCGCCGAGTTCGGCACGTACCGCGGCGAAGTCGTCGTCGCCGTAGCGGCGCATCACCTTGGCGAGGAAGGCGAGCTGGCGCTTCTTTGCGCCGTGGGCGGTCATGCGGCGGGTGATGTCGATCTCGTGGCGTACGTCATCCGGCAGCGCGAGCTTGGCCAGCCGGCTCGGTTGCAGGTCGACCAGTTGCTGCGCCAGCACCAGCACGGCGAGTGCCTCGCGGCGCTGCTGGGTACGGCTGGGGCCATAGTCCCCGTCGTCGAGTTCGGTCTGGTTGCGGCTGCGGCTCGGGCTCACGGGTTTCAATTCCAGTTGTGGTGCGCGGATCTTGTGCTGGGTGATCAGCCGCTGTGTGTATCGTCGTTGCTGATGGCTTCGGCCTGCTCCAGCGCGAAGCGGGCGATCGGTTCACCGTCCAGTTCGATGGTCTCGCTGAACATCGCTGCGGGACGCACCCACAGGCCGTGGTCGCCGTAGAGCGCCTGGTAGACCACCAGCGGCTCCATGGTTTCGCTGTGGCGGGCGGTGCCCAGCACGCGGTAGCGCTGGCCCTTGTAGTGGCGATAGATGCCGGCGGTGGGTTGCATGGGCGTTCTCCGCAGCTCTTTTCATTTCGTCGCCGTGGCCCCATGTCGGGTGCCAGCGGCTGCGAACCGCCTATTCTACCCGCCTAATTCCCAGGAAAGCCCGACGTGAGCGAAGTTGCCATCAGCCCGGACCCCAGCCCGCACGAACTCGACCGCCTCGCCGGGCTGGCCGAGGACGTGATCCGCCGCGCCCGCGCCGCCGGCGCCAGCCAGGCCGAGGTGGCGGCGAGCATCGACACGGGCTTGAGTGTGAACGTGCGCCTGGGCGAAGTGGAGACGGTGGAGCACACCCGCGACCGCGGTTTCGGCCTTACCGTGTACTTCGGCCAGCGCAAGGGCTCGGCCAGCACCGCCGACCTCCACCCCGATTCGATCCAGGCCACACTGGAGCAGGCCTGCGCGATCGCCCGCTACACCGAGGAAGACCCCGCCGCCGGGCTGGCCGACGCGGCGCGCATGGCCACGGCATTCCCCGACCTCGACCTGTGGCATCCGTGGGACATCGACACCGCGCAGGCGATCGCGCTGGGCATCGCCATCGAGGACGCCGGCCGTGCGCATGCCGGCATCAGCAACTCCGACGGCGCCAGCGTGCAGGCCGGGCAGGGGCTGTCGGTGTACGCGAATTCGCACGGCTTCGTCGGGCGCGAGCGGGGCACGCGGCATGCGCTGTCGCTGGCGCTGATCGCCGGCGACGCGGACGGCATGCAGCGCGACTACTGGTACGACAGTGTGCGTGCCCCCGGCGATTTCATCAGCGCGCAGGCGCTCGGCGACAAGGCGGCCGAACGCACGCTGGCACGGCTGGGCGCGCGCAGCCTGTCCACGCGGCAGTGCCCGGTGCTGTTCGCGCCGGAGCTGGCGCGCGGGCTGATCGGCCACCTGCTCGGCGCGGTCAGTGGCGGCGCGCTGTACCGCCAGGCCAGTTTTCTGCTCGACCATGTGGGCAAGCCGGTGATGCCGGGCTGGCTGAACATCGACGAGCGGCCGCACCTGCCGCGCGGGCAGGGCTCCGGCAATTTCGACGCCGAGGGCGTGGCTACCCGCGACAGCGCGCTGGTCGAGGGCGGCGTGCTGGCGCGCTACGTGCTGGGCAGCTATTCGGCGCGCAAGCTGGGTTTGCAGTCGACCGGCAACGCCGGCGGCATCCACAACCTGATCGTGGAGCCGGGCGCGGCCGACGGCGAGCGCAGCGATTTCGACGGCATGCTGCAACGCCTGGGCACCGGCCTGCTGGTGACCGAGGTGATGGGGCAGGGCGTGTCCACCGTTACCGGCGACTATTCGCGCGGTGCGTCGGGGTTCTGGGTGGAAAACGGCGTGATCGCCTACCCGGTCGAAGGCATCACCATCGCGGCGAACCTGCGCGAGATGTTCGCCGGCATCGCGGCGGTGGGCGCCGATGTCGACCCGCGCTCGCACATCCTCACCGGCTCGATCCTGCTGGAGCGGATGACGGTGGCAGGCGAGTAGCCCGCAGCCGGTTTCGGCCGTGCCACAAGTCCGCTCGGCAAAGCGTCTTCGGCCTTGCTAGCATCGGCATCACCGGCAGCCGACCGGCGAGCCGTCGACGCAAGTTCCGACTACCAGGAGAAGCGCATGAGCGTTCCACCCGAGTCTGTCATTCCGCCCCCGCCGAACGAGCCGATGGCCGGGGCGCCTTCCGCCGAGGAGCGCCAGTGGGCGATGTTCGCGCACCTTTCCGCCCTGGCCGGCGCCATTCTGACCGGGGCCTTCGGTGGCGGCTGGGGCTGTTTCATCGGACCGCTCGTGATCTGGCTGGTGAAGAGGGACACCATGCCGTTCGTCGCCGACCAGGGCAAGGAGGCGCTGAACTTCAACATCACCGTGGCGATCGCGTTCGTGGTGCTGGCCGTGCTGTCCGTCATGACCCTGGGCATCGGCTTGATCATCGCGATTCCGCTGTGGGTGATCATCGGTGTTGCATGGCTGGTGTTGACCATCATCGCCGCGATCAAGGCGAATGAGGGGGCGCTTTACCGGTACCCGTTCACCCTGCGGCTGATCAAGTAGAGACAGCGCTGTTCCAGCAAAAAGGCAGCCTTGCGGCTGCCTTTTTGCTGCGCCTGCGGAACGATTCAGTAGTGACGGTGGGCGGCGTACAGCGCCAGCTCTTCCAGCAGTGTCGCGCGCCCGCCCAGCGGCGCGATCGCGGCCAGCGCGGCGTCGGTCAGCTCGGCCAGCCGGGCGCGTGAGGCGTCGAGGCCGATGATCGAGGGGAAGGTGGGCTTGGCGGCGGCGGCATCCTTGCCGGCGGTCTTGCCGATCACCGCCGATTCGCCTTCCACGTCGAGGATGTCGTCGCGCACCTGGAACGCCAGCCCGACCGCGTAGGCGTAGCGGTCCAGCGCCTGCCGGGTGTCGGCGTCGGCGCCGGCGGCGAGCGCGCCCAGCTGTACCGAGGCGCGGATCAGCGCGCCGGTCTTGCAGGCGTGCATGTGCTCCAGTTCGTCCAGCGTCAGCGGATGGCCGACCGCCGCCAGGTCCAGCGCCTGGCCGCCAGCCATGCCTTCGGCGCCGCAGGCCTGGCCCAGCGCGCGCAGCGTGGCGATGCCGGTGGCTGCATCGGCGCGTCGTGCGGCGTCGTCGGCGAGGATCTCGAACGCCAGTGCCTGCAGTGCGTCGCCGGCGAGGATCGCCATCGCCTCGCCGAACACGATGTGGCAGGTCGGACGGCCGCGGCGCAGCGCGTCGTCGTCCATCGCAGGCAGGTCGTCATGCACCAGCGAGTAGGCGTGGATCAGTTCCACTGCGCAGGCGGCGGCGTCCAGTGATGGGCCGTCTTCGCCGAGCGCGTGCGCGGCGGCGTAGACCAGCAGTGGGCGCAGCCGCTTGCCGCCGCCGAGCACGGCGTAGCGCATCGCGCGATGCAGTTCGGCGGGGGAGTGGTCGGCCGGCGGCAGGCTGCGGCCCAGTGCCTGTTCGGCACGGACGATCAATGCTTGCAGGGCGGGACCAAGCTCAGAGTTCGGGTTCAAACGGTTGGGCGCTGTCGGGGGCTTCGGGGTCGAGCAGCAGCCGCACGCGCAGTTCGGCCTGCTCCAGCGACTGCTGGCAATGGCGGAACAGCCCGATGCCGCGTTCGAACGAGGCCAGCGATTCGTCCAGGCTCATCTCGCCGCCTTCCATCTTCGCGACCAGTTGTTCCAGCTCGTCGAGCGAGTGTTCGAAGTCGGCGGCGGGCGGGGTCTTGCCGGGTGCGGGAACGGTCTTGGCCATGGCCCGCAACGCTAGCGCAGCGGGCGTCCGGAATCAATCTGCGCGGGCCGCGGAAAGGCCCCGGCGTGACCTGGATCAACGCCCCGCGCGCCAGTGCGGCCAGGCGCCGGCCTGGCGGAAAATCGCCGCGCCGCGGGTGCTGGTCCAGCGATCGGCCACCGCGATCAGTTCGTCGCCGGCGTACAGCAGCGGGCAGGCGTGGCGCTGCCATGGAGGCAGGTGCGCCTGCTGGAACAGATCGCGCAGTTCGCGCGTATGCGCGTCGCCATCGGGCTTGATGCGTTCGCCGCCGCGACGTAGGCGCACCTGCAGCGGCTCGGTGAGGCGGACGTCTGCGACCGTCAGCGCGAGCTCGCCGCCGTCGGGCAGCGCCAGCGGTTCGCCATGCCAGGGCATCTGCCAGTCGGCGTCGACGACGCGCTCGGCTGGCAACGCCCACAGCCGGCCTTTCCAGATGTGCAGTTCGGTGCCGGCCCAGCGGATGCACGGCAGCTGGCCCGCGCGCGCGCCGCACTGGCGCTCGATCTGCCGCCGCTGCGCGCTGGTGGGGGCGGACAGGCCGCGTGCGTGCAGCCAGTGATCGAGCAACGGCTCGCGCCATGCCGGGGCCAGCGCCAGCCAGCCATGGGCGTCCAGGCTGCCGCTGGCGGGGTCGTGCAGCGCCTCGAACGCGGCCAGCCATTGCGTCCGTAGCGCGTCCGCAGCGGCGCGGCACAATGCGGCGCTGTGCAGGATCGAATCCACCGCCTGCGGCCAGTGCCGCGCCAGTCGCGGCAGGATCTCGTGGCGCAGCTGGTTGCGCGCCAGGCGGGTGTCGGCGTTGGACGGATCGTCGATGCAATCCAGCTGCTGTGCTGCGACGTAATCGTGCAGCTGTTGGCGCGACAGCGCCAGCAGCGGCCGCCACAACTGGCCGCGACCGAACGGGCGCAGCGCACGCATGCCACCCAGCCCTTCCGGCCCGGCGCCGCGCAGCAGCTTCAGCAGCACGGTTTCGGCCTGGTCGTCGCGGTGGTGGCCGAGCAGCAGGTATTCGCCATCGCGCAATTGCATGACCAGTGCGGCGTAGCGCGCGTCGCGGGCGGCGGCTTCGGCGCCCCTGCCGCTGCCGCCGTCGACCTGCACGCGCAGTACCTCGCACGGCACGTCCAGCGTGGCGCAGAAGCGTTCGCAGTGTCGGGCCCATAACGCACTGTCCGCATGCAGCCCGTGGTCGACGTGCAGTGCGCGCAGGCCGCGCGCGCGGGCTTCGGGCAACTGCGCCAGCGCATGCAGCAGGGCGCTGGAATCCGGGCCGCCGCTGAAGGCCACGCACAGTGCCGCCGACGGCATGGACGCCAGCGCGGCCTGCAGGTGCTGGTGCAGCGGGTTGCTCACTTCTTGCCGTCGCGGGGCCGTACGTAGAGATGCTTGCCGTTGCCGATCTGGCGTTCCTCGGTGTCGAACAGGCCAATACCCTTGATCAGGCCGCTGAGCTTGGCGTAGCCGTAGTTGCGCGAGTCGAAATCGGGCGACTGTTTGTTGATGATGCTGCCGATCGCGCCCAGCCCGGCCCAGCCGGTGTCGTCGGAGGCGGCCTCGATGGCGCCGCGCAGCAGGTTCATCAAGCGCGTGTCGCCGCGCAATTCCTTCGCCGAATGCTTCTTCGGGGCGGTGGTGGTGGCGGTCTCGCTGGCGCCGGCCAGCACCTCGGTGTAGATGAATTTGTCGCAGGCGGTGCGGAACGGTTCGGGCGTCTTCTTCTCGCCGAAGCCGTAGACGATGCGCCCGGATTCGCGGATGCGCGAGGCGAGCCGGGTGAAGTCGCTGTCGCTGGAGACGATGCAGAAGCCGTCGAAGCGCTCGGCATAGAGCAGGTCCATCGCGTCGATGATCATCGCCGAGTCGGTGGCGTTCTTGCCGACGGTGTAGCGGAACTGCTGGATCGGCTGGATCGAGTGGCGCAGCAGCACTTCCTTCCAGCCGTTCAAATCCGGCTTGGTCCAGTCACCGTAGATGCGCTTGACGTGCGCGGTGCCGTACTTCGCGATCTCCGCGAGCAGGCCCTCGACGATGGCGGGACGGGCGTTGTCGGCGTCGATCAGTACCGCAAGTTTGTCGTGGGCCATGGCGGGTCCCGGCAGCATGAGGGTGCTGCCGATGGTAGCGCCAAGCGGGTGACAGGCGTCGCGGCGGCGCTTACTCCTGGTAAGCGCCGTAGCTGCGCAGGCGCTTGTAGCGCTGTTCGAGCAGGTCGGTAACCGGCATCGCCTCGAGTTCGTCGAGCTGATTCAGCAGCACCGCTTTCAGGCGGATCGCCATCGAACGCGGGTTGCGGTGCGCCCCGCCGAGCGGTTCGCGCACCAGCTTGTCGACCAGGCCGAGTTCGAGCAGGCGCGGGGCGGTCATGCCCAGTGCCTCGGCGGCGTCCTTCACCTTGTCCGGGCTCTTCCACAGGATCGAGGCGCAGCCTTCCGGCGAGATCACCGAATAGGTCGAGTATTGCAGCATGTTGGTGCGGTCGCCCACGCCGATCGCCAGCGCGCCGCCGGAGCCGCCTTCGCCGATCACGGTGCACACGATCGGCACTTTCAGCTCGGCCATCTCCAGCAGGTTGCGCGCGATCGCCTCGCTCTGGCCGCGCTCCTCGGCGCCCACGCCGGGGTAGGCTCCGGGGGTGTCGATCAGGGTCAGCAGCGGCAGGCCGAAGCGCTCGGCCATCTTCATCAGGCGCAGCGCCTTGCGGTAGCCCTCGGGGCGCGGCATGCCGAAGTTGCGGCGCACCTTGTCCTTGGTGTTGCGGCCCTTCTGGTGGCCGATGATCATCACCTGGCGGCCATTGATGCGGCCCAGGCCGCCGACGATGGCGGCGTCCTCGGCGTACATGCGGTCGCCGGCCAGCTCGTGGAATTCCTCGCAGATCACGCCGATGTAGTCGAGCGTATACGGCCGCGCCGGGTGGCGCGACAGCTGGGTGGTCTGCCACGAGTTGAGGTTGCGGAAGATGTCCGCGGTCTTGACCTTCAGCTTCTCGCGCAGGCGGCCGACTTCCTCGTCGATGTTGAACGCCTGGCCGCTGCTGGCGTGGCGAAGCTCTTCGATCTTCGCGTCCAGTTCGGCAATGGGTTGTTCGAAATCGAGGAAGTTGGGGTTCATTCGTTGCTATTCATGGCACAGAAGCGGCTCAGTATACCGTCCCGCAGGAAAACGCGAGAACGCCGCCGTATGGCTGTGACAGGGTCGACACATGCCTGCCGCGGGCCGGACGATTGCGCTATCGTCCGCCCCATCGAACCCTTGGTCTTCGCCGGATCCCGCCATGCCCAGCAAACCCATCGACCACGCGAAACTCGACCGCATCGTGGCCGAGGCCCGACGCGCCGCCGAGCAGCGCGAGCTGGGCTACCGCGAGCGTGCGCTGAAGATGTACCCATGGGTGTGCGGCCGCTGCGCGCGCGAGTTCACCCGCGCGAACCTGCAGGAACTGACCGTGCACCATCGCAACCACGACCATGATTTCAACCCGCCCGACGGCAGCAACTGGGAGCTGCTGTGCGTGTATTGCCACGACAACGAGCACGCGCGGCACATCGACCACGTGCGCGGCGGGGTGCTGGCGGTGGAGGATGCGCCGCCGGCAACTGGCAATCCATTCGCCGACCTGAAGGCGATGCTGGAGCGGGGCAGGAAGTAGGGGACTTTGACTCCTCCCCCTGCAAGCAGGGGGAGGTTGGGCGGGGGTTGCCCCGAGCTGGCGAAGAAGATCAAGAGCGAACCCCACCCCAACCCTCCCCTGCGTAGCAGGGGAGGGAGCAAGGCAGCTCAATCCTGCTGCTTGACGATACGCAGGCGCGCGGCCTGCACGCCGGGCAGGGCGCGCACGGCGCGCAGCAGGTCGGGAATGGCTTCCACGCGCCAGTCCTCGCCCAGTTCCAGATCAGCCTGGGCGCCCCGGTTGCGGTAACCGTGCAGCGTCACGCTGGTGCGCCCGCCGCGGTAACCGGCCAGTGCGTGCTGCAGTTGTTCGACGAAACCCGGGCCGATGCCGTTCAACTTCAGCTGCAGCAATCGTGCGTGCCGGCGGCAGGCGTCGGCCAGTGAGCAGGCGCTGCGCGCACGCAGCTGGAAGCCGCCGCCGGAGAATTCGTCGATACGCAGGCCGCCGTCGACCACCAGCATCTCGTCGCGGGTCAACAGCGGCGCCATCTGCTGGTACAGCTCGCCGAAGAAGCTGACCTCGATGATGCCGCTGCCGTCCTCCAGCCGCACGAACGCATCGCTGTCGCCGCGCTTGCGCACGGTGGTGACCATGCCGGCGACGGTCCACGGCGTGTCCGGGCCGCGGCGGAAACGGTTGCCGTCGTCGTGGTCGTTCCGGCGCGGCTTCGGCGGCTGGTAGCGGTCGGCGATCTCGCCCAGTGGGCAGGTCGACAGTTGCGCCAGTTCGTCCTTCCATGGGTCGGTGGGGTGGCCGGAAAGGTAATGGCCGAGAGTGTCGCGTTCGCCCTGCAGCTTCTGCTCCAGCGGCCATTCCGCCACGGTCGGCAGATCGATCTTCAGCACTGGCGTGGTGTTGCCCATCGCTGCGCCGAACATGTCGTTCTGACCGGATTGCTTGTCGCGCAGGTGCTGCTCGGCGGCCTTGATCGCGTCGGGAAGTTGCAGCATCAGGCTGGCGCGGTTGGCCGCCAGCGCATCCAGCGCACCGGCCATGATCAGTGCTTCCAGCACGCGGCGGTTGAGTTTGGTGGGATCGACGCGACGACAGAAGTCGGCCAGGTCGGTGTATTTGCCGTGCACGCGCTCGGCCACGATGGCCTCGCACGCACCCTGGCCGACACCCTTGATCGCGCCGAGGCCGTACTGGATCGTGCGAGCGCCTTGGCGCGAGTGCACAGACGACGTGTCGGGTTCGACCGCGACGAACATGTATTCCGAGGCGTTGACGTCCGGCGGCTGCACGGCGATGCCGATCGCACGCGACTCGTCGAGGAAGGTCACCACCTTGTCGGTGTTGTCCATGTCCGAGGAGATCGTGGCCGCCATGAACTCGGCCGGATAGTGCGCCTTCAGCCAGGCGGTCTGGTAGGAGACCAGCGCATAGGCGGCGGCGTGCGACTTGTTGAAGCCGTAGCCGGCGAACTTCTCCATCAGGTCGAAGATCGAGTCGGCCTTCTCGCCGGTGAGGCCGTCCTTTGCTGCACCCTCGCGGAACTTGGCGCGTTCCTTCGCCATTTCCTCCAGCTTCTTCTTGCCCATCGCGCGACGCAGCAGGTCGGCGCCGCCGAGCGAGTAGCCGCCCACGATCTGCGCCATCTGCATTACCTGCTCCTGGTAGACCATGATGCCGTAGGTCTCTTTCAGGATCGGCTCGACGCGCGGGTCGGGGTACTCCACGTCCTCGCGGCCGTGCTTGCGCGCCACGAAGCTGGGGATCAGGTCCATCGGGCCGGGGCGGTACAGCGCCACCAACGCGATGATGTCCTCGAAGCGGTCGGGCTTGGCGTCCTTCAGCATGCGCTGCATGCCGGAGGATTCGAGCTGGAACACGGCAATGGTCTGCGCCTTCTTCAGCAGCTCGTACGGCGCCGGGTCGTCCAGCGGCAGCGTCGAGATGTCCAGCGGCGCTTCGCCGGTTTTCGCGCGGCGCGCGTTGATCGCCTTCACCGCCCAGTCGATGATGGTCAGTGTGCGCAGGCCGAGGAAGTCGAACTTGACCAGGCCGACCGCTTCGACGTCGTCCTTGTCGTACTGGGTCACCACGCCGCCGCCGCCGGCTTCGCAGTACAGCGGCGCGAAGTCGGTGAGCGGGGTCGGCGCGATCACCACGCCGCCGGCGTGCTTGCCGGCGTTGCGGGTGAGGTTTTCCAGCTTCAGCGCCAGGTCGATCAGCGCGCGCGCTTCCTCGTCCTGCTCGTAGGTTTCGCAGAACTCCCTGACGACGCGATCGGGTTCCTTCTTGGACTTCTCCGAGCGTCCCAGCGCGTCGGACAGGGTGAGGTCGAGCGGCCGCGGCGGCACCATCTTGGCCAGCCGGTCGACCTGTCCGTACGGCATGCTGAGCACGCGGCCGGAATCGCGCAGCACCGCCTTGGCCGCCATCGAGCCGTAGGTGATGATCTGGCTGACCTTGTCGCGGCCGTATTTCTGTGCGACGTAGTCGATCACCTCGTCGCGGCGGTCCATGCAGAAGTCGATGTCGAAGTCGGGCATCGACACGCGTTCGGGGTTGAGGAAGCGCTCGAACAGCAGGTTGAACTGCAGCGGGTCCAGATCGGTGATCTTCAGCGCCCAGGCGACCAGCGAGCCGGCGCCGGAACCGCGGCCGGGGCCGACCGGGATGCCGTTCTGTTTGCCCCAGTTGATGAAGTCCGCCACGATCAGGAAGTAGCCGGGGAAACCCATCTTGACGATGACGTCCAGCTCGCGCTCCAGCCGCGCCTCGTAGTCGGCCAGCGTGTGGTCGGCGGCCAGCGGCGCATTGGCCAGGCGTTCCTTGAGGCCCTGTCGCGACAACTCGCGGATATGGCTGTCGAGGTCGTGGCCTGCGGGTACCGGGAAGTCGGGCAGGTAGTAGGTGCCGAACTTCAGTTCCAGGCTGCAGCGTTTCGCCAGTTCGACGGTGTTTTCCAGCGCCTCGGGCAGGTCCGCGAACAGCGCGGCCATCTCGTCGGGCGTCTTCAGGTATTGCTGGTCGCTGTACTCGCGCGGGCGTTTCGGGTCGGCCAGCACGCGGCCCTGGTTGATGCACACGCGCGCCTCGTGCGCACCGAAGTCGTCCTGCTTGAGGAAGCGTACGTCGTTGCTGGCGACCACCGGCAGGTTCAGTTCGGCCGCCAGCGCCAGCGCGGCGGTATTCCAGTTTTCCTCGCCGTCACGGCCGCAGCGGGTCAGCTCCAGGTACAGCCGGTCGGGGAATAGCCGCGCCAGTGGGCGCAGTTTCGCCAGCGCGGCCGCAACACCCTGGTTCAGCGCGATGCGGCCGACTTCGCTCTCGCGGCCGAGCAGGGCGATCAGTCCGCTGCTGGCGCCAGCGCCGAGCCAGCCCGCCTCGACCAGTGCGCGGCCGCCGTGCTGGCCTTCCTGCCACGCGCGCGAGACCAGCCGCGACAGGTTGAGGTAGCCGTCGCGATCCTGGCACAGCAGGGTGAGTCGCCACGGGCGCGGATCGTCCGGCGCAGAGATCCACAGGTCGCAGCCGCCGATCGGCTTGATGCCGGCCGCGCTGCAGGCCTTGTAGAACTTCACCAGCGCGAACATGTTGCTGTCGTCGGTCAGCGCCACCGCCGGGATGCCGTCGCGCACGCAGGCGGCGACCAGCGCCTTGATGCGGATGGTCGAATCGACCAGCGAATATTCGCTGTGCAGGTGCAGGTGGGTATAGCGGACGGTCATGCGTTCTTGCGCGGTGAGTCCCCGCAGGCTACCCGGCGCCTTGCCCAGCGGCAAGATTGACTTGTGCGCGGTTTGCGCGAAGCGCGGCGGCGCCTCGCCGGAAGCCCGCTCAGCCGGGCGCGGCGGCCACCGCCGACGGTGCCGGCTCGGCCAGCAGTGTGTTGATCTCGGCGACCAGGCTGTCCAGCATGTCTTCACCATAGCCCACGTGCACATGGGCCACGGTGCCGTCGCGATGCAACATCACCATGACCGGGATGCCCTTGTTGGTGCCGTAGGGCTTGCCGAGGGCGCCATCGCGGTCCCAGGTCATCAGCAGGCCGGGCAGGCGTGGGCGCAGGGCGCGAACGGTCCGCACGTAGGTCTGCCGGTCTTCCTCATGGTTGATGGTGACTACCTGCAGGGACAGACCGCGTTCGGTGGCCAGCGTCTGCAGGCCCGCCAGTACCGGCAGCTCCTTCATGCAGTAGCCGCACCAGGTGGCCCAGAAGCTGATCACCACGACCTTGCCGTGCAGGGACGAGACGGTCACCACTTGCCCGCTCTGGGTTGTACCCAGGGCATCCGGCGGCGTTTCGCCGGGTTTCACTTCGGCCCTGGCGGCGAAGCAGAGCATGAGGCCCAACAGTGCGATGCCGATCCTGCGCATGTCATCCATCCCCCCGATTGATGGCGCCAGCGTAGCAACATGCCTGCGGGCGAGAAAGGGCGGCGGTCGGCACATGCCCGAGGACCTGGCGATGCAGTCAGCGGATGTAAAAGCGCTCCCCCTGGTCGTCGACGATCACGTAGTGGTCGAGGCTGTGTACCAGCAGTGGATGCAGGTTGTAGTCGACGTGCATGGGAAGGATCTCGTCGATGCCAGCCGGGGCGAAGATGACCGGCTCCGGTATCGGCGGGATGGTCTGCATGGGCAGCACGGGCGGGCGGTTCTGTGAAGGCATCATGGCACGACTCCTGCGAGTTTGAGTGCGCTTGTGACCCTGCCCGGCGAGTCTCATCTGGACGACAGGCCGGTGTTGCTGGCGCGTCCCTGCTGATCGCGATTCCTGTAGCGAATGATGCGCCCGCGCGAGGAAAAGTTGCATAGACGAATGGGCTAGGCGGATCAATCTCAACGGGCCCGCGACCAGGCTGTTCGAGCGTGGGAACCCCCGCGCCGATCGCTCAAAACAATCTTGCCTGCTCCAGCAGCAGGCGTACCGGCGCGAAGCTGCGGCGGTGTTGCGCGCACGGCCCGAGCTGCTGCAGCGCGGCCAAGTGCGCCGGGGTCGGGTAGCCCTTGTGCACGGCGAAGCCGTAGCCGGGATGTTCGTCGTCCAGTGCCACCATCAGGCGGTCGCGGCTGACCTTGGCCAGGATCGACGCGGCGCTGATCGCCGGTTCCAGCGCGTCGCCGCCGACGATCGCGCGACCCGGGCAGGGCAAGTCTTTCGGCAACTGGTTGCCGTCGATCAGCGCCGCATGGGCGACCGGCATGAGGCCGGCTACGGCACGGCTCATGCCGGCCATGGTGGCCTGGAAGATGTTCAGGCGGTCGATCTCGTCCGGCTCGATCAGCACCACGCAGTACGCCAGCGCGCGCTCGATGATCAGCGGATACAGTGCCTCGCGTTTCGCTTCGCTGAGTTTCTTCGAGTCGTTCAGCCCGACGATCGTGCGGGCCGGATCGAGGATCACCGCGGCCACCGCCAGTGGACCGGCCAGCGGGCCGCGGCCGGCCTCATCGACGCCGGCAATGAGAGGGCTCCCTGCGTTGGCCCGCGCCTCTTCCCGAACGGAAGGTTCGGGGCAGCTGGTGTTGGCCAGGTGCTTATCCATCGTTACGCTTCGCGTCGATCAGCTCGGCAATCGCCGCTGCCGCACGATCCCCCGCATGGCCTTCCAGACCACCGCGCAGGGCCTGGTGCAGTTGCTCGAACGCGGCGACGATCGCGCCGCGCCGCTCGCTGTCCTTGAACAGGGCGAGCGTGGCGGCGGCCAGGTTTGCGGCGGTGCAGTCGTCCTGCATCAGTTCGGGCACCAGCAGGCCGTCACCGAGGCCGCTGGCGCGGGCCAGGATGTTCGGCAGCGCGTAGACGTCGGTCTTCAGCATCTTCAGCGCGCGGGCGATGCGGTAGCTCAGCGGTGCGACGCGGTAGCCCACCACCATCGGCCGCTTGGCCAGCATCGCCTCCAGCGTGGCGGTGCCGGAGGCCAGCAGCACCACGTCGGCGGCCAGCATCGCCTCGTGCGCGTGGCCGTCCAGCAGCAGCGGCGCGGTTTCGTCACGCGGTCCGCCGGCGAGCAGGGCTTCGAGCCGGGCGCGCACCTGGGGGTTGGCGGCCGGGATCACCACGCGCAACCCTGGCACCGCGGCGGCCACCTGCTTCGCCGCGTCGATGAAGGCCCGGCCGAGCCGGCCGACTTCGGACAGCCGGCTGCCGGGCAGCACGGCCAGCACCGGCGCCTGCTGCGGCAGCTGCAGGATCTCTCGCGCGCCGACGCGATCGGAGACCAGCGCGAAGCGATCGGCCAGCGGGTGGCCGACGAAGCGGGCGTCGACGCCGTGCTTCGCGTAGATCGCCGGCTCCATCGGGAACAGGCACAGCACGCGACTGGCACTGCGGCCGATCTTCTCCGCGCGCTGCTCGCGCCAGGCCCAGACCGACGGGCTGACGTAGTGCACGGTGAGCAGGCCGGCCTGCTTCAGGCGCTGCTCCACGCCGAGGTTGAAGTCGGGCGCGTCGATGCCGACCACCACGGCCGGCCGTTCCCTGAGCAGTCGCGCGACCAGCGCCTTGCGCAGCCGCAGCAGGCGGGGCAGGTGGCGGATCACCTCGGCAAAGCCGAACAGCGACAGCTCGCGGATGTCGTACCAGGAGTCGAAGCCCTCACGCTGCATGCGCGCGCCGCCGATGCCGACGAAACGCGCCTGCGGGTAGCGCTGGCGCAGCGCGACGATCAGGTCGGCGCCGAGCTGGTCGCCGGAGTCTTCGCCGGCGAGGATGGCGATCAGGGGGGATTCGAGCGGCGGGTGGTCAGTCATGCCGGAAGCATAAGCCAGAGCGCGTGCCTGATTGCCCGATAAGCGAGACGCTTATCGGGCGAGCGCCCGCTCGCTGTGGTCGATGAATTCCAGCATGGCACGCACGTCGTCGCTTTCGCGCGCCAGCTCGACCAGTTTTTCGCGCGCCTCGGGTAGCGGCAGGCCGGCCATGTACAGCGTGCGGTAGGCGCGCTTGATCGCGGCGATGCGCGTGGCGTCGAAGCCGCGGCGCTTCAGGCCTTCGCTGTTGATGCCGCGCGGACGGCCCTGCTGTTCGTTCGCCATCATCACGAACGGCGGCACGTCGTGGCCGACCAGACAGCCCATGCCGATGAACGCATGCGCGCCGACCTTGCAGAACTGGTGCACGCCGGAATAACCGGACAGGATGGTCCAGTCGCCGATGGTGACGTGCCCGGCCAGCGCCGAGTAGTTGGAGAACACCACGTTGTTGCCGATCTGGCAGTCATGCGCGATGTGCACGTAGGCAAGTACCCAGTTGTCGTTGCCGATGCGGGTGACCCCGCCGCCGTCGCCGGTGCCACGGTTGAGGGTGGTGAATTCGCGGATCAGGTTGCGGTCGCCGATCACCAGCTCGGTGCGCTCGCCTTTCCACTTCTTGTCCTGCGGCGCGCCGCCGAGCGAGGCGAACTGGGTGATGTGGTTGTCGCGCCCGATCCGGGTGGGACCTTCGATCACCACGTGCGGGCCGATCACCGTGCCGTCGCCGATCTCCACCTCGGCACCGATCACGCTGTAGGCGCCGATGCTGACGTTGGCGCCAATGACGGCGGAAGGATCGATCAGCGCAGTGGGATGGATCATTTATGGGTCCTCGCGGCGCACATCAGTTCACAGCTGGCCACTTCCTTGCCATCGACCAGACTGCGTGCCACGAACAGGCCCATGCCGCGCACCAGGCGCTTCTGGCTGACTTCGAAGCGCAACTGGTCGCCGGGCACCACCGGTGCGCTGAAGCGTGCGTTGTCGACCTTGACCAGGTAGAACAGCGGGCTGCCCTTGTCGCCCTTTGCGTGGCGGCTCAGCTGGGTCAGCAGGCCGGCGGCCTGCGCCATCGCCTCGATGATCAGCACGCCGGGCATCACCGGATGGCCGGGGAAATGGCCCTGGAAGAACGGTTCGTTGATAGTCACGTTCTTCAGCGCGACCACGCTGACGTCGGGCACGATCTCGATCACGCGATCCACCAGCAGGAACGGATAGCGGTGCGGCAGCAGTTGCTGGATATGCTCCACGTCGATCGGCATGGTCATGAAGTCGCTTTCCTCACTCATTGTCGCTGTCCTTCTCCAGCGCCGACAATCGGCGCGCGTACTCGTCCAGGTGCTTGAAGCGCGCCGCGTTCCTCCGCCACTGGCGGTTGTCCTGCAGTGGCACGCCTGATGAATATTCGCCGGGTTCGCGGATCGAATGCGTGACCAGGCTCTTGGCGGTAATGGTAACCCGGTCGGCCAGTTCGAGATGGCCGAGCACGCCGGCGTTGCCGCCGATCATGCACCAGCGGCCGATTTTCGCGCTGCCGGCCACCGCGGCGCAGCCGGCCATCGCGGTGTGCGCGCCGACGTGCACGTTGTGCGCGATCTGGATCTGGTTGTCCAGCCGCACGTCTTCTTCCAGCACGGTGTCGTCCAGCGCGCCGCGGTCGATCGTGGTGTTCGCGCCAATCTCGCAGTCGTCGCCGATGCGCACGCCGCCGAGCTGCGGCAGCTTGATCCAGTGATCCTTGTCGAAGGCGAGGCCGAAACCGTCCGAGCCGATCACCGCCCCCGGATGCACCAGCACGCGCTGGCCCAGCGTGACCCGGGTGACCAGGGTGACCCGCGCCACCAGTCGCGACTGCGCGCCGACGGTGCAGTCCTCGCCGACGATGCAGTGCGGACCGAGCACGGCGCCGTCGCCGATCACCGCGCCCTCCGCGATCACGCAGCCGGGACCGATGCTGGCGCTGGCGCTGACCTGCGCCCCGGCGGCGACTACGGCGCTGGGGTGGATGCCCGCGGGCGCGGCCGGCAGCCGTTCGAACAGCGCGGCGATCTTCGCGTAGGCGACATAGGGATCCTGCGCGACCAGCGCCGCCGTCGGGCAGTCGGCGTGGTTTTCCTCGCGCAGCACCACCACGCCGGCGCGGGTGGCGGCCAGCTGGGCGGCGTACTTGCTGTTGGAGAGGAAGCTCAACTGGCTGGGACCGGCGCCGGCCAGCGTGCCGACGCCGTCGATACCCCGCGTGCCATCGCCGCTGAAGCGGAGGCCGAAGCGTTCCGCCAGCTCGGCTACCGTGTAGTTGATTGCGCTCATGCGTGGCTCCGGAACCTGCCGGCCATTGTAGGGGGTGGCGCCGCGGCGTGCAGTGCGCCAAGCCGGCAAAAGCAGGCCGGCAAAAGAAAGCGCGGCCAGGCCGCGCTTTCTTCGGTCCCCGACTTCCGGGTCAGATCAGAACTGGCTGCCGAAGGTGAACTGGATGCGCTCCTCGTAGTGGCGATCCGCGGCCTTGGAGCGCAGCGGCACGGCGAAGCTGATGATCAGCGGGCCGATCGGCGCCTGCCATTGCAGCGACAGGCCGGTGGAGGCGCGCAGCTCGCTGGCGTCGAAGCTCTTGTAATCCTTGTAGACGTTGCCGACGTCCATGAACCAGGACACGCGCGCGGTGTTGACGTCCTTCAGGAACGGCAGCGGCAGGAACACCTGCGCGGTGCCGAGCACCTTGAACGCGCCGCCGATCGGCTGCGCGTAGTAGGCGCCGCTGTTGCACATGCCGTTGGCGTCCGGAGCGCTGCCGTCGATGCAGACCCGCGGCCCCAGCGTGTTGTCCTGGTAGCCGCGCACGTCGCGCACGCCGCCGGCGTAGTAGTTCTGCCAGAACGGCAGATCCTGGCGCATGTCGGTGATGATGTGGCTCTGGTTGGGGTTGTCGGCCTTGCTGGCTGCTGCCAGCGCATCGTAGGCGTCGTCGCTGATGCCGTTCTTGCCGTAGGTCTTGCCGTAGCCGACCTGGCCGTCGAGGTACAGCACGAAGCCCTTGCCGATCGGCCAGTAGTGGTTCGCCTCGGTGGTCAGCTTCCAGTACTGCACGGTCGAGCCGGGCAGGGCGACGTCGGTCGAGGCCGAGAGCAGGCCGCCGCGGGTCGGCGCCCAGTAGCCGTTGCGGGTGTCGTGGTTCCAGCCCAGCGTGCCGGTCCAGGTGTGGATGGTCTTGTTGCCGATCTCGTTCTGGTAGTCGATCAGTACCTTCGGGCTGTAGCCGGTGAACAGGTTGACCTTGTTGCTGCTGATGCCCAGGCCCACGCGCAAGCCGTCGGTCTCGCTGATCGGGATGCCGAGGTAGCTGGAGAAGCTCTTTGCGCTGGTGGCGTAGTTCGCGAAATCGGTGTTGCCGTAGTCGGTCTTCGAGTACGAGGCGCTGTAGCCGATGCCGATGCCGCTGTCGGTCAGGTACGGGTTGTAGTAGTTGAGGCCGAGGCGGGTGTAGTAGGTGCTGCGCTCGCCGCTGATCGAGAAGCTGTCACCGGTGCCGAACAGGTTGTTCTGCGACACCGAGGCATTCAGGATGATGCCGGAGTACTGCGAATAACCGATGCCGAACTGCATGCTGCCGGCGGACTGCTCCTCGACCTTGACCGAAACATCAACCTTGTCCTGGGTGCCCGGCACCATCTTCTTGTCGATGTCGACCTTCTTGAAATAGCCCAGCCGCTGCAGGCGGACCTTGGAGCGGTCGATCGCCGCCTGCGAGTACCAGGAGCCCTCGAGCTGGCGCATTTCGCGGCGCAGCACGTCGTCTTCGGTGCGCGTGTTGCCCTGGAACACCACCCGGCGCACGTACACGCGCTGGCCGGGCTCGACGTACAGGGTCAGGTCGACCGTGCGCTTTTCCTTGTCCAGCTTCGGGATCGGGGTGACCTTGGCGTAGGCGTAGCCGATGTTGGCCAGCACCGCCTTGATCGCCTTGGTGCTGGCTTCGACCGCGGCGCGGTTGAAGGTCTCGCCGGCCTTGACGAAGACCAGCTGGCGCATGGTCGCCTCCGGCAGGATCAGCTCGCCGAGCAGTTTGACGTCGGCAACCTTGTAGATTTCGCCTTCCTTGATGCTGGTGTCGATGTACATCGCGCGCTTGTCCGGCGCGATCGCCACCTGGGTGGAGTCGACGCCGAAATCGGCGTAGCCGCGGTCCATGTAATAGGACTGCAGCTTCTCCAGGTCGCCGGAGAGCTTCTCGCGCGAGTACTGGTCGTCCTTCGAATACCACGACATCCAGTTGGTGGTGTCTGACTCGAAGCCGTCGCGGATCTGCTTGTCGGTGAACGCGTGGTTGCCAAGGATGTTCAGTTCCTTGATCTTGGCCGCCTTGCCCTCGCGGATCTCGATCTCGACGGCGACGCGGTTGCGGTCCAGCCGGGTCACGTGCGGATCGACCGAGACGTTGTACTTGCCGCGGTTGTAGTACTGCCGGATCAGTTCCTGCTGCACGTTGTCCAGCGCCAGCCGGTCGAAGGTCTCGCCCTCGGTGAGGCCGATCTCCTTCAGGCCCTTCTTCAGGTCGTCGGTCTTGATGTCCTTGTTGCCGCGCAGGGTCAGCTTGGCGATGGATGGCCGCTCGACCACCTTGATCACCAGGATGCTGCCTTCGCGATCCATTTCGACGTCGCTGAAGAACTTGGTGCGGTACAGCGCGCGGATGGCGCGCTGGGCGCCGTCGTTGGTCAGCTGGTCGCCCTTGTTGATCGGCAGGTAGTTGTACACGGTGCCGGCCGAGATCCGGCTGAGGCCGTCGATGCGGATGTCCGACACCACGAACGGGTCGAACGCGAACGCATTGGCGGAGAGGGAGGCAAGCAAAATCAGCGCGGCGATACGCTTCATCGTCGGTTCCGTTGGGTTATTTCGATGGAGCGGCCAGCGCGGCCGCCCCGATCAACGCATGAGGCAGGGACAGGCCCTGCCTCGAAAGAGAGTCCGCATTCCGCGGGAGGAATGCATCGTTTGACACGCCGCCGCGCCATGCCGCAGGCAGGCGTGTCGTCGGCATGCTGCAGTTGCCGGGCATCGGCATCACGACAGCAGCATGCGGTGGATATCGTTGTAGAACGCCAGCCCCATCAGGGTGAACAGCAAGGCCAGGCCGATGTACTGGCCGACAATCATCGCCTGTTCGCTGACCGGACTGCCCTTGATCAATTCGACAAGATAATACAGCAGGTGTCCGCCATCCAGGACCGGGATCGGCAGCAGGTTGAGGATCGCCAGGCTCAGCGACACCAGCGCCAGGAACTGCAGGAACCAGGGCAGGCCCATGCTGGCCGAGGCATTCGCCACTTCGGCGATGCCGATGACGCCGGAGAGGTTCCGGGTCGAGGCCTCGCCGGTCAGCATCTTGCCGAGCATGCTGAAGGTCTGCGTGGTATTGCGCCAGGTGGTGCCGAGCGAGGCGGTCATGGCCTTGATCGGGCCGTAGCTCACGGTGGCCGGTTCGATCGGCGGTGCGCCGACACCCATCACCCACTTCGGCGGCTGGCCTTCCAGTGACTCCCACTTGGCGGTGACGCCAAGTTGCTGCGGCTGGCCGGCGCGCTCGATGCCGATCGACAGTTTGGGCGACTTGGCCGCTTCGGCCTGCACCAGCTTGCCGAACGCGATGAAGTCGCCCACCGGCTGGCCGTTGACGCTGACGATGCGGTCGCCGCCCTGCATGCCGGCCAGCGCGGCCGGCTGGCCGGGCATCACGGTGGCGGCGATCGCCGGCGGCGGCGCCAGCTTCAGGCCGAGCTTGCCCAGGTACTGGCCCAGGTCCTGGCCCGGCGGCAGTTCGTCCAGCGGCAGCACCAGTTCGCGTGTGCGCCCGTCCTGGCCGCGCACGGTGAGCGGCAGCGGCGCGCGCCCGAGCAGGGCGTTGGCCACCGTGTCCATCGAATCGGTCCAAGTGGTGACGGCGCGGCCGTCGATGCTGAGGATGCGGTCACCCGGCTGGATGCCGGCGCTGGCGGCGAGGCTTTGCGGCGCCGCGGTCACCACTGGCGCCACGTCGGGGCGACCCAGCATGAACATCAGCCAGAACGCGACGATGGTGAAGATCAGGTTGAAGCCCGGCCCGGCGGCGACGATGGCGATGCGCTTCCATACCGGCTTGCCGGTGAATTCCTGGTCGCGCAGGGCAGGATCGACCTCACCCTCGCGTGCGTCCAGCATCTTGACGTAGCCGCCCAGCGGGATCGCGGCAACCTGGTACTCGGTGCCGTCGCGGCCGATGCGCTTCCAGATCGCGTTGCCGAAACCGACCGAGAAGCGCAGCACCTTCACCCCACAGCGGCGCGCGACCCAGTAGTGGCCGAACTCATGGAAGGTCACTAGCACGCCGAGCGTGACCAGCAGCCAGAACACCGAGCCGAAGAAGGCAGTCATCGAGTACCGTGTCGAAAAGTCATCGAAGCAAGAATATCAGCAAGCGTTGCGCAGGACGCGGCGGGCCGCCTCCCGGGCCATGCGGTCGCGTTCACACAGGGTTTCAACATCGACCACGGCCTGCGCCGGCAGTTCCGCAAGCACGGCCTCGACCACGTCGGCGATCGACAGGAACGGCAGCGCGCCGGCCAGGAAAGCCTCCACGGCCACCTCGTTGGCCGCGTTCAGCACGGCGGGGGCGTCGCCGCCGGCGCGCAGTGCCTGGAAGGCCAGCGCCAGGCAACGGAAGGTGGCCAGGTCCGGCGGCTCGAACTGCAACGGGGCGCAGCTGGCCAGGTCCAGCGACGGCACGCCGGATTCGACCCGCTCCGGCCACGCCAGCGCATGCGCGATCGCGGTACGCATGTCCGGGTTGCCGAGCTGGGCCAGCACCGAGCCGTCGACGTACTCCACCATCGAATGCACCAGGCTCTGCGGGTGCACCACCACGTCGATCGCGTCGGCCGGCGCGCCGAACAGGTGGTGCGCCTCGATCACTTCCAGGCCCTTGTTCATCAGGGTGGCCGAGTCGACCGAGATCTTGCGGCCCATCACCCAGTTCGGATGCTTGCAGGCCTGGTCCGGCGTGATGTCGGCCAGTTGCGCCCGCGTGCGGCCGCGGAACGGGCCGCCGGAGGCGGTCAGGATCAGCCGGCGCACGCCGCTGTGGCCCAGATCCGGCCGGCCGCCGGGCAGGCACTGGAAGATCGCGTTGTGCTCGGAGTCGACCGGGATCAGTGCGCCGCCACCGACGGCGACCGCCTGCAGCAGCAGCGGGCCGGCCATCACGATGGATTCCTTGTTCGCCAGCAGCAGGCGCTTGCCGGCGCGCGCAGCAGCCAGGGTGGATTCCAGCCCGGCGGCGCCGACGATGGCGGCGACCACGGTGTCGCACAGAGGGCTGGCCGCGGCAGCCGTCAGTGCGGCATGGCCACTGGCCACCTCGCAGTGCACGCCAGCGGCGGCGAGCCGGCGTGCCAGCTCCGATTCCAGCGCCGGGTCGGCGATCACCGCCAGCTGCGGCCGGTGACGGACGCACAGTTCGGCCAGTGCCTCGACCTGGCGATGCGCGGTCAGCACGCTGGCACGGAAGCGTTCCGGGTGGCGTGCGATGACATCGAGTGTGTTGCCGCCGATCGAACCGGTGGCGCCGAGGACGGCGATGTTATGCATCATGGGCAGGCTCTAGATGTCCAGCAGGAACAGGCCGGCGGCGAACACCGGCAGCGCGGCAAATACGCTGTCCAGCCGGTCCAGCAGGCCGCCGTGGCCGGGAAAGATGGTGCCCGAATCCTTCACCTGGGCATGCCGTTTCATCAGGCTCTCGATCAGGTCGCCGACGATCGACGCCGCCACCGTGACGAGCGCCAGCAGGGCCAACCCCAGCAGTCGGGCGCCGCGCACGTCGAGCAGCCAGCCGCCGGCCAGGGTCACCAGCACGCCGGCGACCAGTGCGCCGTAGGCGCCGGCCCAGGTTTTGCCCGGGCTGATCTGCGGTGCCAGCTTGCGCTTGCCGAAGGTACGGCCGCTGAAATACGCGCCGATGTCCGACGCCCACACGATCACCAGCGCCAGCAGGGTCCACCAGTGGCCGTGCGGCATGCGGGCATGGATGCTGACCAGGGCGACCCAGGTCGGGAAGATCACGAACGCGCCGGCGAGCAGCTTCAGCGCGAGATTCTCGCGGGTGGGCGCCGCGGCGAACGCGAAATGGCGCAGCCACAGGCAGGCCAGCAGCCACCAGGTCGCGCCGGCCACCAGCAGCAGCGGGGTCAGCGCCGTGGCGTGGCCCCGCCACAACAGGGCGAACATGCATGCCGCCACGACGAGCAGGGCGATGCGCCACGAGCGGCTGTGCAGCCCGCTCAGCGCGGCCCATTCCCACCACGCGGCCAGGAACGCCAGCGCGACGATGCCGGCAAAGGCTCCGGTCGGCGGCAGCAGGATGATCAGGATCGCCAGCGGCGCGAGCACCAGGGCGGTGAGGGTGCGCTGAAGCAGCATGGAAATCCTCTATGAAGCGTTGGCGACCTGCTCGCCGGTGCGGCCGTAGCGGCGTTCCCGGCGGGCATAGTCTTCGATGGCCCGGCGCAGGCAGGCCTGGTCGAAATCGGGCCACAAGGTGTCGGTAAAGTACAGCTCGGCGTAGGCGACCTGCCACAACAGGAAGTTGCTGAGACGGCATTCGCCGCCGGTGCGGATGAACAGGTCCAGCGGCGGCAGTTCGGCCAGGCTCATCCACGGGCCCAGCCGGGCCTCGTCGATCTCGTCCACGCGCAGTTCGCCGCGTGCCACCGCGGCGGCGGCCTGGCGGCTGGCCTGCGCGATGTCCCAGCGGCCGCCGTAGCTCACCGCGATGTTCACCTGCAGCCGGTCGTTGCCGGCGGTGCGGGCCATCGCGGCCTGCATGCGTTCGCGCAGGGCGTCGTCGAAGGTAGCCAGGTCGCCGATGAAGCGCAGCCGCACCCCGTGGCCGTGCAGCTCGTCCACTTCCTTGTCCAGCGCGCGCACGAACAGGCTCATCAGCGCGCCGACTTCGTCCTGCGGGCGCTGCCAGTTTTCGCTGGAGAAGGCGAACAGGGTCAGCGCCTGCACGCCTTCGCGCAGGCACGCTTCGATCACTTCGCGCACGGCCTTGCGGCCGGCATTGTGGCCGAAGCTGCGCGGACGGTGGCGAGCCTTGGCCCAGCGGCCGTTGCCATCCATCACGATGGCGATATGGCGCGGCACCTGGGCGGCATCGGCGCCGGGCATGATGGCTGCGATGACGCTCAGAGCGCCATCAGCTCCTCTTCCTTCGCCTTGACCACGGCATCGACGTCCTTCACCGCGCGGTCGGTGAGTTTCTGGATCTCGTCGTCGACGCGGCGGTCGTCGTCCTCGGTGATCAGCTTCTCCTTGAGCAGGTCCTTGACCTGCTGCAGTGCGTCGCGACGCACGTTGCGGATCGCGATCTTGGCGTTCTCGCCCTCATGGCCGACGTGCTTGGCCAGTTCGCGGCGGCGCTCCTCGGTGAGTGCCGGCATGTTGAGGCGGATCACGGTGCCGGCGGTGGTCGGCGTGATACCCAGGTCGGACGCCATCAGTGCCTTCTCGATCGGCGCCACCATGGTCTTTTCCCATGGCGTGATGATGATCGTGCGCGCATCGGACAGCGATACCGAGGCGACCTGGGTCAGCGGCATGTCCGCGCCGTAGTAGGACACCTTGATGCCATCCACCAGCGCCGTGCTGGCGCGACCGGTACGGATGCGGGTGAGGTCGTGCTTGAGTGATTCGATGCTCTTGCCCATGCGGGTCTGGGCATCGTTCTTGATGTCGTTGAGCATGTGGTGCTTCCCGGTGAATCTGGCAACGTTCGAGTATAGCAGTGGCAGCCCGCGAGGCTTGCTGCGCCGCAGTTCAGCCGCCGTCGACCAGGGTGCCGATCGACTCGCCGCGCATGATCCGCATCAGGTTGCCCGGCGTAGTCATGTCGTAGATGCGCAGCGGCATCTGCTGGTCGCGGCACAGCGCGATCGCGGCCGTGTCCATCACCGCCAGCTTGCGCTCGATCACGTCGTCGTAGCCGAGATGTTCGTAGCGGGTGGCGTTGGCGTGCTTGGCCGGGTCGGCGGTGTACACGCCGTCGACCTTGGTCGCCTTCAGCAGCAGGTCGGCGCCGATCTCCACCGCGCGCAGCGCGGCGGCCGAGTCGGTGGTGAAGAACGGGTTGCCGGTACCGGCGGCGAACAGCACGATGCGACCCTTCTCGATGTGGCGGATCGCGCGGCGACGTATGTAATCCTCGGCCACGTCGTGGATCTGGATCGCGCTGGTCACCCGCGCGTAGCCGCCACGTTTCTCGATCGCGTCCTGCATCGCCAGCGCGTTCATCACGGTGGCCAGCATGCCCATGTGATCGCCGGTGACCCGGTCCATGCCGGCGGCGGCGAGGCCGGCGCCGCGGAAGATGTTGCCGCCGCCGATCACGATGCCGATCTGCACGCCGGCCTTCTGCACCTCGATGATCTCGTCGGCGAGCCGGCCGATCACCTTCGGGTCGATGCCGTAATCGGCCTCGCCCATCAGCGCTTCACCGGAGAGCTTGAGCAGGATGCGGCGGTACTTGGGCTGGTCGCTCATGGGGTCTCCGGATTGTGTGGGGCAAACCGGCACATTGTAGCGGAGAGCGGGACATCGGGACGAGGCGTGAAGGGAGATGAACGGGAAACGGGGTGCGCTGCCGGACCCTGACGGGAAACGAAAAGGGCCGCGGTTTCCCGCGGCCCTTCATTTGAAGCATGGCTTTTTCTGAACAGTCCGGCCATGGATGGCCGGTTCTTCCGTCAGGGATGACGGCTACCTCAAACCGGCCTGCTTCATCACTTCGGCGGCGAAATCCTCTTCAACCTTCTCGATGCCTTCGCCGACGGCGAGGCGGGCCACCGAGGTGACATCGGCGCCTTCCTTCTTCAGTGCCTCGGCCACGGTCACGTTGGTGTCCAGCACGTAGGGCTGGCCGAGCAGGGTGACCTCGGAGACGATCTTGTGGACCTTGCCGGAGACGATCTTCTCCAGGATGTCGGCAGGCTTGTTCTTTTCCTTGTCCGACATGGCAGCCAGCGCGATTTCCTTCTCCTTGGCGAGGAAGTCGGCCGGCACGTCCTCGGCACGGACGTAAGCCGGGTTCATCGCGGCGACGTGCATCGCGATACCCCTGGCCAGCTCTTCGGAGCCGCCCTTGAGCGCCACCAGCACGCCGATGCGGCCGCCATGGATGTAGCTGCCGATCACGCCGTTGCTTTCGACGCGGGCCAGGCGGCGCACATCGATCTTCTCGCCGATGGTGGCGATCAGCGCCTTGGCGGCCTCTTCCACGTTGGCGGCGCCTGGGTAGGCGGCGGCCTTCAGCGCGTCGATGTCGGCGGCGCCGGAATTCAGCGCGACGTCGGCGACGGTATCGCTGAACTTCAGGAAGCTGGCGTCCTTGGCCACGAAGTCGGTTTCGCAGTTGATCTCGACCAGCACGGCCTTGCCCGGGGCCTGGGCGGCCACGATGCGGCCCTCGGCGGCGACGCGGCTGGCCTTCTTGTCAGCCTTGGCCAGGCCGGACTTGCGCAGCCATTCCATCGCGACTTCGATGTCGCCGTTGTTCTCGACCAGCGCCTTCTTGCATTCCATCATGCCGGCGCCGGACCGCTCGCGCAGCTCCTTGACCAGTTGTGCGGAAATATTGCTCATCGTCAATCCTCTAATGCGTTGGTGGCGCCGGGGCGGTTTGCGGCCCCGGCGCGTTGTCGCTGGTGATCCGACGGCGGGGCCGTCGTCGCGCGCTTACTTGGCGGGGGCGCCATCGCGCGAGCCACGACCGCCATCGCGGCCACCGTCACGGCGCGGGGCGCCCTTGCGCGGGGCGGCGTCGCGGCGCGGGGCCGGCTTGCGATCGATCTTGGCGACCGGGTTGCCTTCCTCGTCCAGCTCGACGAAGTCGTTCGCATCGCCCTGGGCGGCGGCCGGCGCGGCGGCCTTGCCTTCCAGGATCGAGTCGGCGGCGGCACGGGCGTACAGCTGGATCGCGCGGATCGCGTCGTCATTGCCCGGGATGGCGTAGTCGACCAGCTCCGGGTTGTAGTTGGTGTCGACCACGGCGATCACCGGGATGCCAAGCTTCTTGGCTTCCTGCACGGCGATGTCTTCGTGGCCGATGTCGATCACGAACAGCGCGTCGGGCAGACGGTTCATGTCCTTGATGCCGCCCAGCGAAGCCTGCAGCTTGTCGCGCTCGCGACGACGGGCCAGCACTTCGTGCTTGACCAGTTTCTCGAAGCTGCCATCGGTCTCGGCCGCTTCCAGCTCCTTCAGGCGCGACACGGACTGCTTCACGGTGCGGAAGTTGGTCAGCATGCCGCCGAGCCAGCGCGAGGTGACGAACGGCATGCCGGCGCGGGCGGCTTCTTCGGCCAGTGGCTCGCGGGCCGAACGCTTGGTGCCGACGAACAGCACGGTGCCGCGCTTCTGCGCCAGGCCCGACAGGAAGTTCATCGCGTCGGTGAACAGCGGCAGGGTCTTTTCGAGATTGATGATGTGGATCTTGCCGCGGGCGCCGAAGATGTACGGGGCCATCTTGGGGTTCCAGTAACGGGTCTGGTGACCGAAATGGACGCCGGCTTCCAGCATCTGACGCATGGTGACTTGTGCCATGGGGTGTCGCTCCGATTGTCGGTTCCCTCGAGAAGGAACCTGGGGGTTGGGACCTCCACGCATCCCCGGCTTCGACCGCGACTTGCCCGATTTTGATGGTGGGCAGGGCGCAGCACCCCGAAGGCGGTGCCGATGCGTGTGTGGCGTTGGTTTGGGTGTTGTACCGCGGAGGGTTACAATTCCCATTCGCTTTGCGCTGGCCGACCGTCCGAACGGACGCGTCTGCCCTGCAAAACTCCGAAATTGTAGCCGGTACGCCGGCAATGCGGCAAGTTGCTGGATTTCAAGAGCTTCTGCCGCCATATGAGTGGAACCCATGGCCATCACCCTGAAATCCCCCGCCGACCTCGAAGGCATGCGCGTTGCCGGCAAGCTGGCAGCCGAAGTGCTGGCCATGCTCAAGGACTACGTCAAGCCCGGCGTCAGCACCGAAGAGCTGGACCGGCGCGCCTACGAGCACATCGTCAACGTGCAGAAGGCGATCCCCGCCAATGTCGGCTACCACGGCTTTCCCAAGACCTTGTGCACCTCGGTCAACCACGTGATCTGCCATGGCATCCCGAACGAGGGCAAGCTGCTCAAGGACGGCGATATCGTCAACCTCGACGTTACCGTGATCAAGGACGGCTGGCACGGCGACACCAGCCGCATGTACATCGCTGGCACGCCGTCGGTACTGGCCAAACGGCTGGTCGACACCACCTTCGAGGCGATGATGCGCGGCATCCAGGCGGTGCGCCCGGGCGCCACGCTGGGCGACGTCGGCCACGCGATCCAGCAGCACGCCGAGGCAGCCGGCTTCTCGGTAGTGCGCGAGTATTGCGGCCATGGCATCGGCAAGGTCTACCACGACGAGCCACAGGTGCTGCACTACGGCAAGCCCGGCACCGGCATCGAACTGCAGAAGGGCATGACCTTCACCGTCGAGCCGATGATCAATGCCGGCAAGCCGCAGACCCGCCAGCTGCCGGACGGCTGGACCGTGGTGACCAAGGACCACTCGCTGTCGGCGCAGTGGGAGCACACCATCGTGGTTACCGACGACGGCTTCGAGATCCTCACGCCCTGGCCCGATGCGTGATGGAGGGAGTGGGGAGTAGGGAGTAGGAATCGGAAGCGCCGGATGTCGCCCCGGCGTGGCAGACTGGTTTCTCCCATTCCTTAGACTCCCTTCGCGATGAGCGTCGTGCTGCCGCCACTACCCCGCCTGCCGACAGCAGTGCCGCGTTCCGGCGTCTCGGCCGAGGCGCGGCAGGCCTTGCGGCAGTTGCTGGGCGACGTCGACCGGGCACTTGCCACCGCGTTTCGCGATGGCGCCGATGCCAGTGCGCTGGCGCGGCGCCGCGGTGAATCGGTGGCACGCATCGTGGCGCACGTATGGACCGCCTGTCTTGGCGACGTGACCGGGGCGGCGCTGTTCGCGGTCGGCGGCTTCGGCCGCGGCCTGCTGTTCCCGTATTCGGACGTGGACCTGCTGGCACTGGTGCAGGCGCCCGTGCCTGCGCGCCTGCGCGCGCTGGAGCAGTTCTTCGCCACGCTGTGGGACATCGGCCTGAAGGTCGGCCACGCGGTGCGCGATCCCGCGCAGTGCCGCACGCTGGCGGCGCAGGACGCCAGCGTGTTCACCACCCTGCTGGACGCGTACCGGCTGGCCGGTGATGTGGCGTTCGACGCGCAGCTCAAGGCCATCGTCGACGATCCGGTGCTGTGGCCGCCGCAGGCGTATCTGGAGGCGCGGCTGGCCGAGCGCGATGCGCGGCATGCCCGCTTCGACGACACCGCCTACAACCTGGAGCCGAACCTCAAGGACGGCCCCGGCGGCTTGCGCACACTCGATTCGCTGCGCTGGCTGGGCCGGCGGCTGGCGCATGCGCGCGACTTGTCCGACATGGTGACGGAGGGATTGCTCGATCCGGCCGAGCTGGCTGCACTGGAGCAGTCCGAGGCGACCCTGCGCCGTTATCGCTACGCGCTGCACCTGGAGGCGGGCCGGCCCGAGGAACGGCTGCTGTTCGACTACCAGCGCGCGCTGGCCGCGCGGCTGGGCTTCGAGGACGAGCATGCGAAGAACCTCGGCGTGGAGCAGTTCATGCAGGGCTATTACCGCGCAGCGAGCCAGGTCGAGCGACTTGGCATGCAGGTGGCCGAACGTTTCGTGGAAATGCTGGAGCCGCCGGGTGAGGCGGTAGCTGTGGGCGCCGACTTCATCCGCTACGGCAAGCGCCTGGCGGCACGCGATCCGCAGCTGTTCATGCGCCGGCCGGCGGCGCTGGTGGAGATCTTCATCGCGCGGATGGACCAGCCCGGCGTGGTCGGCTTCAGCGCCGACACCATGCGTCGCATCCACCAGGCCACCGCTGTGCATGGCGACGCACTGGCCGACGACCGCGAGGCGCTGACCGCGTTCCTGCGGCTGCTGCGTCGTGGTGCGCCGGCGGTGGAAGCGTTGTGGCGGATGAACCGGCACGGCCTGCTGGCGGCGATCCTGCCGGCGTTCGGCAAGGTGTTCGGGCGCATGCAGTACGACCTGTTCCACGTCTACACGGTCGACGAACACACCCTGCGCGTGCTGCGCAACCTGGCGCGCTTTGCCGATCCGGCGGCGCAGCGCGAATTTCCGCTGGGCTGCGAGATCTGGGCCGGCCTGCCGGTGCCGGAAGTGCTGCTGCTGGCGGGTTTGTTCCATGACATCGCCAAGGGCCGCGGCGGCGACCACTCGGTGCTGGGCGAGCAGGATGCGCGCGTCTTCTGCAGCCGGCTGGGCCTGCCGCCCGGCGATGTCGAGCAGGTTGCCTGGCTGGTGCGCTGGCACCTGCTGATGAGCACCACCGCGCAGCGCCAGGACATCACCGATCCCGACGTGGTGCACCGGTTTGCGCAGGTCGTCGGCAATCGCGAGCGGCTCGGCCAGCTGTACCTGCTGACCATCGCCGACATCATCGGCACCAGTCCGCGGCTGTGGAACGGCTGGAAGGACCGGCTGCTTGCCGACCTTTACACCGGTACCCGCTACGCCTTGCGCAGCGACGTGGAGCTGCCGCGCGACATCGGTGCGCGCGTGCGCGAATGTTCCGAGTACGCACTGGCCTTGCTGCTGAACGAGGGGCACGCCGAAGCCGACGTGGTGCGGGTCTGGGCCGACTTCCCCCAGCTCAGCTTCCTGCGCCATCGGCCCGAGCAGATCGCCTGGCAGACCGCGGCGATCCTGCGTGCACAGGGGGCGCTGCCGCTGGTGGCGGTACACCCGCTGTCGGTGCGCGGCAGTACCGAACTGTTCGTCTACACGCCCGATCGCGACGGCCTGTTCGCCACCATCACGGCCGTGCTGGACCGGTTGCGTTTCTCGGTGGTCGAAGCGCGCATTCTCAGCTCGCCGACCGGGATGGCGCTGGATACCCTGCTGCTGCTGGACGCGGACAGCCAGCAACCGGTGAGCGCGGCCCGCGCGGAGGAACTGCAGCAGCGCTTGCAGCGTGCGCTGGCGCAATCCATCGGCGTGCAGCCGAGCAAGCGCGGCATGTCGCGCCACCAGAAACATTTCCAGATGACGCCGCAGATCAGCTTCCACGCCGCCGGCGACCGTACCCAGCTGGCCCTGGTCGGCGCCGACCGTCCCGGCCTGCTGGCCGCGGTGGCGCAGGTGATGCTGGCCACCGGGGTGCGCGTGCACGATGCGCGCATCGCCACCTTCGGCGAGCGCGTTGAGGATTTTTTCCAGCTCACCGACCGCCACGACGCGCCGCTCGACGCGGCGCTGCAAGGGCGTCTGCTGCAGGCGCTGCTGGAACGCATCGGCCCGGCGCGGGATTGAACGGCGGCCCTCGCGTTATCATCACGGCCGCTGCGCGTCGCAGCGGCCACGCGGTTTCGCCATGACCTACCTGTTGATCAAGTCGTTGCACCTGCTGTTCGTGATCGCCTGGATGGCTGCGGTGTTCTACCTGCCGCGGATCCTGGTAAACCTGGCCGAGGCGGCGAATGAGCCGGCGGTGCTGGCGCGGCTGCAGCTGATGGGACGGCGGCTGTACAAGTTCGGCCACAACATGTTCGGCATCGCGTTCCTGTTCGGGCTGGTCCTGTGGCAGGGCTGGCGGGTGTTTCCGCAGAGGTTGCCGAACGTGGCCGCCGGCACGCACTGGATCGACGCCAAGCTGACCCTGGTCGCCGTGCTGCTGGCCTACTTCATCTGGGCCGGGCGCATGCTCAAGCGCAGCGAGAAGGGCGGCGCGCTGCCGTCCTCGCGCACGCTGCGCTGGCTCAACGAGTTGCCGGTGCTGCTGTTGCTAGGTGTGATTTTCCTGGTGATCGCCAAGCCGTTTTGAGGCGTCGCTCCCACGCAGCGATCATCGCTTGAAATAGTCCCGGTACCACGCCACGAACTTGGCCACGCCATCCTCGATCGAGGTATTCGGCGCGTAGCCCACGTCGCGGCGCAGCGCCGACACGTCGGCCCAGGTATCGGGCACGTCGCCGGGTTGCATCGGAAGCAGGCGCTTTTCCACGCTGCGGCCGAGGTTCTGTTCCAGCAGTTCGATGAAGCGCAGCAGCTGCACCGGCTGGTCGTTGCCGAGGTTGTAGACGCGGTACGGCGCATTCGAGCTGCCCGGGTTCGGCCGCTCCGCATCGTAGGCCGGGTCCGGTTCGGCCGGATGGTCGAGCGTGCGGATCACGCCCTCGACGATGTCGTCGATATAGGTGAAGTCGCGGCTGTGCTGGCCGAAGTTGAATACGTCGATCGGTTCACCGCGGCTGATCCGGTCGGCGAACAGCATTGGCGACATGTCCGGTCGACCCCACGGTCCGTACACGGTGAAGAAGCGCAGGCCGGTGGTGGACAGGCCATACAGGTGGCTGTAGGTGTGCGCCATCAACTCGTTCGCCTTCTTGCTGGCGGCATACAGGCTGACCGGGTGGTCGACGGCGTCCTCGACTGCGAACGGCAATTTTCGATTGGCACCGTAAACCGAACTGGACGAGGCATAGACCAGGTGCTCCACGTCGCCGTGGCGGCAGGCTTCGAGGATGTTGACGAAGCCGACCAGGTTGCTCGACACGTAGGCCTGCGGGTTCTGCAGCGAGTAGCGCACGCCGGCCTGCGCGGCAAGGTTCACCACTCGCTGTGGCCTGAATGTGGCGAACGCATGATTCAGCGCGCCTGCATCGGCCAGATCGGCGCGCTGGTGGGTGTAGTTCGGATGATCGGCGAAGCGCGCCAGGCGGGCTTCCTTCAGCGCCGGGTCGTAGTAGTCGTTGTGGTTGTCGTAGCCGTACACCACGTCGCCGCGTGCCAGCAGGCGTTGCGCCAGGGCGGCGCCGATGAAGCCGGCGGTACCGGTGACCAGGATGCGCATGGAGTGTCCTCGGAAGATCGGGGCATTCTACCGCCGTGCACAGCCGGCAAGGCCGCGTCGGGCGAGGATTGACAGGCAATCTGGGCTAAACTAGCGTTTCGATATCGCCCAAGACCCAAGGTGGCCCGCGCTTGCGCCGGCCGAGTGTGCGACATGGCAACTACCTGCTTCCACGACTGACCGCCACCACGCCTTCGTTTACAAAGAAAGGGCGTCACGCCCTTTTTTGCTTTTCCAGAGAAGCCCCATGATTGAAATCACGCTACCCGACGGCAGCAAGAAGCCGTTCGATCATCCCGTTACCGTGCAGGACGTGGCTGCCTCGATTGGCGCCGGCCTGGCCAAGGCAACGTTGGCCGGCAAGGTCGACGGCCAGCTGGTCGACGCCAGCTTCCCGATCGAGCACGACGTCAGCCTGCAGATCGTCACCGAGAAGAGCCCCGAGGCGCTGGAGATCCTGCGCCACTCCACCGCGCACTTGATGGGCCAGGCCGTGCAGCGGCTGTTCCCGGGTGCGCAGGTCACGATCGGCCCGGTGATCGAGAACGGCTTCTACTACGACTTCGCCTACGAACGGCCGTTCACCCCGGACGACCTGCCGAAGATCGAGGCGGAGATGCACAAGATCGTCGCCGAGCAGTTGCCGGTGACGCGCAGCGTGAAATCGCGCGACGAGGCGGTGGCGTTCTTCCGCGGCCTGGGCGAAAGCTACAAGGCTGAGATCATCGAAGGCATTCCGGTCGACCAGGATCTGTCGCTGTATTCGCAGGGCGAGTTCACCGACCTGTGTCGCGGCCCGCACGTGTCGAACACTGGCAAGCTGCACTCGTTCAAGCTGATGAAGGTGGCCGGCGCGTACTGGCGCGGCGATTCGAACAACGCGATGCTCAGCCGCATCTATGGCACCGCCTGGCTCAACGACAAGGACCTGAAGGCCTACCTGTTCCAGCTGGAAGAGGCCGAGAAGCGCGACCACCGCAAGATCGGCAAGCAGCTCGACCTGTTCCACCAGCAGGAAGAAAGCCCGGGCATGGTGTTCTGGCACCCGAACGGCTGGGCGATCTGGCAGCAGGTCGAGCAGTACATGCGCGGCGTGTACAAGAAGAGCGGCTACCAGGAAGTGCGCTGCCCGATGGTGCTGGACGTGTCGCTATGGAAAAAGTCCGGCCATTGGGACAACTACCAAGAGAACATGTTCTTCACCGAGTCGGAGAAGCACACCTTCGCGCTGAAGCCGATGAACTGCCCGGGTCACGTGCAGGTGTTCAACACCGGCCTGCACAGCTACCGCGAACTGCCGATCCGCTACGGCGAATTCGGTGGTTGCCATCGCAACGAGCCGTCCGGCGCGCTGCACGGCATCATGCGCGTGCGCGCGTTCACCCAGGACGATGGCCACATCTTCTGCACCCCGGAGCAGGTCGAGGCCGAGGTCACTGCGTTCCACCTGCAGGCGATGAAGGTGTATGCGGACTTCGGCTTCACCGACCTGGCGATCAAGCTGGCACTGCGCCCCGAAAAGCGTATCGGTTCGGACGAATTCTGGGATCGCACCGAGGAAATGCTGCGTCGCGCGCTGCGCGCCGCCGGCGTGGAGTGGGAGGAGTTGCCGGGTGAGGGCGCGTTCTACGCACCCAAGATCGAGTACCACCTGAAGGACTCGATCGGCCGCGCCTGGCAGGTCGGCACCATGCAGGTCGATTTCATGATGCCTGAGCGCCTGGACGCCGAATATGTCGACGAGCACTCGCAGAAGCAGCATCCGGTGATGCTGCACCGGGCCATCGTCGGCTCGATGGAGCGTTTCATCGGTATCCTGATCGAGCACCACGCCGGCCTGCTGCCGGCCTGGCTGGCCCCGGTGCAGGCGGTGGTGATCAATATCACCGACGCCCAGGCCGATTACGTCCGCGAGGTAACGCAAGCCCTTGTCGACAAAGGTTTCCGGGTACAATCGGATTTGCGCAACGAGAAAGTCGGCTATAAAATCCGCGAACATACGATGCAGAAAGTGCCTTATCTCCTCGTGGTCGGTGACCGCGAGAAAGAGACGGGTGCGGTTTCTGTACGTACCCGTTCCGGCGAGGACCTGGGCAGCATGCCGCTGGCCAGCTTCGTCGAACGACTGGAGACCGAAATCCGGCGCTGAGCGCCGGACGGTCTGACTCATTACTTCTTCTGGAGGATCGTGGTATCGCTACCACCGACAACAAGGGCAATCGTCGTAACCTGGAAATCCGCGTGCCGCGCGTGCGCGTGATTGGCGCTGACTCCGAGCAGCTGGGCATTCTCAGCCGCGACGAGGCGCTGAGCCTGGCGCAGGAAGCGGGCATGGATCTGGTCGAGATCCAGCCCAACGGCGACCCGCCGGTCTGCCGCATCATGGATTACGGCAAGTTCAAGTTCGAAGCCCAGAAGAAGGCGCAGGCCGCCAAGAAGAAGCAGAAGCAGGTCGAGATCAAGGAAGTGAAGTTCCGTCCGGTCACGGACGTGGGCGACTACCAGATCAAGCTGCGCAACATGCTCCGTTTTCTGGAAGAGGGCGACAAGGTCAAGGTCACCATCCGCTTCCGCGGCCGCGAGATGTCGCACCAGGACCTGGGCCAGAACCTGGCCAAGAAGATCCAGGAAGACGTCGGTGACAACGGCCAGGTCGAGTCCTTCCCGCGGCTGGAAGGGCGCCAGATGGTCATGATGATCGGCCCGAAGAAGAAATAAGCCGGCGTGCACCATCGGGTGCACTCCTACTGGCATCCGGGGATTGAACTCCGTATAATCGCCGGTTCGACCCGCCTGGATGGGTCGTGCACCGATCGTGGCAGGACGGAAAGCGTGGCCAGGCTCCTTCGGGACGCCGCCACCGCCAGATCAGTCAGAAACCGGGGCTGCCCGCGCAGGGCGAGTCCCATACCAAGGAGCATTCCCATGCCCAAGATCAAGACCAACCGGGCGGCTGCGAAGCGTTTTCGCAAGACCGCGTCGGGCAAGATCAAGTGCGGCCACGCGTTCAAGTCGCACATCCTGACCAAGAAGTCGACCAAGCAGAAGCGTGGTCTCCGTGCACCGAACCACCTCAAGGCGTGTGATGCGCCGGGCGTGGCTCGCATGCTGCCGTACTTGTGAGGAGATAGACCATGGCTCGTGTAAAGCGTGGCGTCACCGCCCGTCGTCGTCACAAGAAAATCATCGGTCGCGCCAAGGGTTACTACAACGCCCGCCGCAAGGTCTTCCGCGTTGCCAACCAGGCCGTCACCAAGGCCGGCCAGTACGCCTATATCGGCCGCAAGCAGCGCAAGCGTCAGTTCCGTGCGCTGTGGATCGTGCGCATCAACGCCGCCGCGCGCATGTTCGGGCTGTCCTACAGCCGCCTGATCAATGGCCTGAGCAAGGCCGGTATCACCGTCGACCGCAAGGTCCTCGCGGATATCGCCGTGCATGACATCAAGGCGTTTGGTGCGATCGCCGACAAGGCGAAGGCCGCCCTGGCTGCTTGATCGTCGATTGCGACGATAGAATGTGAATCAAGCGGGGAGGAGGCCAAAGCCTTCTCCCCGTTTTTGTTTCTGTGCACTTCATACGGAACCGCATCGATGGATGACCTGGACAGCCGCGCCGCGCAGGCGCTGGCCGACATCGACAAGGCCGATACGCTGGACGCGCTCGATGCGCTGCGCGTCGGCCTGCTGGGCAAGAGCGGCATCGTCACCGCCGCGCTGAAGACGCTGGGTGCGCTGGCGCCGGATGAGCGCAAGGCGCGCGGCGCCGAAGTGAACCGGGTCAAGGAACGTCTTGCCGACGCGCTGGCTGCGCGCAAGCAGCTGCTGGAGCAGGTCGAGCTCGATCGCCGCCTCGCCTCCGAGAGGCTGGACATCAGCCTGCCTGGTCGTGATGGCGAGCGCGGCGGCATTCATCCGGTCACCCGTGCGCTGGAACGCATCGCGTCGATCTTCGCGCGGCTCGGTTACCAGCGCGTCGACGGCCCGGAGATCGAGGACGACTGGCACAACTTCGAGGCGCTGAACTTCCCGCCGCACCACCCGGCGCGCGCCATGCACGACACCTTCTACATCGCCGATGAAGGCAGCGGCGGCCGCCGCCTGCTGCGCACGCACACCTCGCCGGTGCAGATTCGCGCAATGGCCGGCCGCCAGCCGCCGATCCGCATCATCGCCCCGGGCAAGGTCTACCGCAGCGATTCGGACCAGACCCATTCGCCGATGTTCCACCAGGTCGAGGGCCTGCTGGTCGACGAGACCTCCAGCTTCGCCGACTTGAAGGGCACGCTGGCCGAGTTCATCCGTGCATTCTTCGAGCGCGACTTCGAGATGCGCTTCCGTCCCAGCTACTTCCCGTTCACCGAGCCGTCGGCCGAGGTCGATATCCGCTGGGACGCCGAGGACGGTTCGACGCGCTGGCTGGAAGTGCTCGGTTGCGGCATGGTCCATCCGAACGTGCTGAAGAACTGCGGCATCGACCCGGAGCGTTACACCGGCTTCGCCTTCGGCCTCGGCGTGGAGCGCTTTGCGATGCTGCGCTACGGCGTTTCCGACCTGCGCGCGTTCTTCGAGAACGATCTGCGGTTCCTCAGGCAGTTTGCCTGAGAAGTGAATCGGGAACAGGGAATGGGGAGTAGCGAAAGGCTGCAGGCCTGCGCTCTTCCGATGCCCTATTCCCCACTCCCCATTCCCGGACTTCAACCATGAAATTCTCCGAAAACTGGCTGCGTGAACTGGTGGATGTGCAGGCCGGCCGTGCCGAGCTGGCCCACGCGTTGACCATGGCCGGGCTGGAAGTGGAAGAGCTCACGCCGCTGGGCGAGGGCCTGGACGGCGTGGTGGTGGCCGAGATCGTCGCTGCCGAAAAGCATCCGCAAGCCGACCGCCTGCAGGTGTGCAAGGTGGATGCCGGGCAGGGCGAGCCGCTCACGATCGTTTGCGGCGCACCGAACGCGCGCGTGGGCATCAAGGTGCCGCTGGCCACGGTCGGTGCGCAGCTTCCCGGCGGCATCTCGATCAAGGCCGCGAAACTGCGCGGGGTGGAATCGTCCGGCATGCTGTGCTCGGCGAAGGAGCTGGGCATTGACGCAGACGCGTCAGGCCTGCTGGAACTGCCGCTGGACGCGCCGGTCGGCCAGCCGCTTGCCGCCTATCTTGGCCTGCCTGACGCCAGCATCGAGCTGAAGCTCACCCCGAACCGACCCGACTGCCTGGGCCTCTACGGTCTCGCGCACGATGTAGCCGCATTGTTCGGCAGTGTGGTGAAGCTGCCGGCAACCGTGGCCGTGCCAGTGACTGGCAGCGCGCGTCGCGGCATCCGCCTCGAGGCAGGCAAGGACGCGCCGCGTTATCTCGGCCGCATCATCGAAGGCATCGATCCGGCGGCGCGCTCGCCACTGTGGCTGGCCGAGCGCCTGCGCCGCGCCGGTCTGCGCCCGATCAGTGCCGTGGTCGACGTCACCAACTACGTGATGCTGGAGCTGGGCCAGCCGCTGCACGCGTTCGACAACGGCACGCTGGAAGGCGACATCGTGGTGCGCCACGCACGCGCCGGCGAGACGCTGAAGCTGCTGGACGGCAACGCAGCGAAACTGGACGATGGCTTCGTGCTGATCGCTGACGAGAACAAGCCGTTGGCGGTGGCTGGCGTGATGGGCGGCTATGACTCGCGCGTCACCGATGCCACCAGCGCCATCTTCCTGGAGTCCGCACACTTCGCACCGGCCGCAATCATGGGCCGCGCGCGCAAGCTGGGCCTGCACACCGACGCCTCGCACCGCTTCGAGCGTGGCGTCGATCCGGCGCTGCCGCGTCGTGCGCTGGAGCGCGCCAGCGAACTGCTGCTGGCGATCGTCGGCGGCAAGGCCGGCCCAGTGCTGGTGGCGGAGAATCCGGCCGACCTGCCGCAGCCGGTTGCGGTTGCCTTGCGTCGCGCACGCCTGCGTCGCGTACTTGGCGTGGACGTGGCCGATGTCGAAGTGGCGCGCATCTTCACCGCGCTGGGCATGCGGGTGGAAACGACTGCCGACGGCTGGCAGGTCACCGCACCGAGCAGCCGTTTCGACATCGAGCGCGAAGAGGATCTGATCGAGGAAGTCGCACGCATCTTCGGCTACGACAACATTCCCACCGCGACCCCGGCCGGCGCGCTCGCCCTGGCGATCGAGCCGGAGGCTCGCATCAACGAACTGGCGCTGCGCGAGCAATTGGCCGCGCGCGGCTATTACGAGGCGGTCAACCTGTCGTTCGTGGCAGCCGAGCTGCTGGCCAGCTGGGGCTTCACCGAGCGCCTGGTACCGCTGGCCAATCCGCTGTCGGCCGACCTCGCGGTGATGCGCCCGTCGCTGCTGCCGGGACTGATCGAGGCACTGCGCCACAACCGTGCGCGCCAGCAGGAGCGGGTGCGCCTGTTCGAAGTGGCCAGGGTGTTTGCGGCCGGTGACCCGCCGGCCGAAACCCCAAGCCTGGCCATCGTGGCCTGTGGTGCTGCCCGTGCCGAGCAGTGGGGTGAGCCGTCGCGGGTGCTGGATTTCCACGACCTCAAGGGCGACCTCGATACCCTGATCGCCTGGGGCGGCGAGCCGTCGCGCTGGTCGGTGCATGCCGACGGCCTGCCGGGCTGGCTGCACCCGGGACGCGGTGCACGGGTGGCCCGTGATGGCGCGACGGTGGGCTACCTGGGCGCATTGCACCCGCAACTGGCCAGGGCGCTGGATCTGGGCCCCGACGTGCACGTGCTGGAACTGGCCCTGGAACCGTTGCTGGCGCGCCGCCTGCCGCAAGCGCAGGCCGTGGCCCGGTTCCCGGCCGTGCGCCGCGACATCGCGGTGGATGTGCCGGAAACGGTGGGCTGGTCACAGATCGAGCAGGAGGTACGCCGCACGCTGGGTGAACGGCTGAAGGAACTCCGGCTGTTTGACCGTTACAGCGGCAAGGGGGTCGAAGCCGGCCGAAAAAGTCTCGCTATGGGCTTGATTTTACAGGACGCTTCACGCACGCTTACCGACGACGACGCGGATCGTTGCGTACGAGAAGCGATAGCTGCGTTGGAGCAATCATGCAAGGCAAAACTGCGAGGATGAGATGGCGCTGACCAAGGCGGAAATGGCCGAGCGGCTTTTCCTCGACGTGGGCCTCAACAAGCGTGAGGCCAAGGAGTTCGTGGACGCCTATTTCGAGGTGGTTCGCGGAGCACTGGAAAACGGCGAACAGGTGAAGTTGTCCGGCTTCGGCAATTTCGACCTGCGGCTGAAGAACCAGCGACCTGGACGCAATCCGAAGACCGGCGAGGAGATCCCGATCTCCGCCCGGCGCGTGGTGACGTTCCGACCGGGACAGAAACTCAAGGTAAGAGTCGAGGGCTATGCTGGATCAAGGGAATAACACCGAACTGCCTGCCATCCCGGCCAAGCGCTACTTCACCATCGGTGAGGTCGGCGAGTTGTGCGGTGTGAAGCCCCATGTGCTGCGCTACTGGGAGCAGGAGTTTCCCGCGCTCAATCCGGTCAAGCGCCGCGGCAACCGCCGCTACTACCAGCGCCACGACGTGCTGATGATCCGCCAGATCCGCTCGCTGCTGTACGACGAGGGTTTCACCATCACCGGCGCGCGCGCGCGGCTGGAAGGCCCGCAGGCGCGGATGGAAGCGAGCATCTCCCACCAGATCGTGCGCCAGGTGCGCATGGAGCTGGAAGAAGTATTGACCCTGCTGCGCCGCTGAAGCGCGATTCGTGCTTCCGGCAGCGGGCATCAAGCTGCTAGAATCGTCGTTTGCCGTTTCGTCGGGGCGTAGCGCAGCCTGGTAGCGCATCTGCCTGGGGGGCAGAGGGTCGTCGGTTCAAATCCGGCCGCCCCGACCAATTCGGCAAGACTCGACAGAAACGGCGCCCCGGCGCCGTTTCCTGTTTTGGCCGGCGCCACCTGTGGCCGTCCAAGTGATGCATCCGAGGTGTGCCGTGGGGTAGGCTCCGGCTGGAGATTTCCACCTCCGGGAGATGCCGTCATGCCGTCGAACAGCTGTCATCCCTGCGCCCCGCACGTGAGATTGAAGGCCCCCGACTGGTACGTCTCGGCGTTGATGCTGGACCGTGCGCTGGACGCGATCCTGCGGCGGGTGAAGAAGCTCGATCGCGAGCACGACATTCCCTACCTCGCCGGTTACAGCAAGGATGGCAAGACCATCTACATCGACCGCCATTTGCCGGAGAGCTTCACGTTCCGCGGGCGCAGCATCGAGGTGGACCGCTTCCTGATCCTGCACGAGGAGGTGGAAAAGACCCTGATCGACCAGTTGGGCCTGCACTATCTGCACGCACACCAGATCGCGACCCGCGCCGAAGAGGCGGCGGTGAACGCCGAACGGATCACTTGGGCCGCCTACGATCGCTTCATGCAGAAGTACGTGAAGTCGATCGGCGACGAGCGCCTGGTCAAGGTGCCGGCGGATCTTGATCTCAAGCCCTACCGCGATTACCACGATTACGACCTGTTGCAGCGGATGCTGCGGGGCATCGACGAGGGTCGGCTTTCCGGGCCGGACACCAGTGCGAGGAAACGGAGCGAACTGAAGGCCTACATGGACGCGTTCCGCGAAGAGCATCGCCTCGAGCAGCGCCGCGCTTCCGGCAAGACCAGCGGATCGCGCAAGGGATCACCTCCTGCAGGTGCCGATGGCGCCGACGCGGCAAGCAAGGCGCCGGCAGGGAAGGCGGCCGTGGGCAAGCGCGGTGGAACCAGGCAGACACGCACAGCTGCCCGGTCCGGTTGACAGGAAAGCCCGCCGCGAATTCCTGCGTTTAGTCCGCGGGCAGGCATCTGAACCGCAGGTGCTGGCTCTGCTTGCGACCCACTGGTGGAGTGCCGGATCGGCTCCGTAGGATGCGTCTCGCGGGCGCCGGCAGCACCGGCGGCCGTCATTCCAACCGAGACCGACGGAGACCCATCCATGAAGATCCAGTCCATGCTGATTGCCACCCTGCTGGTTGCTGTCGCGGGCACGACGGTGTGCGCCGCAAAGGATGTCGATACGAAGTGGCAGAAGCACCACCCACGCCGCGAACAGGTCAACGACCGCCTGCACCACCAGAACGCGCGGATCCGCGACGAAGTGAAGGAAGGCGACATGAGCAAGGCCGATGCAGCCAAGTTGCATCAGGACGATCACCGGATCCGCCAGGAGGAGCGCGACATGGCCAGCCAGAACCACGGCCACGTCACCCGGCAAGAGCAGAAGACGCTGGACCAGCAGGAAAACCAGGTCAGCAAGGAAATCGGCCACTGAGCAAGGGCCGGCGGTGCTTTTTGCGTTGACACGAGGTGCGCGCTGGCGCCCCTCGTGCTGTCACCCACCGGCCTGCTTCAATACAGGACGCGGCTGCGCAAGGTGCCCGGGATCGCCGCCAGCTTCGCCTTGAGGTCATTCGCCTGGGCCTCGTCGGCACTCACGTCGATCACCACGTAGCCGACTTCGCTGTCGGTTTGCAGGAACTGCGCGTCGATGTTGATGTTGCCGGCCGAGAACAGTTCGTTGATGCGCGACAGCGTGCCAGGCACGTTGCGGTGGATGTGCAGCAGGCGGCGGCTGTGCGGGTGTTCGGGCAGGGTGACTTCCGGGAAGTTCACCGCCGACAGGGTCGAACCGTTGTCGCTGTAACGGATCAGCTTGCTGGCGACCTCGATGCCGATGTTGTCCTGCGCCTCCAGTGTGCTGCCGCCGATGTGCGGGGTCAGGATCACGTTGTCCATGCCGACCAGCGGCGAGACGAAGGGGTCGTCGTTGCCCTTGGGCTCGCTCGGGAACACGTCCACCGCAGCCCCGGCCAGGTGGCCTTCGCGCAGCGCCGCAGCCAGGGCGTCGATGTCCACCACGCTGCCGCGCGAGGCGTTGATCAGCATCGCGCCGGCGCGCATCTTCGCCAGTTGCTCGCGGCGGATCATCAGCTGGGTCGCAGGGGTTTCCGGCACGTGCAGGGTGACCACGTCGGAACGTTCCAGCAGTTCGTCCAGGCTGGACACCGCACGGGCGTTGCCCAGCGCCAGCTTGGTCTCGATGTCGTGGAAGATCACCCGCATGCCCAGGCTCTCGGCCAGCACGCCGACCTGGGTGCCGATGTGGCCGTAGCCGACGATGCCGAGCACTTTGTCGCGGGTCTCGTAGCTGCCGCTGGCCGACTTGGTCCAGCCGCCGCGATGGCACAGCGCGTTCTTCTGCGGGATGCCGCGCAGCAGCATGATCGCCTCGGCGATCACCAGCTCCGCCACGCTGCGGGTGTTGGAATAGGGTGCGTTGAACACCGGCACGCCGAGCTTGCGGGCGGCACCCAGATCCACCTGGTTGGTGCCGATGCAGAAGCAACCCACCGCGATCAGCCGCTTGGCCTGGGCCAGCACCTCGGCGGTGAGCTGGGTGCGCGAGCGGATGCCGACGATGTGCGCGTCGGCGATGCGCGCCTTCAGTTCGTCTTCCGGCAACGACTTCGCATGCAGCTCGACCTGGCTGTAGCCGGCGCGGCGGAAATTCTCGACCGCACTGGCACTGACGCCCTCCAGCAGCAATACCTTGATGTCCTGGCGGGGGTAGGAGGTCTGCATGGGTCGGTCCGGGTCGAGTGGAGGGTGGATCTTGCCAGAGTAGGCGAGGATATGTCGCACTGCAACACTGGACGCCATCCGGCGTCGCTGGCAGTCTGTGCAGATACCCAGGAGCCCCGCATGTCCGATGCCCGTCTCGCCGATCTCGTCCGCCGCCTGCCTGGCCTGCGTCTGCTGACCGCCGCCGGCGACCTCGAGCATTACGGCCGCGACTGGACCCGGCGCTGGATTCCCGCGCCGCTGGCGATTGCGTTGCCGACCAGTGCGGAAGAGGTGCAGGCGATCGTGCGCTGGGCGAACGAACAGCGCGTGGCGATCGTGCCGTCCGGCGGCCGCACCGGCCTGTCCGGCGGCGCGGTGGCGGCCAACGGCGAGCTGGTGCTGAGCCTGGAGCGTATGAACCGGGTGCTGGATTTCAATGCGGTCGACCGCACGCTCACCGTGCAGCCGGGGGTGATCCTGCAGCACGTGCACGAGGCGGCGCGCGAGCACGGCCTGTTCTACCCGGTCGATTTCGCCGCGCGCGGCTCGTGCTCCATCGGCGGCAACATTGCCACCGATGCCGGTGGCATCCGAGTGATCCGCCACGGCAACACGCGCGAATGGATCGCCGGGCTGAAAGTGGTGGCCGGCAACGGCGAGTTGCTTGAACTCAACCGCGGCCTGATCAAGAACTCCAGCGGCTACGATTTCCGCCAGTTGCTGGTCGGCTCGGAAGGCACGCTGGGCATCGTAGTGGAGGCGACGCTGAAGCTCACCGAGCCGCCGCCACCGTCGCAGGTGATGCTGCTGGCGCTGCCGGACATGGACGCGCTGATGCAGGTGTTCGCGCTGTTCCGCGCGCGGCTGGCGTTGCAGGCGTTCGAGTTCTTCACCGACCACGCGTTGCGGCACGTGCTGGCGCACGGCGCGCAGCGCGCCATCGACGGCGATTACCCGTACTACGTGGTGACCGAGTTCGATGCGGCCGACGAGCGGCAGCAGGAGGCGGCGCTCGCCGCGTTCGAGCAGGGCATGGCGGAAGGCTGGATCGGCGACGGCGTGATCGCGCAGAGCGAGGCGCAGGCCGCCGTGCTGTGGCGGCTGCGCGAGGGCATCACCGAAAGCCTGGCGCCGCGGCGGCCGTACAAGAACGACGTGTCGGTGCGGATCAGCGCGGTGCCGGCGTTCCTGCATGAGATGCAGGCGTTGCTGGCGCGCGAGTATCCGCAGGCCGAGGTGGTCTGGTTCGGCCATATCGGCGACGGCAACCTGCATATCAACGTGCTGCGCCCGGACGGCCTGGCGGAGGACGCGTTCATTGCCCAGTGCGAACACGTCACCAAACTGCTGGCAGTGACGCTGCAGCGCCACGGCGGCAGCATCTCGGCCGAGCACGGCATTGGCCTGGTCAAGCGGGCCTACCTGGAAAGCACCCGCAGCGCGGCGGAAATCGCGTTGATGCGCGGCGTGCGCAAGGTGTTCGATCCCAACGGCATCCTCAATCCCGGCAAGCTGTTCGCGGACGACTGAAGGCCCGGCAGGCCGCGCCCGTGCTAGTCTTGGCGGCTTGTCTGTCGACCTTGAGGAGCCGTCATGCCGTCGTCGCCGCTGCGTTCGCTGTATCCCGAAATCGAGCCATTCGACAGCGGCTTCCTGCCGGTCTCACCCCTGCACACGCTGTACTACGAGCAGAGCGGCAACCCGAACGGCAAGCCGGTGGTGTTCCTGCATGGCGGCCCGGGCGGCGGTACCAATGCGAAGTGCCGGCGCTTCTTCGATCCTGCGGTGTACCGCATCGTGCTGTTCGACCAGCGCGGCTGCGGCAAGTCCACGCCGCATGCGGAGCTGACCGACAACACCACCTGGGACCTGGTCGCCGACATCGAGCGCGTGCGCGAGCACCTGGGCATCGACCGCTGGCAGGTGTTCGGCGGCTCGTGGGGCTCCACGCTGGCGCTGGCGTATGCACAGGCGCACCCGGACAAGCTCACCGAGCTGGTGCTGCGCGGCATCTTCATGCTGCGGCGCTGGGAACTGGAATGGTTCTACCAGAAGGGTTGCGACGCGCTTTATCCGGATGCGTGGGAGACCTATCTCAACGCGATCCCCGAAGTCGAGCGCGGCGACCTGATGAGCGCTTATCACCGCCGCCTGACCAGCGCCGACGCGAAGACGCGCACCGATGCAGCGCGTGCCTGGTCGGTATGGGAGGGCGCCACCAGCTTCCTGTGGCAGGACGAGTCGCACATCGAGTCCAGCGGCGAGGACGAGTTTGCGCTGGCGTTCGCGCGCATCGAGTGCCACTACTTCGTCAACGGCGGCTTCTTCGAGCACGACGACCAGTTGCTGCGCAACGTCGAGCGCATCCGGAACATTCCGGCGGTGATCGTGCAGGGTCGCTACGACGTGGTGTGCCCGCTGCGCAGCGCGTGGGACCTGCATCGCGCGTGGCCCGAGGCGGACCTGCGGATCGTGCAGGACGCCGGTCATTCGGCGTTCGAGCCGGGCAACGTGCACGAGCTGGTGGAGGCGACCGACCGCTTCGGCCGCTGAGGCGGGCGGGCTCCTGCGCGGCTGGTATCGGTCAGCCGTTCGCCGGCAGCTGCTTGGTGCCGAAGATCTTGTCGCCGGCGTCGCCGAGGCCGGGCAGGATGTAGCCGTGTTCGTTGAGGCGCTGGTCGATCGCGGCGGTATAGATCTCGATGTCGGGATGGGCGGCGGTGATGCGCTCCAGGCCTTCCGGCGCGGCGACCAGGAACAGTCCCTTGATGCGTTTGCAGCCGGCCGCCTTGAGCATGTCGACGGTGGCGACCAGTGTGCCGGCAGTGGCCAGCATCGGGTCGACGATCAGCGCGATGCGCTCGTCCATGCGGCCGCTGAGTTTTTCGTAGTAGGTGGTCGGCTTCAGCGTCTGCTCGTCGCGCTGCAGGCCGACCACGCTGACCTTGGCGGCCGGGATCATGTCGAGCACGCCGGGCAGCATGCCCAGGCCGGCGCGCAGGATCGGCACGATGGTGATCTTCCTGCCCTTGATCCGGTGCACCTGCAGCGGGCCGGCCCAACCCTCGATCTCTTCCTCGACGGTTTCCAGGTCCTTGGTGGCCTCGTAGGTGAGCAGGGCGGCGACCTCGGAGGCCAGCTCGCGGAACTCCTTGGTGCTGATGCCGGCGCGGCGCATCAGGCCGAGCTTGTGCTGGATCAGCGGATGGCGGACTTCGACGATCTTCATGGGTGGCTGTCTTCCGGGCGTCGAGGGCGTGACAGTCGGGGAGCTTAACGAAGCGGCCCCGCCGGCGCACGCATGGACAGGCATACGTCGGCGGGGCCGGAGTTGCAGGAGGTCTTGAGGTCTTACGGCGTGGCGGCTGCGTCGCCCTTGAGACAGCTGCTCATGAAGGTCTTGCGCTCCGCGCCCTTGAGCGCCTTCGTCTTGGCGTCGGCGTTGCAGGCCTTCATCTTTTCCTGCTGGGTCTGTTTCGCCGTGGGCGCGGCGGCCGTTGCGGTGGCCGGTGCCGCGGCGGCAGTGCTGCCACCCTTCAGGCAGGTGCTCATGAAGGTCTTGCGCTCGGCCCCTTTCTTGCCGGTGGCTTGCTTGTTGCAATCGACCATGCGCTGCTGCTGCGCCGTGTGGACCTTGGTGGCCGGAGCGGTGGTGCTGGCTTGCGGTGCGGCCGCGAAGGCGGCACCAGCGAAAGCGAAGGCAGCACTGGCGACAAGCAGGCGAAGTGACATCGACATCGTTGAACCCTCCCTAGGTGACCGGCAAGCACCGGCCCGGACAGTCTATGCCGGACGGCCGCCATGGCGGGAGTGGGTGAAACCTGACATGCACGAAGTATTCAGCTGCGGCGACGTGTCAAGTGTCGCCGCAGCCGTCTCCGCTCAGGCCGCCTCGGCCTTGGCCTTGCGCGGCCCTTCCAGCAGCGCTTTGCGCACGTGCGACACGATCAGGTCGACCTCGGCGCTGGTGACGTTGAAGTGCGGGGTGAAACGCAGCGAATTGGTGCCGCCGTGGATCACGCCGACGCCGTGCTCGCGCATGTATTCCTCGGTGGAACCGGCGCCGTAGCACTTGTATTCCGGGGCCAGCTCGCAGGAGAACAGCAGGCCGGTGCCCTGCACCTTGGTGATCAGGCCGCCCAGCTCGCCCTTCAGCGCGTTGAGCTTGTCGACGAATTCCTTGCCACGCTCGCGGATGTTGCTGCGCACGGCGTCGCTGAGCTCGCCCAGCGTGGCCAGTGCCACGTCCAGCGCGCGCGGGTTGGCGGTCATGGTGTTGCCGTAGATGCCCTTGCGGTACAGCCCGGCGGCGTGTTCGCCGACAGCCAATACCGACAGCGGATACTGGCCGGCGTTGAGCGCCTTGGAGAAGGTTTCCATGTCCGGCGGCGGCAGGCCCTCGAAGCCGGGGTAGTCCACGAACGACAGCACGCCGTGGGCGCGCAGGCCGGCCTGGATCGAGTCGACCAGCAAGAGGGTACCGTGCGATTCAGTGAGCGCGCGGGCGGCCTTGTAGAACTCCGGCGTCACCGCGCGACCGGGGTCGCCTTCGCCCATCACTGGTTCCAGGAACATCGCCTCGATGAACCAGCCGTGCTTGTCGGCGTCGGCGAACGCGGCTTCCAGCTGCGCCACGTCGTAGGGCGCCACGGTGATCAGGGTGTCCTCGTGGCGGTAGCTGGCGAGGTTCTGCTGGTAGGTCTTGCGGCTGGAATCGGAGTACAGCGCCGGCGCCTCGGTGCGGCCGTGGAATGCACCCTTCACCGCCAGCCGCTTGATCGTGCGGCCGGCGTAGCGCGCGCCGGTGTCGGTCATCGCCTTGGCGTTGACATCGGCGATGCGGCAGGCCAGCGAGACCGACTCGGAGCCGGAGTTCAGGCACAGGTAGCGCGTGTACGGGCTGCCGCCGCGGCTGCGGCCCAGCTCCTTGTCCAGCGCCGCGGTGAAGCGCAGCTGCGCCACGCTGGGCGACATCACGTTCGCCATCACCTGCGGCCGGGCCAGCGCGGCCAGGATCGCCGGGTCGTTGTGGCCGAAGCCGAGCATGCCGTAGCCGCCGTTGTCGTGCACCACGGCGCCCTTCAGGGTGACGATCCACGGGCCGCGCGCGGCCGCCGGCAGGTACGGGTTGATCGCGTCGTCGGGATAGAAGTTGACGAAGCCGGCCTGCACCCGCACGAGCTGTTCGGCTTCATCGAGCTTGAGGAAATCGACCAGGTCGGCACGCAGCTCGCGATGGCGCGCCACCGCCTCGGCGATCGCCTGGCCCAGCAGGGGATCGTTCGCCGCCATGCGCTCGATGCTGGCGTCGTCCAGGCCGGTGGTCCGCGGCTTGCCGCCGAATTCGCGCAGTTCGCGCAGCTGGTTGATCACACCCATGGCTATCTCCTCAGGTCCGCCGGCGCCTCGCACCCAGCGCGAAGCAGGCCAACGTGTAGTGCGTGGGGGAGCCCGGCTCCCGCGGCGCGTGGCCCGGTTTGGCGGGTGGGCGCGCATCCACGAACGCCGAGGATAACCTGCGGCATGGCCTGCCCGGTACCCCCTGAGCCTGGCTGGCTGATCCATGGCCGCTGCGCTTTGCTTGCCTGATCAGGCGCTTGGGACGAAATTTGCCGTACGGATGACGCCTGTCACCCGCGATGGCTGACGGCGGCGACTGGGGCCGATGCGGCGCGCCGCCCAGACTGTGCGGCAGGAGGAGACACCCGCATGAACGACACTACCGTTGCCCGCCTTGCCGCCGCCGTGAAGCGTTACGGCCCACTCACCGCGCTGGATGGCGTGGACCTCGCCGTGCGGCGCGGCGAACTGCTCGCCCTGCTCGGCCCCAACGGTGCCGGCAAGAGCACCAGCATCAGCCTGCTGCTGGGATTGATCCGCCCGGACACGGGTCGCGCTGAACTGTTCGGGCTCGACCCACAGCGCATCGAGGTGCGCCGGCGCATCGGCGTGATGCTGCAGTCGGCCAATCTGCCGCCCACGCTGCGCGTGGGCGAACTGTTGCGCCTGACCATGAGCTATTACCCGAACCCGCGTGGCTACGACGAGACCGCCGTGCTGGCCGGCATCGCCGACCTGCTGCTGCGGCCCTACGGCAAGCTTTCCGGTGGCCAGCAGCGGCGCGTGCAGTTCGCGCTGGCGCTGTGCGCGCGTCCCGAGCTGCTGTTCCTCGACGAACCCACCGTGGGCATGGACATCGACGCACGGCAGAAGCTGTGGGCGGCCATGCGCGCGCTGGTCGCCGAAGGCTGCGCCGTGGTGCTCACCACGCATTACCTGGAGGAAGCCGAGGCGCTGGCGCAGCGCGTGGTGGTGCTCGGTCAGGGCCGCGTGCGCAGCGAGGGCAGCGTGGACGACTTGCGCAAGCGGGTGGCACTCACGCGCATCCGCTGTGTGAGCAACCTCGATGCGGAAGCGGTTGCGGCCTGGCCGAACGTGGCATCCGCCACGCGCGAGGACGGTCACCTGCGTATCGCCACCGCGCAGGCCGAGGCAGTGGTGCGCCGCCTGCTCGACGCCGACCCCGTCCTCGGCGAACTGGAAGTGCAGCGCGCCGGCCTGGCCGAGGCGTTCACCGAACTCACCCGCGATGCCGCGGACACCGACCAGCGCGAGGCTGCCTGACATGCAAACCGCCATTTCCGTCGCTGCATCGGCGCCTGCCGTCGACATGCCGCGCCGCCGCGTGCTCGGCGCCTATCTCGAAGAAGCGCGCAGCGAATGCCTGCGCTACCTGCGCGCGCCCGGCTTCATGCTGCCGGTCATGCTGTTTCCCGCGATGTTCTACCTGCTGTTCGGCGTGTTGACGGCGAAGTCGAACAGCGCAGACGCGGCACGCTACCTGCTGGCCAGCTACGGCGTGTTCGGCGTGATGAGTCCGGGCCTGTTCGGTTTCGGCGTGTCGCTGGCGCTGGAGCGCGACGGCGGCCTGCTGACCTTCAAGCGCGCCCTGCCAATGCCGCCCGGCGCCTACCTGCTGGGCAAGATGCTGATGGCGATGGCGGCGGCCGGAGCGGTGATCGCGCTGCTGATGGCGATGGCTTTGACGCTGGCCCACGTGACGCTGACCCCGGCGCAGGCCGGCGCCTTGTTGCTCATCGGCATGTTCGGCGTGCTGCCGTTCTGCGCGCTGGGCATGTTCGTCGGCACCCTGATCAAGGGGCAGGGGGCCCCCGGTATGCTGAACCTGATCTACCTGCCGATGTCGTTCCTGTCCGGCCTGTGGATGCCGCTGCCGCTGCTGCCGAAATCCCTGCAGCAGATCGCGCCGGTATGGCCGAGCTACCACCTGGACCAGCTGGCGCTGGCGGCGGTGGGCCTGAACCGCGGCCCCTTGCTGGTGCACGTGCTGGTGCTGGCCGGCTTTGCCGCGGGCTTCGCGCTGCTGGCCGCCAGGCGCCTGCGCCGGCACGGTTGAAGTAGCATGCCGCAGACCAGGCCCCCAGCGACCGACCACGTCATGATCCCCGCTTTCGCAGCCCGATGGTTCGTGCCGGCACCCGATTCCGCGGTGGCCGACGACCTGCGCCGGGGCAAGTCGCCATGGGCCGCCGGCGTGCACCTGCTGTGGTCCATGTGGATTTTCATCACGCCGCTGTTCGACCACGGCCTGCGTGGCTACACGCCGACCTGGCTGCTGTGCACGCTGGGCTCGTATCCGCTGTTCCTGCTGTTGTTCGCCAGGCTGCGACTGGCTTCGCGGCGAACGGCATATCTCTACGCGTGGGGCATGGCGGCGTTGTGTTTCGGCCTGCTGCGCTGGTATCCCAGTGGTCTCAGCTACTTCGTGTACGCCTGCGTGATGCTGAGCCATTGCGACCTGCGGCGCTTCCGCAGCTATGTGCTCCAGGTATTGCTGCTCAATGCGATCTACGTGGCGCTGGCCTGGTGGATTGGCTACCCGCAGTCACTGCTGGTGATCATGCCGGTCACGGTGTTCGTCATCTGCACCATCGTCACGGTCGAGCAGATCCACCAGGAGAAGGATGCCGCCCTCAGCCTTTCGCACGACGAGGTGCGCCGGCTCGCCGCCACGGCGGAGCGCGAACGGATCGGGCGCGACCTGCACGACCTGCTCGGGCATACCCTGTCGCTGATCACGCTGAAGCTGGAGCTGTCGCGCAAGCTGTTCGACCGTGACGTGGCGGCCGCCCGGCGCGAGGTCGAAGAGGCGGAGAAGGTCGCGCGCCACGCGTTGGCGGAAGTGCGCTGCGCCGTCACCGGCATACGTGCCACCGATCTCGCCGCCGAGCTGGCTTCGGCGCGGCTGTTGCTGGAATCCTCGCGGGTGCATCTGGATTACGGCGAGCTGCCCGCCGACTTGCCGGGCGACGTCGAGCGCGGCCTGTCGCTGGTGTTGCGCGAGGCGGTGACCAACATCGCGCGCCACGCCGACGCCAGTCAGGCGCGGGTCGAGCTGACGCGCGAGCGGGGCAGCGTCTGCCTGCAGATCAGCGACAACGGCCGCGGCGGCATCGAGAGCGACGGCAACGGCCTGAGCGGCATGCGCGAGCGCGTGCGCGCGCTCGGCGGCACGCTCGCGTTCGAGTCGCCGCGTGGCCAGGGATCGCGCCTGCGGGTGGTGGTGCCGCTGCCGATCCTGCGCCTGGTCGAATCGCCGCGATCGGCGCCGGAGCCATCGACGACCGGGCCGCTGACGCAGTTGTTTACGGATCGGCCCATCGCGTGAGTCCACCCATGTTTCCATACCCGCACAGACCATGACGCCTACCCTTCACTCCCGTCGACACCGGAGAGTCATCGCATGATCCGTGTGCTGCTGGCCGAGGACCAGGCGATGGTGCGCGGCGCGCTGTCGGCGCTGCTGAACCTGGAAAGCGACATCGAAGTGCTTGGTTCGTCGGCGGACGGCGAAGCGGCGTGGCGGGATATGCAACGGCTCAAGCCCGACGTGCTGGTCACCGATATCGAGATGCCCGGGTTGACCGGACTGGAACTGGCGCAGCGCATCCAGCGCCACGAACTGCCGATCAAGGTGGTCATCGTCACCACCTTCGCGCGCCCCGGCTTCCTGCGTCGCGCACTGGACGCCGGCGTGTCCGGTTACCTGCTGAAGGACGCGCCCGCCGAAAACCTGGCCGAGGCCTTGCGCACCGTGCATCGCGGTGGCCGCGCGATCGACCCGCAGCTGGCATTGGAGGCGTGGTCGGAAGCCGATCCGCTGAACGACCGCGAGCGCCAGGTTTTGCGCCTGGCCGGCGAAGGACAGTCGGCGGGCGACATCGCCGCACAGCTGAACCTGTCGCACGGCACCGTGCGCAATTACCTGTCCGAGGCGATCGGCAAACTCGGCGTCGCCAATCGCATCGAAGCGTATCGGCTGGCGCGGCAGAAAGGCTGGTTGTAGGAATTATTCGGGTATTCGACAAAATCGCTTGCGCTTCAAAAATAATCCGCGTATTGTTTGCGTCCTTCGCCGCTGTGGCGATAATCCGATGAAGAAACTTTCCATGTCATTCCGCCTCGCCCCCACGAATAAGCCAAGTATGTCGCGCGACTATCGCGACGCGGGTTTGTTTGCGCGCGATGAAAGGCACGACCTGGCAACCGCTTTCCGATAATCGACTGATCCCTTCGCGGAGATCGGTCACCCCGATCTCCCGAGGCAACGCGAACGCCCTCGGGTCGCCATACCCGGGGGCGTTTTGTTTTTGGCGTTCGCCGGATATGCGCATGCATCGAACCACCTTGCAGGAATCTGCTACGCCCTGAAGCATCCGGTTGCGTGCAGCCGAGGCAGGGGCACGGCTGCAGACCGGCGCATGTGCGCTGCGTCCCGATGCTTCGGCGCGGGCTGTGTGCGGATCGGATTCCATACGAACAGGGTCTTCACGGCCCATACGAATGCCCGGTTGACGACAGCCGGGCATACGGAACATCAGCCACAAAGGCTTTCAGCGGCGCGGGTTCCCAAGACCCGCCCGGTGCGCGCGGCTCTGCCGACAGCGTATGCCGGGCCTGCGGGGAGATGTTCCGCGATGACGTTGGCTCAGCGGTAGAGCGGCAGCGAAAGCTGCAGGTCGCCGGTTCGAATCCGGCACGTCAACCACGGATAGCTCAGACGGGTAGAGCATCGGTCTCATAAACCGAGTGTCGCGGGTTCGAATCCCGCTCCAGAACCATGACCTGTCACGTCATGACACTAGGAACGAAAGTTCCGACCAGGAAACGCCTCGTGTGGAACGCGGCACGCCCGTCAGGGATGAGGGCGGATCGAATGACGCAGCGAGGATCGAGCCGGGCCGGCCCCCTGAAGGCGGACGGTCGGTCGTCGAACGACATCGTGGCAAGGCATCGCCGTGATCAGCCGATGACCGACTCTCTTCCGAAGCGTTCGGGCTTCGCTGGATCAATCGTCGGGAGGCGTTTCCGCCTTTTTCAATAAAGCTTGCGGTTATTCAAGATAATCGCGTGTTTATCCCGAAAGGGAGGGGTGATTGCATCCCGAAGTAAATCACGGCCCGCATCGATCCGACGGCCCTGATTCATTCAATACGGATCGAAACAAGGAATATCGACAAGGAGTATCGCCATGTTCTGGCTCAAGCAAATCGTGATCGGCGACGGCGAGCGCGGTCTGCTGTATCGCAACCGTCGTTTCGAGCGCGTGCTGTCGCCGGGCGTCCATCGCCTGTTCGACCCGCGCAAGCGCATCGCCGTGACGGTGCACAACCTCACCCGCCCGGAATACGCCGGCAGCGATGCCGAGGTGTTGATGGCGCAGATGGACGGCCCGCTGGCCGAGTGCTTCCTGGTGGCCGACATCAGCACCGACCAGGTCGGTCTGGTGCTGAAGGACGGCAAGCTGGAAGACGTGCTGGCGCCGGGTACGCGCAAGCTGTACTGGAAGGGCATCGTGCCGGTCGAGGTGCAGGCGGTCTCGCTGGTGGAAACGCTGGAGATCGATGCGCGCGTGGCCAGTCGTCTGCGTCAGCTGGGCGGGCTCGGCAAGGTGGCGGTGATGGTGGACGTGCCGGTGGAATCGACGGGCCTGCTGTTCGTCGACAACAAGCTGGTGCGCACGCTGGCGCCGGGTGCCTGGGCGTTCTGGAATTTCCGGAAGAACGTGGCGGCGGAGGTGATCGAGCTGCGCGTGCAGTCGCTGGAAGTGTCGGGCCAGGAACTGCTGACCCGCGACAAGGTGAGCCTGCGGGTGAACCTGGCAGCCAGCCTGCGCGTGACCGATCCGGTCGCCGCGCGTACGAAGGTGGCCAAGTACGGCGACTACCTCTATCGCGAACTGCAGTACGGCTTGCGCAAGGCGGTCTCCGGCAAGACGCTGGACGAGCTGCTGGGCGACAAGGCCTCGCTGGATGCGGACATCTTCGCCTACGTGCGCGGCCGTGTCGTCGAGCTGGGCATCGAGGTGCTCGGCGTGGGCGTCAAGGACGTGATCCTGCCGGGCGAGATGAAGGACATCCTCAACAGCGTGGTGCAGGCGGAGAAGGCGGCCCAGGCCAACGTGATCCGCCGGCGCGAGGAGGCGAACGCCACCCGTTCGCTGCTCAACACCGCGCGTCTGATCGAGGAAAGTCCGGTGCTGATGCGTCTGAAGGAGCTGGAGGCCTTGGAAAAGGTCACCGAGAAGATCGACAAGCTGACCGTGTTCGGCGGCCTGGACGGCGTGCTGAACCAGTTGGTCAGCCTCAGGCAGTAACCTCGTGGCGCGCGCACGGATGCGCTCGCCACGATCCATTCAAGGAAAGATGTGATGAGCAACCAACAGTACGAACTGCTGCATGCCGAAGGCAGCGCCACGCCGATCAAGGGCTGGGTGCATGGCGTGTCGCTGGAAGATTCGGCGAAGCAGCAACTGCGCAACATCGCCACGCTGCCGTTCGTCGGCCCGTGGGTCGCGGTGATGCCGGACGTGCATCTGGGCAAGGGCGCCACCGTGGGTTCGGTGGTGCCGACCCGGGGCGCGATCATCCCGGCCGCGGTCGGCGTGGACATCGGCTGCGGCATGGCCGCGGTGCGGACCACGCTGCGTGCCAGCGACTTGCCGGACAACCTGGCCCAGCTGCGTTCCAGCATCGAGCGCGGCGTACCGGTCGGCAACGGCCGCGGCGGCGAACATGGCAAGCCGTCGGACAGCATTCACACGATGCTGGTCGAATCCCGGCTGGCCGAGCGGCTGGAGGCGATCAAGGCGAAGCACCGCAAGATCCGCACCGACAAGGTCGACCGGCAGCTCGGCACGCTCGGCGGCGGCAACCACTTCATCGAGGTCTGCCTCGACGAATCGGGCGCGGTGTGGGTGATGCTGCACTCCGGTTCGCGCGGCACCGGCAACCTGATCGGCAGCTACTTCATCCAGCGGGCGCGCGAAGAGCTGGCGCAGCGCGTGCTGGGCTTCGACCTGCCGGACAAGGACCTCGCGTTCTTCATGGAAGGTGAACCGCTGTTCGACGACTACGTCGAAGCGGTGTCCTGGGCACAGGATTACGCCCGGGCCAACCGCGAGGCGATGATGGCGCGGGTGCTGGCCGAGATGCGCCACCGGCTGCCGAAGTTCCAGCTGGAACAGATGGCGGTGAACTGCCACCACAACTACGTGCAGAAGGAGACGCACGGTGGCGAGGAACTGCTGGTGACCCGCAAGGGCGCGGTGAGCGCCCGCGCCGGCGAGCTCGGCATCATCCCGGGCAGCATGGGCACGTGCAGCTACATCGTGCGTGGCAAGGGCAGTCCGGACAGCTTCCGCAGCTGCAGCCACGGCGCGGGCCGGGTGATGAGCCGTACCGCGGCGCGCCAGCAGATCACCCTGGCGCAGCATCGGGCGGCCACCGCCCACGTCGAATGCCGCAAGGACGCGGCGGTGATCGACGAGTCGCCGGCGGCGTACAAGTCGATCGACGCGGTGATGGCCGCGCAGACCGACCTGGTCGAGGTGGTGCACACGCTGCGCCAGGTGCTGTGCGTGAAGGGATGAGCCTGGGCGCCGCTCCGCGAGGAGCGGCGTTTTTTTTGCAGGCGTGCCCCGGCGCGTCCGCTGCGGGATAATGCTCCGTTTCCCGATGCCGGCCACACCTGCCTTGAAGAAGTCCGATTTCGATTTTGAGCTGCCGCACGAGCTGATTGCGCAGGCGCCGTTGCCCGAGCGCTCGGCCAGTCGTTTGCTGCTGCTCGATGTGGCGGCGCAGTCGCGGCAGGACCGCCTGTTCCGCGAGCTGCCCGACTTCCTGCGCCCCGGCGACCTGCTGGTGTTCAACGACACCCGCGTGCTGCCGGCGCGGTTGTACGGGCGCAAGGACACCGGCGGCGCGGTGGAGATTTTGATCGAGCGGGTCACCGGCGCGCACGAGGCCACCGTGCAGCTGGGGGTGAGCAAGAAGCCGAAGGAAGGCGCACGGATCGAGCTGGCCGACGGCAGCCATGCGCTGGTGCTGGGCCGCGACGAGGGTTTCTTCCGGCTGCGTTTCGAGGCGTCGGAGCCGCTGGAGAAGCTGCTGCTGAAGCTGGGCGAGATGCCGCTGCCGCCGTACATCGATCGGCACGCCGACGCCAGTGACATGGAGCGCTACCAGACCGTGTTCGCGCGCGAGCCCGGCGCCGTCGCCGCGCCCACCGCCGGCCTGCATTTCGACGAGGCGACCCTGGACCGGCTGCGCGGGCGCGGCGTCGAGTTCGGCTACGTCACCCTGCATGTCGGCGCCGGCACCTTCCAGCCGGTGCGCGTGGATGATCTGAAGGACCACCACATGCACCGCGAGTGGCTCAACGTCGGCGCGCACCTGATCGGGCAGATCCGCCGCACCCGCGCGAACGGCGGACGCGTGATCGCGGTGGGCACCACCGTGGTGCGCGCGCTGGAAAGCGCCAGCAAGGACGGCGAACTGCACCCGTTCGCCGGCGAGACGCAGATCTTCATCTTCCCCGGCTACCGCTTCAGCAGCATCGACGGCCTGCTCACCAACTTCCACCTGCCGCAGTCGACCCTGCTGATGCTGGTGTCGGCGCTGGCCGGGCGCGAGTTCATCCTGGACAGTTACCGCCATGCCGTGGAGCAGCGCTACCGCTTCTTCTCGTATGGCGATGCCATGCTGATCCTGCCGCACGGCCTTTGATCGGCGGGTTGCCGAGCGGGGAGCGGTCGAACCCGCGATAATGCCCGGATGACTTCCCTCCAGTTCGACCTCCAAGCCACCGACGCCGCCGCCCGCCGCGGCCGCCTCACGTTTGCCCGCGGCACGGTGGAGACGCCGGCGTTCATGCCGGTGGGCACGTACGGTTCGGTCAAGGCGATGACCCCGCGCGACGTCACCGACACCGGCGCCGAGATCATCCTGGGCAACACCTTCCACCTGTTCCTGCGGCCGGGGCTGGAGGTCGTCGAGCAGTTCGGCGGGCTGCACCGCTTCATCGGCTGGGACAAGCCCATCCTCACCGACTCGGGCGGCTTCCAGGTGTTCTCGCTGGCGCACAAGCGCAAGATCACCGAGGAGGGCGTGACCTTCGCCTCGCCGGTGGACGGCTCGAAGGTGTTCCTGTCGCCGGAAGTGTCGATGCGGATCCAGAAGACGCTGGATTCGGACATCGCGATGATCTTCGACGAGTGCACGCCGTATCCGGCCACCGAGAAGGTGGCGGCCGATTCGATGGAACTGTCGCTGCGCTGGGCCGAGCGCTCGCGCCGGGCCTTCGATGACCTGAAGAATCCCAATTCGCTGTTCGGCATCGTGCAGGGCAGCGTCTACGAGAATCTGCGCCGGCGCTCGGCCGCGGGCCTGATCGACATCGGCTTCGACGGCTATGCGGTGGGCGGCCTCGCCGTGGGTGAGCCGGAGGCCGAGCGCAACCACGCGCTGGATTTCACCGTGCCGTTGCTGCCGGCGGACAGGCCGCGCTACCTGATGGGCGTGGGCCGGCCGGAGGACATCGTGGAAGCGGTACGCCGCGGCATCGACATGTTCGACTGCGTGATGCCTACCCGCAACGCGCGCAACGGCTTCCTGTTCACCGCCGCGGGCACGCTGCGCATCCGCAACGCGAAATACGCCAGCGACACCGCGGTGATCGAGGAAGGCTGCGACTGCTACGCCTGCAGCCACGGTTTCAGCCGCGCCTACCTGCGCCACCTCGACCGCTGCAACGAGATCCTCGGCAGCCAGCTCGCCACCATGCACAACCTGCGCTACTACCAGCGACTGATGGCTGGCCTGCGTGCGGCTATCGCCAGTCAAACCCTGGAAGCCTTTGTGGCGGAGTTCTACGCCCGCCGCCAGGGCACGCTGATTTCTTAGGGGCGCGGGCCCGCGGGGCGGCCTTGCAACGGGCGTTGGCCGCCCTCAGTAGTGATCAGCCGGCTGGCTGCGGCGGTGCCAGTGGCACCGTGCACGGCCCGGGGGTGCATGGCATAATCGAGAATCTTTTATCAGGCGTTCAGCCGAAATCCCCGGCGGCGCCATAACTTGCGAGACAAACAGATGATTCTTCCGATCTCTCCCGTGATCGCCCAGGCCGCGGCTCCGCAGCCGCAGGGTGGCGGCATGTCCATGATCATCATGATGGTGGTGCTGTTCGGCCTGATGTATTTCATGATGATCCGCCCGCAGATGAAGCGGCAGAAGGAGCATCGCGCGCTGGTCGCCGGGCTGGCCAAGGGCGACGAAGTGGTCACCAACGGCGGTATCGCCGGGCGCGTGGACGAGGTGGGCGAGACCTTCATCACGGTCGAGATCGCGGCCAGCGTGAAGGTCAAGGTGCAGAAAGGCGCAGTCCAGCAAGTGTTGCCCAAGGGCTCGCTGAAGTCCGGCTGAGACCTGGGATGTCCAGGGGCGAAGCTTTTTCGAATAGTGCGGCCAAGGATGGCCGCTTCTTGATGTTCGCGATCATGGACGATCGTAAAAATAAACTTCGGTCATGGATGGCCGCTTCTTGACGTTCGCGGTCATGGACGATCGCAAAGGACCCGATCATGAGTGATTTTCCTCGCTGGAAGTACGCGCTGGTCGCGTTGGTGATGTTGTTCGGCATCATCTACGCGCTGCCCAATGCATTCCCGCCGGTGCCGGCCGTGCAGGTCACGGCCAACCGCGACGCGCCGCCGATCAACCAGGCAGTGCAGCAGAAGGTGCAGGCGGCGCTGACCGCGAAGAAGATCGCGGTCACCAACGTGTTCGTGGAAGGCGACCACCTGCTGGCCACGTTCGCCAACTCCGACGTGCAGAAGAGCGGCGCCGACGAGATCAAGGCGGCGCTGGGCGACGGCTACACCGTGGCGTTCAAGCTGCAATCCAACGTGCCGGGCTGGCTGGGTGCGATCGGCGCCCGCTCGATGCCGCTGGGCCTGGACTTGCAGGGCGGCGTGCACTTCCTGATGCAGGTCGACCAGAAGGATGCGATAGAGAAGCAGGAAAACAGCTACGCGGATGACATCCGCGCGCTGCTGCGCAACAAGAACATCCGGTACGAATCGGTGACCCGCAATGCGGTGAGTGGCCAGGGCATCGCGGTGATCCTGCGTTCGGACGCCGACCGCTCCACCGCGGCTGACGCGATCGCCAACGAGTACACCGACCTCAACGTGGCGAGCGGCGCCAGCACCGGCGACCGTTTCGTGCTGAACGTGGTGATCAAGCCGGAAAAGCTGCGCGAGCTGTCACGCAGCGCGATCACGCAGAACCTGGGCACGCTGCGCAACCGCATCAACGCGCTGGGTGTGTCCGAGCCGCTGATCCAGCAGCAGGGCGACAGCCGCATCGTGGTCGAGCTGGCCGGCGTGCAGGACCCGACTGAGGCGAAGAAGCTGATCGGCGCGGTCGCCACCCTGCAGTACCGCCCCGGTATCGGCCAGCCCGGCGACGCGCGCGCGGTGGAAGCGGCGCGCACCGGCAACATCCCGCCGGACGCGAACCTGTACTACATGCGCGGCGACAACCGGCCGGTGCTGGTGAGCAAGCAGATCATCGTGACCGGCAACCAGCTGGTGGACGCCTCGTCGGGCATCGACCAGCAGAGTGGCACGCCGAAGGTCGACGTCACCCTGAACGCGGCCGGCGCCAAGAAGATGGGTGACTTCACCAACGCCAACGTCGGCAAGCCGATGGCGGTGCTGTACGTGGAGCAGGTCTACGAGACGAAGGTGATCGACGGCAAGGAGGTGCGCGTGCCGAAAGTCACCGAGACGGTGATCAACGACGCCACCATCCAGAGCCCCTTCAGCAAGCAGTTCCAGACCACCGGCCTGGGCAGCCCGAAGGAAGCCTCCGACCTGGCCCTGCTGCTCAAGGGCGGCGCACTGGCCGCGCCGATGGACATCGTCGAGGAAGGCGTGATCGGCGCCAGCCTTGGCCAGGACAACATCGACAAGGGCTTCAAGGCGGTGCTGCTGGGCCTGGCGCTGGTGCTGCTGGCGGCGGCGATCTATTACAAGCTGTTCGGTCTGGTCGCGGACATCGCGCTGTTCTTCAACCTGGTGATCCTGGTGGCGGTGATGTCGCTGATCGGCGTCACCCTGACCATGCCGGGTGTGGCCGGTATCGTGCTGACCCTGGGCATGGCGATCGATGCGAACGTGCTGATCTGCGAACGCGTGCGTGAGGAACTGCGCAACGGCTCCAGTCCGCACGCCTCGATCCGCGCCGGCTACGAGAAGGCCTGGTCGACCATTCTGGACGCCAACGTCACCCACCTGATCGCCGCGCTGGCGCTGACCACGATGGGTACCGGCGCGATCAAGGGCTTCGGCGTGACGCTGATGATCGGCATCCTGACTTCGCTGTTCACCTCGGTGACGCTGACCCATGCGTTCACCGCGGCGATCCACGGCCACCGCAAGCTCAAGACGCTGTCGGTCTAAGGAACCCCCATGGAAATTTTCAATCACGACAGCAACATCCACTTCCTGGGGATGCGCAAGTACACCATTGCCATCGCCATCTTCCTGATGGTCGCCTCGATCGGGCTGATCGCATTCAAGGGCCTCAACTACGGACTGGACTTCACCGGCGGCGTGTCGATGGTGGTCGACTACGGCCAGTCGGTGGAGATCTCCGAGGTGCGCGGCGCGCTGGAGAAGGGCGGCATCCACAACGCGATGGTGCAGAGCCTGGGTGGCACCCGCGAAGTGTCGATCCGGCTGCAGCCGAAGGACGACCCCGGTGCCGTCGATGCGGCCGGCAAGTTCAATCTCGACCGCATCGCCGCCGACGTCATCAAGGTGCTGCATGTGTCCCGTCCAGACGCAAAGCTGAAGAGCCGCGACTACGTCAGCGCCCAGGTGGGCCAGGAGTTGCGCAGCGACGGTACCGTGGCGGCGGTGTTCGTGATCCTGGGCATCATGGCCTACCTGTGGATCCGCTTCGAGCGCCGCTTCGCGATCGCCGCGGTGGCCACCGAAATCCATGACACGCTGGTGACGCTCGGCATCCTGGCGTTGGTGCAGCGCGAGTTCGACATGACCGTGCTGGCTTCGGTGCTGGCGGTGATCGGTTACTCGATCAACGACAAGGTGGTGGTGTTCGACCGCATCCGCGAGTTGTTCCGGCTGGCGCGCAAGGCCGAGCCGGAAGAGATCCTCAACCGCTCGATCAACAACACCCTGTCGCGGACCATCATCACCTCGCTGTTCACCGGCATCACCATGGGCGCGCTGTACTTCTACGGCGGCACCGCAGTGCACGGCTTCGCCGTCACCATGCTGATCGGCATCGTGGTCGGCACCTTGTCCTCGATCTTCGTGGCCAGCCCGATCCTGCTGTGGCTGGGCGTGTCGAAGAAGGACCTGATGCCGGTCACCAAGGAAAACCCGGAGCTGGCGCGGCGACCCTGAGCAAGCATCGCCCGCAAGGCGGGTGATGCTGCTGTTCTCTCCCCTGCTCGCAGGGGAGATGCCCGAAGGGCAGAGGAGTAGCTCCACGAAACGAAAAACGGCCCGGTCCCCACCGGGCCGTTTTGCTGTCCCGACCGTTCGCACGTTACCCGCGCAGTGCGGATTCCAGTTCGGCCAGCCGCTGCGGCGTACCGACATCGGTCCATGCGCCACGATGCTGCGAGCCATCGATCCTGCCGCTTGCCATCGCCGTCTCCAGCAGCGGACGCAGCTTGAAGCGCGGCGGTTTCGCCTCGGCGCCCGGCGCAGCGCCGACGGCCTCGCGCCAGCCGTCCAGCAATTCGCGGCGGAACACGCCGATGCCGCTGTAGGTGAGCCGGGGTTCGCCGTCGTCGTGCAGGCGGCCCTCGGTGTCCAGCCGGAAATCGCCGCGAGGGTGATGCGCGGGGTTGTCCACCATCAGCAGGTGCACGAGGCCCCGCGGCTCGGCGGGCAGCACGCTGAAATCCACGTCGCACCACACGTCGCCGCTCACCACGAGGAAGGGTTCATGACCGAGCAGCGGCAGCGCATTCAGCATGCCGCCGCCGGTTTCCAGTGGCGTCGGGCCTTCGTACGCATAGCGGATACGCAGGCCCCAGCGCGAGCCGTCGCTCAGCGCGGCAGGGAACTGCTCGGCCAGGTGCGAGGTGTTGATCACCACGTAATGCACGCCGGCTGCGGCGAGTTTTTCCAGGTGCCACACGATCAGTGGCTTGCCGGCCACCGGCAGCAGCGGCTTGGGCGTGCGGTCGGTCAGCGGACGCATGCGTTCACCGAGGCCGGCGGCGAAGATCAGCGCGTGCCTCACGCCGCCACCTGCGTGAGGTCGCGGCCGGCCGCATGCCGTTCCAGCAACGCGGCGAAGTTGGCCAGCTCGGGGTAACGGCCCGCCACCTCGATCACGTAGCGGTACACCTGCGGCACGTCCTTGAGGTAGCCCGGCTTGCCGTCGCGGTACCACAGCCGGTAGAACTGGCCCAGCACGCGCACGTGGCGGTGCAGGCCGGTGAGGTCGAACCAGCGCAGGAAGCGCGCGGTATCCACGCTGGCGTCGATCACGCCGGCGCCCAGCAGGCGCCGCCGATAGGACTCCACCCAGCCTTCGACGCGTTCGCGCGGCCACGCGATGTAGGCGTCGCGCAGCAGCGAGGCGAGGTCGTAGGTGAGCGGGCCGTGCAGCGCGCCCTGGAAGTCAATGATCCCCGGGTTGTTCTCGCCGACCACCAGCAAGTTGCGGCTGTGGAAATCGCGGTGCACGAAACAGCGCGGCTGCGCCAGCGCGTTGCGCACGATCACGTCGAATGCGGCTTCCAGCACGTCCCATTCCCCGCAGCTCGGCGGGTGGCCGAGGTGGCGCGTCAGGAACCATTCGGGCATCACTTCCAGCCCGCCGACCAGCACGGCGTGGTCGAACGGCGGCAGGTCGTCGCTGGCCACGCGCGTCTGCATCGCCAGCAGCGCATCCATCGCGTCGCCGTAGAGCCTGTCCGCGTTCGCGTCGTTCAATTCGGCCAGATACAGCCGTGAGCCGAGATCCTCGATCAGCAGGAAGCCCTGCTGCAGGTCGTGCGCCTGCACGGCCGGCACGTGCAGTCCGGCAGCGGCCAGCCGCGCGCCGATCGCCAGCCACGGCCGCGGGTCTTCGCGCTCCGGCGGCGAATCCATCACGATCCAGCTTTGTCCGCCGCGCCTGGTGCGCCAGTAGCTGCGGAAACTGGCGTCGGCCGAGGCGGATGCCAGGGTCAGGCTGGCGTCGTCCAGCACATGGCGGGTCCAGGCGAGGCGGGCGACGGCGCGGTCGGGAATCGGGGTCATGGCAACCATGGGCAACGGAATGGCGCCAGCTTAGCGATCCGCCGGCGTCGTGACGAGGCGTTGAGCAGCGTGGCATTGACCGCGCGGCATCGAATCAGTACCATTTTAGTCCCGATTCAAGCGACCCAGCCCGAGCCCATGCTCCGCGTCAGCCGACTCACCGATTACGCCACCGTGGTGATGACCTGCATCGCCGCGCACCCGGCCGAGGTGCTCAGCGCGGTGCAGATCGCCGATGAAGCGCGGCTGGAACTGCCCACGGTCAGCAAGCTGCTGAAGGCGCTCGGTCACGCCGCACTGGTCGAGTCGTTCCGCGGCGTCAACGGCGGCTACCGGCTGGCCCGGCCGGCCGGCGAGATCTCGCTGGCCGAGATTGTCGAAGCCATCGAAGGTCCGATCGGCATGACCGAATGCAGCGTCGCCGAAGGGCAGTGCGACCGCGAGTCGCAGTGCGGCGTGCGCGGCAGCTGGCAACTGATCAACAACGTGCTGGACCACGCGCTGCGTGCGGTCAGCCTGGCCGACATGCTCAAGCCGCAGCCGCCGCGGCCATCGCGCAGGGTAGCCGCCGTACCGCTGGGCGAGATCGCGATGCCGACGAAAGCCCGCCGGATCACCACCGAATGAACGAGATCATGAACAATCAGAGCAGCACCGCTGCCACGTTGCGCGACAACGCGGGCGTGGCCGAGGTCCTTGCCCGCAGCTATAGCGCCGGCTTCGTCACCGAGATCGAGATGACCGGCCTGCCGCCGGGCCTGGACGAAGGCACCATCCGCGCGCTGTCCGCGGTCAAGCGCGAGCCGGAGTGGATGACCGAGTGGCGGCTTGAGGCCTACCGCCACTGGCTGACCATGCCCAAGCCGGACTGGGCCAAGCTCAACATCGATCCGATCGACTACCAAGCGATCAGCTACTACGCCGCGCCGAAGAAGCAGCCAAAATCGCTGGACGAGGTCGATCCGGCGTTGCTGGAAACCTACGAGAAGCTCGGCGTGCCGCTGCACGAGCGCGCCGCGCTGGCCGGCGTGGCGGTGGACGCGGTATTCGACTCGGTCTCGGTCGGCACCACCTTCCGCAAACAGCTGGCCGAGGCCGGCGTGCTGTTCTGCTCGATGAGCGAGGCGATCCGCGAATATCCCGAGATCGTGCAGAAGTACCTGGGCAGCGTCGTCCCCACCGGCGACAACTTCTTCGCCGCGCTGAACTCGGCGGTGTTCTCCGACGGCAGCTTCGTGTTCATCCCCAAGGGCGTGCGCTGCCCGATGGAGCTTTCCACCTATTTCCGCATCAACGCGCAGAACACCGGCCAGTTCGAGCGCACCCTGATCGTGGCCGAGGAAGGCGCCCACGTCTCCTACCTCGAAGGCTGCACGGCGCCCAAGCGCGACGAGAACCAGCTGCACGCGGCGGTGGTCGAGCTGGTGGCACTGGAAGGGGCGCAGATCAAGTACTCCACCGTGCAGAACTGGTACCCCGGCGACGAGAACGGCGTGGGCGGCATCTACAACTTCGTGACCAAGCGCGGCGACTGCCGCGGCGACGATTCGAAGATCTGCTGGACCCAGGTGGAAACCGGCTCGGCGATCACCTGGAAGTACCCTTCCGTGGTGCTGCGCGGCGACCGCTCGGTGGGCGAGTTCTACTCGGTGGCGTTGACCCACCACTTCCAGCAGGCCGATACCGGCACCAAGATGATCCACCTCGGCAAGCACACCAAGTCGAAGATCGTCTCCAAGGGCATCAGCGCCGGCAAGAGTTCCAACAGCTACCGCGGCCTGGTGAAGATGGAGAAGGGCGCCGAGGGCGCGCGCAACTACACCCAGTGCGACAGCCTGCTGATCGGCAAGCAGTGCGGCGCGCACACCTTCCCGTACATGGAAGTGAAGAACCCCACCGCCATCGTCGAGCACGAGGCGACCACCTCGAAGATCTCCGACGAGCAGATGTTCTACTGCCGCAGCCGCGGCATCGCCGAGGAAGACGCCGTGTCGATGATCGTCGACGGCTTCTGCAAGCAGGTCTTCCGCGAACTGCCGATGGAGTTCGCGGTGGAGGCGAAGAAACTGCTTGAGGTAAGCCTCGAAGGCGCGGTGGGTTGATCGATTGCGATTTCCCCTCAAGGCCGTCATTCCCGCGCAAGCGGGAATCCATTGACGCTCTTGCGGCACTCCGACATTGGATTCCCGCTTGCGCGGGAATGACGACAGTAAAAGCTGCGAAGGCATAAAGAGCCATGCTCAAAATCGAAAACCTGCATGCCCGCGTCGAGGGCAAGGAAATCCTCAAGGGGCTCAGCCTCAGCGTGAACGCGGGCGAGGTGCACGCGATCATGGGGCCGAACGGCGCCGGCAAGTCGACGCTGGGCAACGTGCTGTCCGGCCGCGACGGTTACGAGGTGACCGCCGGCAGCGTGACCTACAACGGCATCGACCTGCTCGCGCTGGCGCCGGAAGCGCGTGCTGCTGCCGGCGTGTTCCTGGCGTTCCAGTACCCGGTGGAGATTCCCGGCGTCAACAACACCTACTTCCTGCGCGCCGCACTGAATGCGCAGCGCAAGCAGCGCGGCGAGAAGGAGCTGGATTCCATGCAGTTCCTCAAGCTGGTGCGCGAGAAGCTGAAGGTGATGCAGATCTCCGACGAGCTGCTGCACCGCGCGGTCAACGAGGGTTTCTCCGGCGGCGAGAAGAAGCGCAACGAGATCTTCCAGATGGCGGTGCTGGAGCCACAGCTGGCGATCCTCGACGAGACCGATTCGGGCCTGGACATCGATGCGCTGAAGCAGGTCGCGCAGGGTGTCAACACGCTGCGCTCGCCCGATCGCGCGTTCCTGATGATCACCCACTACCAGCGCCTGCTCGACTACGTGGTGCCGGATTTCGTGCACGTGTTGGCGAATGGCCGCATCGTGGAGAGCGGTGACAAGTCGCTGGCGCTGAAACTGGAACAGCACGGCTATGCCGGGCTTGGCGCGGGGGCGGCGGCATGAACCCGTCGGCTTCCACGCCGCTGGTCGCCTCACTGCTAGACGCGCCACTGCCGGCCAGCGGCATCGCCTGGCTGGATGAGGCGCGCCGCGACAACCGCGCCGCGTTCGCCGCCAGCGGCTTGCCTGATGCGCGGGTCGAGGCGTGGAAGTACACCGCATTGCGCGGACTCGGCCAGCGCCGCTTCGCCGGTGGCGATGTGGCCGCCGCGACGCGCGTCGTCGATGCGGCGACGTTCGCGTTGCCCGGCGTCGACGGGCCGCGGCTGGTCTTCGTCAACGGAGTGTTCCGTGCCGACCTGTCGGCGCTCGATGCGCTGCCCGACGGGCTTTCGCTGCAGCCGTTGTCGCAGGCGCTGCGCGGCGATGCGGAGCCGCTGCGCTTCGCGCTGGCGCGGCCGGCTCTGGTCGGGCACGTCCGCGAGGCTGGCGACGCGTTCGTGCGGATCAACGCCGCCAACGCCGGCGATGGCGTGGTGCTGCGAGTTGCTGCCCACGCGAAGATCAGCGCGCCGGTGCACCTGGTCTTCGTCGGTGCCGCCGCAGAAGCCGAACTGGCCTGGCATGCGCGCAACGTGATCGAGCTGGGCGAGGGCGCCTCGCTGAGCCTGGTCGAGCATTACGTGGGCAACAGTGAGCAGGCCCAGTTGACCACCCTGGTCAGCGACATCGAATTGCACGAAGGCGCACAGCTTCATCACGTCGTGCTGCAGAACGCCGCAGCCGGCACCAACCTGATCCGCCGCAGCGGCCTGCGCCTGCATGCGCGCGCCGAAGCACGGCTGCATGTGCTGGAACTGGGCGGCGCACTGGTGCGGCACGACCTGCAGGCCGAACTGGTCGGCGACGGAGCGCAGCTGCATACCCGCGGCGCGTTCATGCCGCACGGCCGCCAGCACATCGACACCCAGCTGGCGATCCGCCACCAGGCGCTGGACACCGCCTCCACCTCCACCTGGCGCGGCGTTGCCAACGACCGCGCGCGCGGGGTATTCCGCGGCGCGATCGTGGTGGCCCCCGGCGCCGACGGCAGCGATGCCAGCCTCAGCAACAAGAACCTGCTGCTGTCGCCGAGCGCCGAGATCGACACCAAGCCGGAACTGGAGATCTACGCCGATGAGGTGAAGGCCGCGCACGGCGCCACCGTGGGCCAACTCGACGAGCGCTCGCTGTTCTACCTGCGTTCGCGCGGCATCCCGCTGGCCGAGGCGCGCGCGCTGCTGACCGCCGCGTTCTGCCGCGCGGTGCTGGACGATCTGCCGAACCAGGCGCTGCGCGAGCATCTGTCGGTGTTGCTGATCGCGCAGTTGCCCGCCTGATGCCCTTGTCTCCTCCCCCTGCTGCGCAGGGGGAGGTTGGGAGGGGGTAAGGCTTTTGACTTGAAGATCAAGAGCAGACCCCACCCCGACCCTCCCCTGTCCACAGGGGAGGGGCCACCCTTGGAAATGTCGAAGATGACTTCATCACAAGCCAGCACGCCCACCGTCTTCGACGTCCAGCGCATCCGCGCGGATTTCCCGCTGCTGGCGCGCACGGTACACGACAAGCCGCTGGTGTACTTCGACAACGCCAACACCAGCCAGAAGCCGCTGTCGGTGATCGAGGCGGTGGATAACCACTACCGCGAACACAACGCGAACGTGGCGCGGGCGGTGCATCAGCTGGGCGAGGAAGCCACCACCGCCTACGAGGGCGCGCGCGACAAGCTGGCTCGCTTCATCAACGCGCCGTCACGCAACGAGGTGATCCTCACTTCCGGCACCACCCAGTCGATCAACCTGGTCGCCTACAGTTACGCACTGCCGCAGCTGAAGCCCGGCGACAGCATCCTCACCACGGTGATGGAACACCACGCCAACATCGTGCCGTGGCAGCTGGTGGCCGCGCGCAGCGGCGCCTCGGCCAAGGCCGCGCCGATCGACGAGCGCGGCGAGCTGATCGTGGAGAAGTACGTCGCCATGCTGACGCCGGAGGTGAAGCTGGCCTGCGTCACCCACGTCTCCAACGTGCTGGGCACGGTCAACCCGGTGCGCGAGATCGCGCGCGAATGCAAAAAGCGCGGCATTCCGCTGCTGGTCGACGGCTCGCAGGCGGTGCCGCACCGGCCGGTCGACGTGCAGGCGCTGGGCTGCGATTTCTACGCGCTCACCGGGCACAAGATGCTGGGCCCCACAGGCACTGGCGTGCTGTGGGCGAAGCGCGAACACCTGGAGGCGATGCCGCCGTTCTTCGGCGGTGGCGAGATGATCCGCGAGGTGTGCTTCAGCGGCACCACCTTCGCCGCGCCACCGCACAAGTTCGAGGCCGGCACGCCGAACATCGCCGGCTTCGTTGGACTATCGGCAGCGATCGACTACTACGAGTCGATCGGTTTCGCGGCGATCCATGCGTGGGAGCAGAACCTGCTGGCCTATGCCACCGAAAGGCTGCGCGAGATTCCCGGCCTGCGCATCATCGGCGAGGCGGCGCAGAAGGAGCCGGTGATCTCGTTCCTGCTGGAAGGCGCCCAGGCCACCGACATGGCCACCCTGCTCGACCTGCAGGGCGTCGCCGTGCGCTCCGGCCACCACTGCGCGCACCCGCTGATGCAGTTCTACGGTGTGCCGGCCACGCTGCGCGCCTCGCTGGCGTTCTACAACACGCGCGAGGAGATCGACGCGTTCGTGGTGGCACTGCTCAAGGTGCGCAAGCTGCTGATGTGAAGCAGCGCCGGCCGCATGGTCTGTCGCTGCCGTCGGCATTATGCTTCCCGTCCCACCCGCCACGACCGACCCCATGCTTGCCAAGCTCCCCGGCCCGATCCGCATCCTGCTGGCCATGCTGCTGCTCGCCATCAACATCCTGCTGCACGTGCTGCCGCTGTTCGCGCTCGCCCTGGTCAAGATGATCGTGCCGCTGCACGCGATCCGGCAGGCCTGTTCGCGCGCGCTGGTGGCGATCGCGGAGAGCTGGATCGGGGTCAACAACTTCCTGTTCGGCCTGTTCACCCGCATCCGCTGGCAGGTCGAGGGGCTGGCCGGCCTGCGCCGCGACGGCAACTACTTGGTGCTGTGCAACCACCAGAGCTGGGTGGACATCCCGGTATTGCAGAAGGTGTTCAACCGGCGCATCCCGTTCCTGCGTTTCTTCCTCAAGAGCCAGCTGATCTGGGTGCCGCTGCTGGGGCCGGCATGGTGGGCGCTGGATTTCCCGTTCATGAAGCGCTATTCGAGGGAAACCCTGCTGCGCCATCCCGAGCTGCAGGGCAAGGACCGGGAGGCCACTCGCCGTGCCTGCGCGAAGTTCCGGCATATGCCGGTGTCGGTGATGAATTTCGTCGAAGGCACCCGCTTCACGCCGGCCAAGCACGACGCGCAGTCCTCGCCGTACCGGCACCTGCTGCGGCCGAAGGCCGGCGGGCTGGCGTTCGTGCTGGACGCGATGGGCGACGCGTTGCATGCAGTCCTCGACGTCACCATCGTCTACCCGGAAGGCCGTGGCACGATGATGGACCTGATCGCCGGCCGCGTGCACGACATCCGCGTGCACGTGCGCGAGCTGCCGATCGACGCCACCCTGGTAGGCAGCTACGACGACGACGCGGCGTTCCGCGGGCGCGTCAAGCTGTGGGTGAATGCGCTGTGGAGCGAGAAGGACGCCCGGGCCACGCGCATGCTGACGGCGGCGGATGCCGCACCGACTGGAGAGTGAGATGCGTATTCTGATCGTGGGTGCGGGCGCTACTGGTGGCTACTTCGGCGGCCGGCTGCTGCAGCACGGGCGCGACGTGACGTTCCTGGTGCGCGAAAAGCGCGCGGCGCAACTGGCGCAGCACGGCCTGTCGATCAGGAGCGCCACCGGCGATGCCGAGCTGTCGTCGCCACCCACCGTGCTGGCCAGCGGCCTGCGCGGGCCGTACGACCTGATCCTGCTGAGCTGCAAGGCGTATGGCCTGGAGCAGGCGATGGCCGACATCGCGCCGGCGGTGGGGCCCGACACCGCGATCCTGCCGCTGCTCAACGGCATGCGTCAGCTCGACCTGCTGGACGCGCGCTTCGGTGCGCCGCACGTGCTTGGCGGGCAGTGCGTGATCGCCGCCACACTGGATGCAGATGGCACCGTGCGGCACCTCAACACCTCGCACAGCCTTACCTTCGGCGAGCGCGACGGCAGCGCGTCCGGGCGCATGCAGCAGATCACGCAGGCCCTTTCCGATGCGGGCTTCGACGCGCGTCCAAGCAGCACAGTCCTGCAGGAGATGTGGGACAAGTGGATCTTCCTGGCCACGCTGGCCGGGATCACCTGTCTGATGCGCGGTTCGGTCGGCGATATCGTGGCTGCGCCCGGCGGCACCGCCGCAGCGCTGGACCTGCTGGAGGACTGCCGCGCCGTGGCGGAACGGTCCGGCCACGCACCCAGCGAGAAGACCCTGCAACGCGCTCGCAGCGTGCTGACCGAGGCCGGTTCTACGCTGACCGCCTCTATGCTGCGCGACCTGCAGCACGGGCATCCGATCGAAGCCGATCATGTGGTTGGCGACATGCTGGCGCGCGCCGACCGGTCGCGTGACGAGCGCTCGCTGCTGGCTGTGGTCTACACCCATCTGAAGATCTACGAGGCAAGCCGGGTGTCGCCGTCGGCGTGATGCCGCAGGCATGAAAAAGCCGCGGCCTCGCGGCCGCGGCTTCGGGTGACTCAGGTGCACTGGCTTACCAGATCTTCACCTGCTTCGCGCCGTCGCGCACCATCGCGTCACCACTTTTGCACTGGAACGCCCTGGCGAATTCCGGCATGTTCGACGGCGCACCGATCGCGCGGAATTTTGCCGGTGCGTGCGGGTCGGTGTTGAGCAGGGTCAGCTGCGCTTCGGGACGGATGCTGCCACGCCAGACGCGGGCCCAGTTCAGGAAGAAGCGCTGGTCCTGGGTATAGCCGTCGATCTTGCGGCTCGCTTCGGCCGGGTTTTTCGACAGCGCCATCTGCAACGCGGTGTACGCCGCGTTCAGGCCGCCCAGGTCGCCGATGTTCTCGCCCATGGTGAGCTGGCCGTTGACGTGCTTGCCGGGCAGCGCCTCGTAACCGTCGAACTGCGCGCCGAGCTTCGCGGTACGCGCCTCGAACGCCGTGCGATCGGCGTCGGTCCACCAGTTGACGTTGTTGCCGCTGGCGTCGAACTTGCTGCCCTGGTCGTCGTAGCCGTGCCCCATCTCGTGACCGATCACCGCGCCGATGCCGCCGTAGTTGATCGCATCATCCGCGCTGGCGTCGAAGAACGGCGGCTGCAGGATCGCCGCCGGGAACACGATCTCGTTCTTCTGCGCGCTGTAGTAGGCGTTCACCGTCTGTGGGGTCATGCCCCACTCGGTGCGGTCGACCGGCTTGCCGATCTTGGCCACGCGGTATGCGTAGTTGAACTGGCGCGCCGCCTGCACGTTGGCGTAGTAGTTGTCTGGCGCGAGAGTGAGGCCGCTCCAGTCGCGCCACTTGTCCGGGTAGCCGATCTTCGGCACGAAGGTGGCCCATTTCTCCAGCGCCTTCTGCTTGGTCGCGTCGCTCATCCATTCCAGCTGTTCGATGCGCGTCCTGAACGCGGCGCTCAGATTCTTCACCAGCACCTCGGCGCGCTGCTTCGAGCTGGCCGGGAAGTTGTCCACCACGTACAACTGGCCGAGTGCCATGCCCATGCTGCCGTTGGTGGTTTCCAGCACGCGCTTCCAGCGTGGCTGCATTTCCTTCTGGCCGTTGAGCGTCTGCTGTTCGAACGCGAAGTCTTCGTGCTGGAACGGCGCAGACAGGTACGGCGCCGCATTCGAGATGGCGTGGTAGCGGAAATAGGCCTGCCAGGTGCTGACGGGTACATCACCGAGCATCTTCTGCATTTCGGCGAAGAACTTCGGCTGTGACAGCGAGAAGCCCTTCGTCACGTCGGCGCCCTGCGCCTTGAAGAACGCGGCCCAGTCGAAGCCCGGCGTGACCTTGTCAGCCTCGGCGATGCTGACGAAGTGGTAGCGGTTTTCCGGCTTGCGCATTTCCACGCGCGGCAGTGAGGCGGCGGCAAGGCGCGTTTCGAAGGCCAGTACGGCTGTCGCCTGCTTCTGCGCGTCGGCGGGGCTGATGCCGGTGAGTTCGAGCATTTTGGCGATGTGTGCCACGTAGGCGGTGCGGATCTTCGCGAAGTCCGGCTTGCTGTAGTAGTCGGTGGTCGGCAGCCCCAACCCGCCTTGGCCGGCGTACGCGATCTCCTGGTTGGAATCCTTGAAGTTCGCGTTGCCGCCGAAGCTGAAAAGTACCGGCTCGCCGCGGGCGTAGCTGTCACGGATGTAGGCGGCCACATCGGCGCCGTTCTTCAACGTGGCGATGCGCGCCAGCTGCGGCTTGATCGGGTCGAAGCCGGCCTTGTCGATGGCCGCCGTGTCCATGCCGGAGGCATACAGATAGCCGATCTTCTGCTCGATCGAACCCGGTGCGGCGGTGGCCGCTTCGCGCGCGGCCTTCTCGACGATCTCGCGCTGCACGTTGAGGCTGCCCTCGCGCAGCGCGTCGAACGACCCCCAGCGCGTGCGGTCGGCGGGGATCGGGTTGGCGGCCACCCATTTCGCGTTGACGAAGCCGTTGAAGTCGGTGCAGGCATTGATCGAGCCGTCCAGTTCGGCTACGTCGAAAGCGGTGGTGGAGGCGGCCAAGGCGCTGCCGCCCAGCGTCATCGCCAGGACAAATGCCAGCGGCTTCATGCAACGGTGCTTCATGGAGGGTTTCCTTCGGGTCGGGGGACGCAGGCGTCCGGTCGGTGCGGATGTCGCAATAAATTGCGATCCCCGCAGGCTAGGCAGGCGTCCGGTGAGCTGCCCAGTGTCGAAGGTCATGCCCGGTCCGCCTGTTTCAGGTCATGGTGGGCGCGCCGGGTGGCGCACTATCATCGCGGCGATGAGCACCCAGACCCTTCCCGTTTTCCGCGCGGCGACCACGGCCGATGTCGACGCCATCGTGGCGCTGGTCGAATCCGCCTATCGCGGCGAATCCGGCCTGCGCGGCTGGACCACCGAATCGCACCTGCTGGACGGCCAGCGCACGGATGCGGACGACGTACGCGCGTTGATCGAGCGTCCCGACAGCCGCGTGCTGTTGGCCGAATGCGATGGCCGGCTCATGGCCAGCTGCCATGTCGAGCGCCAGGGCGACAACGGCTATTTCGGCATGTTCGCGGTCGATCCCGGCGAGCAGGGCAGCGGCCTGGGCAAGCAGGTGCTGGCCGAGGCCGAACGGATCGCGCGCGAGGAGTGGCATTGCCGCGGGATGCGCATGACGGTGATCGTGCAGCGCGAGGAGCTGATTGCCTGGTATGGCCGCCGTGGTTACCGGCGCACCGGTGAATACCAGCCGTTCCCGTACGGCGACGAGCGTTTCGGCATCCCGCGCCGCGACGATCTGCGCTTCGAGGTATTGCGCAAGGACTTCGACGAGGTGACGGCATGACCGGCTGGGTACGGGTCGGCACCCGCAGCGATTTCCTGCCGGGCGAGTACAAGGTGGTGTGGGACGGCGACACGCCGATCGCGGTGTACAACATCGACGGCGCGCTGTACGCGGTGGAAGACACCTGCACCCACGACGGCGGCGACCTGGCCGGCGGCGAGGTGTTCGGCTTCGAGGTGGAATGCCCCCGCCATGGCGCCCGCTTCGACCTGCGCACCGGCGCGGTGACGAAACCGCCGGCGTACGAGCCGATCGCGAGTTTCCCGGTGCGCGAGGAAGACGACGCCATCTGGACCCGCGACGACCGCTGAGATCCACCGGGTTTTGCCGTAACACCGTGACGCCGTAACGCCGGCAGAAGCCCTTGTCAGCAGCGGGTGTATGCCGAAATCGCGTGTGGCCTCACAGGTGGTAGACGAACGCCAGCGATTCCGACAACTGCGTCTGCGAGCCGTAGCGGGTGACCAGCGGGCTGCCGGCGGCATCGCCGAGCAGGCGCCCGTAGACCAGTGCCAGCGCCACGCCGGTGTGCTGGCTGGTGGGCATGAACAGGTCGTACTCCAGCGAGGCGAGCTGACTGCCGGCGCCGGGTTGCCATGCCTGCACCGACAGCGCACGCGCGGCTTGCGGATCGATGCCGAAGAAGCGGTTCATCGCCGGCGCGTTCATTGCCTGCCAGCGCAGCTCGAAGGATTGCTGGAGCAGACCCAGCGACGGCAGATCCCATTCGGCATACAGGCCAAGATAGGCGCCGGCACCGTTGATGTCGTGGCTGAGGGTGGCGCCAACGTCGACCTGCCGGGTGAGCTGCCATTCCAGGTAGCCGCCCAGGTTGATCCGTGGCGACAGCGGCGCGATCTTGCCACGCAGGCTGCCGAGATCGTCGCGCGAACGCCCCCACTGGTAATCGCCATGAATGCCGCCGTGCCAGGTACTGCCGCGGATCAGGTCGACCTGCAGTCCGTCCAGCGTGGAGAAACTGCCGTGGCCGGGCAGTTCGATGTCGAAGTACGGTACCGGCTCGCTGTGCTGGCTCCTGGCGCCTGGCCAGCTGGGCATGCGCTGCATGCCGACGCCGACGGCAAACAGGGTGGAGTCGGTCGCCGCCATGCAACCCAGCGGCCACAGCAGGCACGCTGCCAGCAGCAGGCGAAGTCGCAGCAGATGGGAGTGGCGATCCGGCATGGGGCGGCAGCATACGGGTTGCCGGTGCGCTTCGGTGGACGACGCGATGCGCGCGCTCAGCATCCGTTCGGAAAGGGGAAAGGGCGCCGAAAGACAGCTTTCCTAGGCTGCACGGCATCATCCATGCGAGTGTGCCAACGATGCCCGTTTCCGGCTGGACCATCCTGTGCGACTTCGACGGCACCATCTCCGTCGAGGACGTGATCGACTCGCTGCTCGACCGTTTCGGTCGTCCCGGCTGGGAAGTGCTGGAACAGGACTGGCGCGCCGGCCGGATCGGTTCGCGCGAGTGCATGGCCGGGCAGGTCGACCTGTTGCAGATGAGCCGCGCCGAACTCGACGCACACCTGGCCGAGATGTGGATCGACCACGCGTTTCCGGGTTTCGTGGCGAAGGCGCGCGAACTGGGCGTGCCGATCCGCGTGGTCAGCGACGGTCTCGATTATGCGATCCACCGGATCCTCGCCCGCTACGGCCTGGACGACCTGCCGCTGGCGGCGAACCACCTGGCGCCGGCCACACCACCGAAACAGTGGCAGTTGACTTCGCCGTTCCAGGCCGACGGCTGCCGCAGTGGTACCTGCAAGTGCGCTTGCGTGGCCCAGGCCCGCGAAACGGGCGCGAAGACCTTGCTGATCGGCGACGGCGCCTCGGATTTCTGCGCCGCCGACCACGTCGACTTCGTATTCGCCAAGCACCGGCTGATTGAGCATTGCCGCGCCGCCGGCATTCCCTACGTGCCGATCACCGGCTTCGAGGACGCGCTCGAACTGTTGCCGCAACTGCTCGACGGCAGCCTGTTCGACCGCCCTGCCGTGCCGGCGCCGGTCGCGCTGGCCTGACCGCCACCAGCCCGCGTGCTTTTCCCATCCTGTTTACCGACTCCGGATTTCCGATGAATGTTTTCGACAAGAACGCCTCCGCGGTGATCGACGACGCCCAGCTGCTTGCCGACGAGGCGAAGTACAGCTCGTTCGGCGACACCGTGCATTACGTGGACCCGCCGAAGATCTTTCGCACCTGCGAAGGCAGTTACATGTACGACACCGCCGGCGTGCCGTTCCTCGACCTGCAGATGTGGTACTCGGCGGTCAACTTCGGCTACGGCAACAAGCGCCTCAATAACGTGCTGAAGAACCAGATCGACCTGCTGCCGCAGGTGGCCAGCCAGTACCTGCACCAGACTCGCATCGAGCTGGCCAAGACGGTGGCGCTGGACGCCAAGAAGAAGTTCGGCCTGGACGGCCGCGTGCACTTTAACGTGGGCGGCGCGCAGGCGATCGAGGATTCGCTCAAGCTGGTGCGCAACTACAAGAACGGCAAGAGCCTGATGTTCGCCTTCGAGGGCGGCTACCACGGCCGCACGCTGGGCGCCTCGTCGATCACCTCCAGCTACCGCTACCGCCGCCGCTTCGGCCATTTCGGCGAGCGTGCGATGTTCCTGCCGTTCCCGTACCCGTTCCGTCGCCCGAAGGGCATGACCGCCGAGGAGTATTCCGACAGCTGCGTGAACCAGTTCGCGCGCCTGTTCGAAACCGAATACAACGGCGTGTGGGATCCGAAGACGAACCAGTGCGAGTACGCCGCGTTCTACGTCGAGCCGATCCAGGGCACCGGCGGTTACGTGATCCCGCCGCCGGGCTTCTTCAAGGGCCTGAAGAAGGTGCTCGACCAGTACGGCATCCTGATGGTGTCCGATGAAATCCAGATGGGTTTCTGGCGCACCGGCAAGCTGTGGTCGATCGAACATTTCGGCGTGACGCCGGACGTGGTCGTGTTCGGCAAGGCGCTCACCAACGGCCTGAACCCGCTGTCCGGGCTGTGGGCACGCGAGGAGCTGATCAACCCGACCATCTTCCCGCCAGGCTCAACCCACAGCACGTTCAACTCCAACCCGCTGGGCACCTCGCTCGGCCTCGAAGTCATCAAGATGGGCTACGAGCTGGACTACGAGACCACCGTGCCGAAGAAGGGCGCGCACTTCCTCGAAGGCCTGCGCGGGCTGCAGAAGAAGCACAAGGAAATCGGCGACGTCGACGGCCTGGGCCTCGCCCTGCGCGCGGAGATCTGCACCGAGGACGGCTTCACCCCGAACAAGGCACTGCTCGACAAGATGGTCGACATCGGCCTCGCCGGCGACCTCGAGCACAATGGCAAGAAGATCGGCCTCGTGCTTGACGTGGGCGGCTGGTACAAGAACGTGATCACCTTCGCGCCGTCGCTGGACATCACCCACGAGGAGATCGATCTGGCGATGTCGCTGCTGGATCAGTTGCTGACGAAGGCCAAGAAGGGCTGATAGTCGCAATGTGGATCGAAGGCCCGGCAGGTGACTGCCGGGCCTTTTTCATACCCGCGGCTTTCTCCCTCTCCCCGTCATGTCTGCGAAGGCAGGCATCGCACCCTCACATCCGTCATGCCTGCGAAGGCAGGCATCGCACTTCGCCTGGCAATGAATACCTTTGCAGGAGCCCGCTCGCTTATGTGTGTTATTTGGGAGAGAGCGAGAGCTTCAAAAGCAAGAGACCACGATATTGGCTTTCGATGGTTCGCCCGCATGACTTGGCGAGGATTGCTTCCTCGCAGTACCGCCTCAAGGGTTGCTGAAAACGGTGCCGTGCGGAATGGCGCTCCCCTTCCAACCATCCGGCCACGCGCGCGTCAATTCGATCACATCTGACTCGAGTGTCAGTTTGCCGGTGCGGCGATCAATCGTGGCGAAGCGCACTTTGGTATCGAGCGCGCCATAACCCGTGATAACCAGACGGTTGCCGCCCGGTTCGAGGGATAGCCAATGCGGGTATTCATCCGGCGGTAGCAGAATGCGGCTGACTTCGCGAGGATGTTCCGGATCATGCATGTCGAGACTCGCGATGGCGTGCCCGCTCTGCATCGTTTCCACCAGAAAATTGCCCGCGACTACCGGCACCTCGCAGGTGCGGTAGCCGAAGTCATAGACATGTTGCAGCGATGGATTATCGCCCGCCAGGTTCTGAACCAGGAAAAGACCGCAGTTGAACGTCGGTACGACGACTGTTTTGCCGTCTGCCAGCAGGCGAGGCTCGGACGAATCCGCAGCCGTATCGTAAAACCAGTCGGGTTGCGGCGGCAGCGGCAGGGTTCTGATCAACTTCAGGTCGGAAAGCTGCCAGACCTGCGCCACGTGGCTGGGCTGCGCGCCCATCATGTCCGCGCTGCCGGTGACTACGCGGTTGAGCTTTTCATCAACTGCCAAGCTGTACGGGCGAATGTTGGGATGCCCTGGCACGATCGCCGACGCAGTTCTCACGACCCGTCCTTGCGGATCGAATTCCACCAGTCCGCCCGAGGCATGATTGAACCCGCCGGAATACTGGAAGGTCGCCAACATATTTCCGTTTGACAGATAGGCGAACGAGTGTGGATAGCCGAAAGTGCCGACGCTACCGAATTTCCGCGCCAACCGCGGATGCACGGGGTCACGAAGGTCAAAGACGTAAGTACTGTTCCCGAACCAGTCGTTGGCATACAGGACACCATTCGGGGGTTCCGCATAGTTCGTGTGATGCGCCATCACCGCCTCACCAACGGGCAGCATCGCCACGAGCTTTCCGAACGACGGTCCTTTACCGACATCGAACACGGCGAGGAAGTCGTTGCCCAGTCCGAGTCGAACACGCCTTGCGGCGATACCGGCCGGCGTCATTGCCGTATCAGCGGCGTGAGGATGACTGGCTTCCATGGCCCACACGAAAAGATACCGGCTGGAACCGGGCGCCGCTGCCGCGATCAGTGGAAACATCGGAATCAGCAGCATCAAGCAGCGGAACATTGCCCTTTTCATGGCTCGTTTCCTCGTTGATTGGTGGCAACGCTACTTCACGACGGAGATATGTGGAACGGGCTTTTTCTTGAATGCGTTTTACAGCATGTGTTCGCACAACCGCGTGGCGGCAACGAGCCTTCCCGAACACATGACGGTCGCGAACGCCTCTTTTGTCGGTCAGCGACCATCGGGCAAGTGCCGCCAACCGACCAGTCGGCGCCCTCCCGGCGTCCCCCCGATTCCCAAGTAGGAAAGCCAATCCAGCTTGGTACGGTATGCCCTTGCTCGGCGCTCAAAAATCTTTGCAGTTGCGAGGCAATCACACGCTCGATCCCAGCATTGCTGTGCCTGCTGATTGACGGCCATCCGTGTAGTTCCCCTAGCCGTTCTAACGCTGGAGTTAAGCGGCGGCGTAGCCGTCCGCCTTGAACGAATGGTTAGAGGCTGCGACCACCGGTGCCAGCGTAACGGAGCCGAAGCAGAAGCTTCGACGTAGCCCGAGAGCCAAAAACAAGAACAACACCGAGCAGGCACCGTAAAACACTTGATACCAGCGAGGCGACTATGGATAGCGAAGGCGTGCCAAACGCACGAATAGCCGTAGCGACCAACGCCGGAAACGCAAAGACGAAGATGAGCGTGCCTGCGGCGACGAATGTTGCGTTGACAACTGACTGGACGTTTACGTGGGCCACGGGTTCATCGCTGATGCCCCGCGCCGCCAGCCTCGCGAGGTGAGGTGCACACCACCAGATGACGATTGCCGCGAATGCCGGCCCGAACAACGAAATTATGGCGATGATTGAGAACGGCATGCCGACCTCATTTTGCATCGGCATAACCACGAAGGCGGCAGCGTCAGCTAGGTATTCAAAGGCCTGCGAAGCTACGAAAACGGCCAACACTCGTAGCGCAAGTGTCATGAGCTCTTGTGGCTTCATGTTTTCGACCTCTAACTACTGAATAGGCGGACCCGTGAGCCCGGTTATACATGCGCGATCGCGCCAAGAAATTCTGACGCAACCCCTTGTTCTGAAGGGAGCTTATCTTCGCCGAGTCCGGCTCACAACCAAGCGTATAGCCGGACGGCGAGCCGGGTCCGTGAACGTCCGCTTCGGGTCTTGGATTCAAGCGGTCGATCAGCAATTGGCTCTGTAACTCTTGCCCTTGTGAAGGGACATGACAGGCCGCGCGCGGTGCTTTGGCTTTGCTCCGGCTTTTTCTGAAAGTGCGGGCCAGGATGGCCCGCTGCTCTACCGGGGGCCCCTGTGCGGTGGTGAGTCGGGGTCGACACTCCGGGCATCCTGCCCTCCGCCCTTCGGGCCGGCTTCGCCGTTCACATGCGCTCCTGCGCATGCGTGGCCACGCAAAGAGAAAGTAACTCGGCTGCCGAAGGCAGACGAAAGCTCTTCGCTCTGAATGCCCCGAGAGCATCGCGCACAAGCGCGCTTCTACAAGGCATGCGTCGTCTTGCGCGACGGGTGAAGTGCGATTCCTGCCTTCGCAGGAATGACGGGTGAGAGGCGGGCTGCTTGAGGCGTTCCCGCTCAGGGCGCCCGCTTCAACGCCAGCACCGCGTTCAACCCGCCGAACGCGAACGAGTTGCTGAGCACCGCCCGCACCGGCATCTCGCGCGCGGTGTTCGGCACGTAGTCGAGGTCGCAGGCGGGGTCGATCTTGTCGAGGTTCGCGGTGGGCGGCACCACGTTGTCGCGCAGGGCACCGATCGCGGCGACCAGTTCCAGTGCGCCGGAGGCGCCCAGGGCGTGGCCGTGCATGGACTTGGTGGAGGACACCGCGAGGCGGTCGGCGTGCGCGCCGAAGGCGAGACGGATCGCCTTCGTCTCGGTGGCGTCGTTGGCCTGGGTACCGGTGCCGTGGGCGTTGATGTAGTCGACGTCCTGCGGCGCCAGGCCGGCGTCGTCCAGCGCCTGGCGCATCGCGGCGGACGAGCCTTCCGCGCTGGGCATCACGATGTCGGTGGCGTCGGCGGTCATGCCGCAGCCGGCCAGTTCGGCGAGGATGGTGGCGCCGCGCGCCTGCGCATGCTCCATGGATTCCAGCACGAAGATGGCCGCGCCTTCGCCGAGCACCAGGCCGCGCCGGTTGGCGCTGAACGGGCGACAGGTGTCGTCGGCCAGCACGCGCATCGCTTCCCACGCACGCAGCGCGCCGTAGGTGAGGCAGGCCTCGGTGCCGCCGGTGATGGCGGCGTCAGCCATGCCGTAGCGGATCATTTGTGCGGCCTGGATGATCGCGTGGTTGGCCGAGGCGCAGGCGCTGGCGACCGCGAAGGTGGGGCCGCGCAAACCGTACGCGATGCTGATCTGGCTGGCCGAGGCGTTGGTCATCAGCCGCACGATGGTGAGCGGATGCGCGCGGTTGGAATTCTCCGCGTACAGCCGCCGACTCTGCTCGTCCTGGGTGGTCTCGCCACCCACGCCGGTGCCGACGATCACCGCGGTGCGCAGTCCGAGTCCGTGGTTGGCGAAATCCACCCCGGATTGAGCGACCGCTTCACGCGCCGCGTGCAGCGCAAATTCCGAGGTGCGGTCGAGCATCGGCAGGGTGCGTTCGTCGATGTCCGCCGCCGGGTCGAAGCTGGCCGGCACCTGCGCGGCGACCTTTACGCGCAATCGTTCGGCGTCGGGGTGGCGCAGCGGGCCAATCGCGCTGCGCCCTTCGCACAGGCCTTGCCACAGCGCCGCGGCACCGACGCCGAGCGGGCTGATTGCGCCCATGCCGGTGATCACCACGCGGCGCAGCGGCAGGCTCTGCATCAGTTCGCTCCCTCGCCGGCGGCAGCCTTGTCGGCCAGCGCCTTGTCCACTGCGTCGACCAGGCTCTGCGCGGTGTCGCTGTCGAAGTTGGCGCCCTGCTGGTCGGGGAAGGTGATGTCGAAGTGCTCTTCGATGTCGAAGATCAGCTCGATCGCCTCCAGCGAAGCGATACCGAGGTCCTTCAGGGTGGATTCGGGCTTGATCGTCGCCGCGTCGATCTTGGCCTGCGTGGCGATGATCTCGAAGACTTGCTGCTGGGTCGTTGCGGTCATGACAGGGTCCTTGATGGCAGGCAACAATGGAAGGCTGGCGCAAGGTGCCTCACGCAGGCTAGCTGACACAAGTCTAGGCAAACTCGCTTACTCATGCCTTTCATTTCGCAACTGGAGCCGGACGCGCTGCTTGCGGCGTTCATGGTCGAGCCGCCGCTCGGTTTCGCGGTGGACCATTCGCCGCAGGGCATGCCGGCCTTCGTGGCGCCGTTCGACCTGCTGACCACGGCCGACGACGCGCTGCGCCGGCGGGTGGCCGCGCTGCCGCTGTATCGCCACTGGAGCCGGCTGCTGCGCTGGCGCACCCGCTTCGCCGGTACCACCGTGACCGAGTACGCGCCGCTGCCGCCGCAGGTAGCGCCGGTGGCGCTGGCGCATGGGCTGAAAACGGCTTTCGGCAGCGAGTGCCGGTTGCTGATCGTGAAGGACATCGCGCAGGATTCGCCGCTGCTGGACGACGCGGCGAACGCCCACGCGCGCGCCTTCGCCGCAGCCTGCGAAGCCGAGGGTTTCGTGCTGCTGGAAGGCCAGGCACTGGCCTGGGTGCCGATCGACTTCGGCTCGGACGACGAGTACCTGGCCCGGCTGTCGTCCGGCCGGCGCAAGAATATCCGGCGCAAGCTGCGCTCGCGCGCCGGGCTGGCGATCGAGACGCTGCGCACCGGCGACGCCTGCTTCGGCGACGAGACGACGCTGGCGGCGCTCTACGCGCTGTTCGACAACGTGTACGTACAAAGCACGATCCACTTCGACCGCCTGAGTCCGGCCTTCTTCCGCCTGTTGCTGCAGGACGCGGCCAGCGGCGGCGTGGTGTTCGTCTACCGCCACGAAGGGGAGATGATCGGCTGGAACCTCTGCTACGAGCACGGTGGCAAGCTGATCGACAAGTACATCGGCTTCGCCTACCCGGCGGCGCGCGAACACAACCTCTACTTCGTGAGCTGGATGCACAACCTCGGCTACGCGCGCGAGCGTGGCCTGAGCCACTACGTGGCCGGCTGGACCGACCCCGAGGTGAAATCCTTCCTCGGCGCCCGCATGACCTTCACCCGTCATGCGGTGTACGCCCGCAACCCCCTGCTGCGCGCGCTGCTGCGCCGTCTGGGCAGCCATTTCGAGAGCGACCGCCACTGGCAGACGGCCGCGGAAGCCGCCGATGAATGACCTCGCGAACCGTCCCGTGGTGCTCGACATCGACCGCTCGGTCGGGCCGCTGCCGGACCGCCTGGTGCTGCCGCTGGAGCACTGGCAGGAGTCGATCCGCTTCGGCTGCTCGCTGGCGACGATGCGGCGCTTCGGCACGATGCTGGACCAGCTGCTGCCGGAACGCCATGGCACCGTGTTCACCGGCAGCGGCGACTTCCACCACCTCAGCTGGCCGCTGATCGCGCGCCTGCGACCGGCCACGCCGTTCCAGGTGGTGGTGCTGGACAACCATCCGGACAACATGCGCTTCCCGTTCGGCGTGCATTGCGGCTCGTGGGTACGCAAGGTGGCGATGTTGCCGCAGGTCAGCCAGGTGCATGTGCTCGGCATCACCTCCGGCGACATCGGTGGTGGCCATGCGTGGGAGAACTACCTCACGCCGCTGCTCAGGCACAAGCTGACCTACTGGAGCATGGGCGTCGACACGCGCTGGGCGCGCCGGCTTGGCCTGGCGCGGGCGTTCCGTGGTTTCGACTCGGCCGAGGCGATGGTCGATGCGTTCATCGAATGCCAGCGCACGCAGACGGCGCCGAGCTACCTGTCGATCGACAAGGATGTGTTTGCCGCCGAAGTGGCACGGACGAACTGGGACCAGGGCCGCCTGCTGCTGCCGCACGCGCTGGCGCTGATCGACAGCCTGCGCCATGGCCTGGTCGGCAGCGACATCAACGGCGAGGTCTCGCACTACCGCTACCGCAGCTGGTGGAAACGGCGCCTGTCGGCGATGGATGCGCAGCCGGCAATCGATCCCGCGCAGCTCGCCGGCTGGCAGACGCAGCAGCACGCACTGAACCTGCAGCTGCTGGCGGCGATCGCAACGCGCGCGGCGTAGTCAGCGCAACACCGCTTCCAGCACGCCGCAGATCGCCTCGACATCCGCATCGGTCATCCACGGACTGTTGCCGATGGTGAGAGTGCGTGCGGCGAAGTCGCGGGCGTGCGGCACCTCGGCGGCGGGAACCACGCGGGCGAGGTAGGCGTAGTCGGGCAGGGCGTGGATGAACAGGCGGCTGACGCCGAGGCCGGACGACCACAGCTGCGCCAGCGCGGCATCGCGACGTTGCCGATCCGGCAGCAGCAACAGCAGAAACGGCCAGGTGCCGTGAGCACCGGCGGGATCGTCGAGCACCTCGATGCCGTCGATGCGGCGCAGTCGCGACAGGTGACGTTGCGCTTGCGTAGCCAGCTGGCCGAGAAATGCCGGCAGTCGCGGCACGGCATGGGCACCGACGGCCTGACGCCAGCGGCCGACGCGGTGCAGCGGGATCGCCAGCGGAAAGTCGTCGCCCACTGCGGCGACCGGGTCGCCGCGGCGCAAGGCGCGGCGCAGCGGACCGCCGTAGGCCAGGCGCAGGCCCCGTGGCCGGTACAGCGCGGCGTAGCCGAGCAGTTCGAGGCTGCGCCGCCATTCCCAGCCGGCGCGGCGCGGCACGAGGCGCGCGGCGGTGTGCGCCAGCCGTTCGCGCAGCGCCGGGTCGCGCGCCAGCAACAGGCCGCCTTCGTAGATCGACAGGCCCTTGCCGGCGGCCAGGCTGAAGAAACCCACGTCGCCGGCCAGCCCCACGCTGGCGTCGCCGCGGCGCGCCCCCAGCGCCTGCGCGGCATCCTCGATCACGTACGCGCCGAGCTGGCGTGCGACGGCGAGCGCGTCGTCGACGTCGGCGACGCGGCCGGCGAGGTGGGTGGGCACGATCGCCAGCGTGCGTTCGTCGCAGGCCGCGCGCAGCGCGACCGGATCCATGTCGTAATGGCCGGGCTTGAGGTCGCACAGCTGCAGTTCCAGCCCGGCCTGCTGCACGGCGATCGCCACCAGCGGGCAGGTATACGCCGGCACCACCACGCGGCGGCGCTGCGGCTGCAGCTCGTGCAGCGTGGTCAACGCGAGCAGCAGCGAGGCGGTGCCGGAACATTCCAGTTGCAGCGGCGGCGTGCCCAGCAGGGCGGCGACGTCGTCGGCCAGCGTTGCCGGGCCCGGGCGCAGATCGCCGAGCTGCAGCGGCAGGCCGGCGGTGGGCGGCAGTTCGTGGCGGCGGCGGGGCAACATGGGTGCAGCGTAGCGCGGGCGCCTAGCCGTGTGCCGGGTCGGCTTCTGGCGCGTGTTCGCGACTCTCGGCGAAGCCGAGGCAGACGATGCCGGCGATGATCGCGATGGCGCCGAGCGCGCGGGCGAGGGTGAGGTGTTCGTCGAACAGCCAGATCGACAGCAGCATCACCGACACCACCTCCAGGTGCGAGGCGGCGAAGGCGGGGCCGATCGGCGCGTGTTTCAGCAACGCCATCCAGGTGAAGAATGCGCCCACGTAGCCGATCACCGCGCCATAGACCCACGGCTGGCCGAACACGCGCAACAGCCACGCCAGGCTGGCTTCCACCGGCAGTGCCTGGGTGCCGGCGTACTTGAAGCTGATCTGCGCGAGGGTGTCGAAACCCATCAGCAGCAGGAAGCCGAGCAGGTAGAAGCGCTTCATGTGCCCAGCCCCACGATCGCTACGCCGAGCGTGACCAGCGCGATGCCGATGACCCGCAGCCGGGTGAGTTGTTCGCCGAACAGGAAGCGTCCGGCGATCATGATCACCACGATGTTGATCGAACCCAGCAGCACGCCTTCGGACAGCGGGATCAGCGACAGGAACGCGATCCACACCAGGAATTCGATCACATAGCTGGCAACGCCCAGCCACAGCCATGGCCGTGACGCCATGTGCTTCCAGCGCGCCAGGCCGTCGCCAGCCGTTTCGTCACCGGCCGCGGCCTTGAACGCCAGCTGGCCGCCGGTGTCGAGCACGATGTTGAGCAGCCACAGGCCCGCGACGAGGGTGGAGATGGATCCCTCCGCCGGCATCATCAGGCCGCGGCGCGCTGCGTGCCGTTCGACGCGGCGATGCTGTCGAAGAATGCGGCCGAGCGATCGATCAGCGTGCGCCGTTCCTTGTCGATGGTGATCATGTGGTAGCTGTCGTCGAGCAGCAGCAGTTCGGTCGGCGCGTTGACCCCGCGCATCACCAGCTCGGCGTTCTTCGGGCTGGCGACGTCGTCGTCGCTGGCGTGGGCGACCAGGCACGGCGCGGTCACCTGCGGCAGCTGGCGGCGCACGCTGGCGGCCAGGCCGTACATTTCGGCCAGCGAGTACCACGGGTTGCCGGGCAGGCCGGCGGCGGCGCTGTCGCCGCCGAGCATCGCCGAGCTGACCTGCGCGCGCAGGCGCTCGTCGCGGATGCCGTAGGGCGGCTGCTCCATGAAGCTGCGGTCGCGGCCGATGCCGAGTTTCTTCAGCAGCGGCAGCAGGAACGACAGTCGCGCCAGCTTCGGGATGCTCCAGCCGTCGTAGCGGAAAGTGGCACCATACACGCCCACGCCGGCGATCCGCCCGGGCCGGTCCGCGGCCAGTTTCAACGCCAGCAACGCACCCATCGAGAGGCCGCCGACGAACAGCTGGTCGACCTTGCCGAGCATCTCATCGGCGGCGCGCTCGACGCTGGCGTACCAGTCGCGCCAGCCGGTGGCGAGCAGGTCGTCGACGTTGCCGCAGTGGCCAGCCAGTTGCATGCCGTGCACGGTGAAGCCGGCGCGGTTCAGGCCCTTGCCGAGCAGCTTCATCTCCATCGGCGTGCCGGTGAGGCCATGGATCAGCAGCACGCCGCTGCGCCCGCCTTCGAAGAAAAAGTCAGTCTGCTGGATCACGCGGTTGCCTTGTGGGATGGATCGCGGCGGTTTTCACGCCCACGATATTCGCAGCCGGCGGTTTCCTCAGTCTTTCGATGCGGCGGCGGCCGGTGTCGCGGCATGGCCGAAGCGCACCATCACGCGCTGGCCGATGCGCAGCCCACGGGTCTGCCCGGCGTCGGGCTGGTCGAACGCCAGCACGCATTCCACCGTGCGCGCATTGGCGCGTATCTGCGGGTCGTTCTCCAGCGTGGCCGGTCCGTAGACCTGGCCGATACGCAGCACGTGTGCGCTCCAGCGGGCATGGTCGCCGCCGCTTTCGGCGACCACTTCGGCCGGCATGCCCGGGTGCACCGCCGCGGCGAAGCTGTCGTTGAGTTCGGCACGGACGATCCGCGGCTTCTGCGGCAGCAGCACGAACAACGGGCCGGAGGTTGGCGACACGCTGGCGCCGGGTTGGGCCGATACCCGCACCACGTCGGCGTCGAACGGGGCAAGCAGGCTGCGCTGCTTCAGCTCGTAGCGGGCCTCGTCCAGCTTCTGGCTGGCCATGCTCTGCGCCGCGCGAGCGGACTGCTGTTCGGCGTCGACTTGCGCCGCCGCCTCGCGCGCATCGTCGGCGCTCTGACCGTCGCCGGCGCCGGCGGCGGCCGCGGCGGCCAGTCGCTGGGCGCGCTGCTTCGCCGCGGCCTGTTTGATCCCGAGCAGCTTCAGCTGCGCCTGCGCCTGCTCCAGTTGCGCCTGGGCCGCCTCGACCGCCAGCCGGGCCGGCTCGGTGTCCAGCGCCGCCAGCAACTGGCCCTGCTTGACGTGGTCGCCTTCATGCACGGCGACCCTGGCGAGCGTGCCTTCGCGCGGCATCGTCAGGTTCAGCAGGCCGCCCTCGATGTCGACCTTGCCGCGTGCGACGGCGGCGTAGGCGGTTGCGGCTTGCGTGCCGGTGCCGGCCGGCGCCGGGCCGGAGGGCGAGCATGCCGGCAGCAGCGAGGCGACGGCCAGCGCGAGGCCGCCGCGGCGGAGCAGGCGCGCGGCGTGCGTGCGCCATGACGGGTGGAAGGCTGGCGGCTTCATGCGGGGTTTTCCTTGCTGTCGATGACCGCGGTGCGAATGTGCCGGTCGCTGAGGATACGGCCGTCCTCCATCGACAGCACGCGGTCGGCGTGGACGACCAGGCGCGGGTCGTGGCTGACGCACAGCACGGTGGTGCCATGGGTGTGGGCGATGCGGTGCAGGATGTCGATGATGATCTGGCCGTTGGCAGCGTCCAGCGCGCTGGTCGGCTCGTCGGCGAACAGCAGCTCCGGCCGCTTGGCCAGCGCGCGGGCGATCGCCACGCGCTGCTTCTCGCCGCCGGACAGCTCGGAAGGGCGCAGCCGCATGCGGTGCGCCAGGCCGACTTCCTCCAGCGACTGTTGCGTGCGCTGGTGCGCCTCGTCACGCGACAGGCCCATGTGGTTCAGTGGCAGCTCGACCTGCTCGAACGCGGACAGCGCGGGGAACAGGTTGAAGCCCTGGAACACGAAGCCGGTGTGCTGCAGGCGGAAGCGTTCCAGCGCGCGCAGGTCGAGCTGGCCCAGCTCGCTGCCCAGCGCCAGCACGCGGCCGGCATCGACCTTCTGCAGGCCACTCAGGATCGCCAGCAGGGTGCTCTTGCCGCAGCCGGACGGGCCGGAGATCAGGGTCAGTTCGCCGGCGTCGATGCTCAGCGAGAAGTGGTCCAGCACCTGCGTGCGCTGGTGGCCGGAGATGAACGCCTTGCTGACGTTCTCGGCCTGCAGCGCGGGCGCAGGCACTGGCTCGATGGCGGGGACAGGTGGCATCGCGGCTACCTCAGCAAGGTGGCGGGGTCGGCGCGGCGCAGGCTGCGCATCGCGGCCAGGCCGGAGACGGCTGCCAGGCCCATCACCAGGACGATGCAGGCCAGCGCCGCCGGGACATTCAGCACCACCGGCACGTCCTGGCTGCGTGCCAGCAGCATCAGCACGACGCCGAACACGCTGGCGCCGAGCAGGCCCAGCGCACCGACCCAGAACGCCTGCTCCAGCACCACCTTGCGCAACGCATTCACGCCCACGCCGAGCGCGTTGAGCGTGGCGTATTCGCGCACCGAGCCGTTGACCGCGGCGATCAGGGTCTGGCTGGTGATCGCCGCACCGACCAGGAACACGATGCCGGCCAGGAACAGCACGCCGGCGCCGGCGCCGGTGTCGAACAGCCAGTAGCGCACCGATAGCCTGGCGAAGTCGCCGGCGCTCCATGCCGTATACGGGCCGAAGGCGGTGTCGCCGCGCAGGCGCAGCGCCACCGCGTCGGCCTGGGCCGGGTCGCGTAGTCTGGCGACCAGGTAGGTCGGCCCGAGGTCGGCCGGGTCGTTGTCCAGCCGGCGTGCGGTGTCCAGCGAACACAGCACGTTGACGCCGCCGAGCGCGCGCAAGCCGGTGCTGATGCCGACCACGCGCACCCGCTGGCCGTTGATGGTGGCGGTCTGGCCGATGTCGATGCCGAGCTGGTCCTGCGCGGAACGGTCGATGACGATCGCGTCCGGTTCGGCCAGTTGCCTGCGCAGCGCGGGCGACAGGACCTTCGAGAACATCAGCCCGTCGGCGGCCGGGTCGATGCCGGAGACGAACACCGAGACGCCACCGGTCTCGTGCGGTCCGCGCCAGTCGCCGTCGACCCACAGGTACGGCTCGACCTGCTGCACCGCCGGGTCCATCAGCAGGCGCGACTCCACGTCGGCGTCGATCGTGCGGCCCAGGCTCACGCTCTGCGTACCGGGATAGCCGACCCACACGTCGGCCGACGAGCCGGTGATGTAGAGGCTGGTGCTGCCGAAGATGCCCAGTACCAGCGCGATCTGCAGCAACTGCAGCAGGCCGGCGAAACCGACCGCCAGCATCGCCGGCAGGAAGCGCCGCCACTCGTAGATCAGCGTCTTGCGCGCCAGGGCCACCATCAGCGCGATACTCCGCCGGCGCCGGCAGGCGCCGGCGAGGTGGCCTGTTCCGTTTCCGGTACGGGCAGCGGTGCGCCGCCCAGCGCCTTGAACAGCGCGACGTAGGCCAGGCTGTGCGCGGCGCGGGCATCGGCCAGTTCGAGCGCGGCCTGGTCGGCGGCGATCCCGCTTTCGGTGCGATCGAGCGGGCTGCCCAGCTGCAGCCCGGCGCGCACCTGCACGGCCTGGTCGGCGCGCTGCAGTGCCTGCCAGGCCAGTGTGTCCTGCTGCTCGCGCTGGCGCTGCTGTTGCAGGCTGCCCAGCGCGGTTTCCACTTCGGCCACGCCCTGCAGCACCGCCTGCCGGTAGGCCAGCACGCTGGCTTTCAGTTCATGTGCCTTGGCGTGCGTGGCGGCCAGCCGCATGCCCCAGTCGAACAGTGGAATGTCGATCACCGGGCCCAGCGACCCGATGCCGTTCGGGGTGGTGGAAACGCGGTGGTTGTTGTTGATGTCGGTGGCCCAGACCATCGAGGCGCCAAGGCCGATGCTGGGGAACAGCTCGGCGTGGGTCAGCGCCAGTTCGCCGGCGCTGCGCAGCACGTCCGCCTCGGCGCGGGCGATCTCCGGCCGCGTGCGCAGCAGCTCGGCCGGGGTGCCGTCGAGTTGCCAGGCGCCCAGTTCGGGCGGCGTGCCTGCCTGCAGCCAGGCCGGGTCGGGGTGGTTCTGCCCGAGCAGGACGGCCAGCCGCTGTGCGCTGGCGTCGGCGGCCTGGCGTGGCGCGGCCAGGGCGGCTTCGGCCTGCGCCCAGGCGGCCTGCGCCTGGTCCACCACGGCGGGTGCCGCCAGCTGCAGGTGCTGCCGCGTCTGCTGCAGTTCCCATGCGTGCCGGCGCTGCTGGCTGATCTGCTGCAGCAGCTGTTCCTGCTGCTGCGCGGTGCGCAGGTTGATCCACTCGCGTACCACTTCGGCGACCAGGCTGACCCGGGCGGCGTGCAGGTCGGCCACACCGGCATCCAGCGCGCCCTGCGATTCGCGCCGGGTGCCTTCGGCGCGGCCGAACAGGCCCAGCTCCCAGCTGGCATCGAAGCCGGCCACGAAGAAGCTGGCGCTGGCGTCCGGGTCGATCGCGTCATGGGTGCGCGCGTGCAGCTCCGGCAGATAGCGGGCGTGGGCACGTTCGTGCAGGCTGCGCACGGCCCGCAGCCGTTCGGCCGCCTGCGCCACGTCGAGGTTGTTGGCCAGCGCGCGGTCGACCAGCGCGTCGAGGTCGGGGTCGGCGAACGCATGCCACCAGCCATGCAGGTCGGTCGGCCGGGCCGGGTCCGAGGCGATCGCATGCTGCCATTGCGCGGGCACCGGCGGCTCCAGCCTGGGCAGCGGCGCGGCGCAGCCGGCCAGCCCGGAGAACACGACGCCGAGCAGGCATGTGTGCCAACGGTGTTTTGGAATGGCCTTGCTCAGTCGAAGTGGCACGGCGTGCGCTTTCCCGGAGTCATGATCGGACCGGATACCAGAGGGGGAGTGGAGGGAAGGTTGTCGCGCGCCATTGTCGTGGAAAAATCTTTCTTCGTCCTGATGTCTGTCGTGACGACGTGCCCGGACCGCAGCTGCGGAGCGGATCATGGCCAGTCGCTCTCATGCCGGCCGGGCGGCGATTGCCGGCGGCGCGGGAAAGTGCACTTCCACGCACAGGCCGCGCGGTTCGGCACTGCGGTAGGTCACGCTGGCGTGATGTCGCTCGGCGATGCGCTGGACGATCGCCAGTCCCAGCCCGCTGCCTTCCTCGTTGTTGCCGGCGGCGCGGAAGAAACGCTCGCTCAGGCGCGGAAGCAATTCGGGCGGCACGCCGGGCCCGTTGTCCTCGACGCTGAGGTTGACGCCGCCATCGGCGTGCGCCGCCAGCCTGACGGTGACGGTGCTGCCACGGCCGGCGTAGCGCACGGCGTTGTCGATCAGGTTATCCAGCAGATCGTGCAGGCTGGCGGCGTCGCCGAGCACGGGCAGTGCCTGCCCGCTGCCTTCGTAGCCCAGGTCCACGCCGGCCCGGATCGCCTCATGGATGCGCTCGGCGACCGCCTCGGGGATGAACCGGCCGAGGTCCAGCAGCGTGCGCTCCCCGGTCTCCGGTGATGGCGCCTGCGCGCGTGTCAGCGCCAGTAATTGCGCGGAAGTGCGTGCGGCACGCTGCACCAGCCGCTGGATGTGGAGCAGGGCGTCGGCCACCGTCTCCGGCCGCGGATCGGCCATGGCATGTTCGACGTGCAGGCTCAGCCCGGCCAGTGGCGTGCGCAACTGGTGCGCGGCGTCGGCGATGAAGCGGTCGTGCAGGGCCAGCATGCCGCGCAGGCGGCCGAACAGCGCGTCGATGGTCTGCGTCAGCGGCCGGATTTCCTGCGGTACATCGGGACCATCGATCGGCGTGAGTTCGTCGGTGCGGGCGGCAAGCCGCGCGGTCAGCGGGTCGAGCACGCGCAGGCCGCGACCGACGCCAAACCAGACCAGCGAGAGCACGCAGATGATCAACAGCGACTGCATCCCGATCGCCAGCAGCAGGATTTCCCGCGCCTGGCGGTGCCGGTCACGCAGGGTTTCGGCGACGGTGACGACCAAGCTGTCGCCAGGGTCGTGGCTCATGGCGATGTGTACCGTGGCGGCGCGCAAGGCGTGCTTCGCGAGCTGCGCGTCGTACAGCACCGGGCGGGCGCCGATGGCCGGCGCCTGCGCTGGCTGCGGCAGTTGCCCGTTGCTGGCCAGCAGGCCGTGCCGGGCACTGCTCACGGCGAAATAGCTGTGGCCGTCCGGGTCGTATTCGAGCAGGAAGCGTGCCTGCGGGGTCAGCTCGCCATCGAGCCGGTCGTTGCCGAGCATCGTTGCCAGGGTCACGGCGTCGTCGCTGAGGTCGCGGTCGTGCACCCGGTTGGCATAGGTCAGGGCCACGCCGTAAGTCAGCAGCGCGTCCAGCAGCAACAGCACGCCCACCGGGACCAGCAGGGCCAGCAGCAGGCGTCGACGCAGGCTGGGGCGCAGCGGACGCACGCGTGGCGGATTCATGCCTGGTCGTTCCCGGTTTCGTCCATTTCTTCCAGCAGGTAGCCCAGCCCACGGATCGTGCGCACGCCGGTGCTGCTGCCGTGCAGCTTGCGGCGCAGGCGATGGATCGCGATGTCCAGGCCGTTGTCGGTCAGCTCCTGGTCCCAGTCGCACAGCGCCGCGGTCAGCTGGGCGCGACTGGTGACGCGGTCCGCGCGCAGGGCCAGCGCTTCGAGCAGGCCGAACTCGCGCGCGGTCAGTTCCAGCGGTGCCTGGTCGATCCATGCACGATGGCCGGGCAGGTCCAGGCGCAACCGGCCCAGCTGCAGCTCCGGCTTGCCCTGGCTGCTGGCCCGGCGCAGCAGCGCCCGCACGCGTGCCTCGAACTCGGCCAGCGCGAAGGGTTTCACCAGGTAATCGTCGGCGCCCAGGTCGAGCACGCGGATACGTTCGGCCAGGCCTTCGCGGGCGGTCACCACCAGCACCGGCATGCCGGTGCCGCGACTGCGCAGGCGGCGCAGTACCTCGCTGCCGTCCAGCGCGGGCAGGCCCAGATCCAGCACCAGCAGGTCATAACTGTGGTCGCGCAGCGCCGTGTCGGCCAGGTTGCCCCTGGCGACATGATCCACCGCGTGGCCACCATGGCGCAGCGACGCACAGAGGCCTTCGGCGATGGATGGATCGTCCTCGGCCAACAGAATGCGCATCGCCTGCTCCTGGAGAATGACGGAATAGTGTAGTGGCCGCGGGGTCCGGCGACAGTTATTGTTGAGATTGATTCTTGTTTACTGTCTAATAAGGCAGTCGGGCAGGCGCATCTTCAGTACGCCGCGCCCCTCCAGACCGTTCATCCCTGCCGCAGTTCCCGCGGCGTGGCGTGGCGCATGAATCACGGACAACTATGGGTCAGCTACCAGCACCTGCGGAACCGCCTCGTCAACGGCACCACACCTCCCGAATGCGCCAGTTGCATCCGTGGTACCGGATCAGCTCGGCGCTGTGCCTGATTGGCCTGCTGCTGTTTGCGCTGGTCGGGATCGCCCTCGACCACGCGCGGCGGATCGGGGCCGCGCCGCAGTTGGCCGATCACCATGCCATGCTGCCGGGCGGGTTCGTGCTGCTCTCGGCGGCGCTGCTGCTGGGCGCGTGGCTGGATCTGTCCGGCTGGCTGCGCCATCGCCGCCAGTTGCCTGGATCAGGCAAGCCGCTGCCGGTGACGGACATGGCTGCCGGCCACGAGCCGGTCGCAGTGGTGGCCGGGGCACGGGACCACAGCGTGCGGGCCGAGGCCGGCGTGCGGGTGATCTATGCCAGCCAGACCGGCTTCGCCGAACAGCTGGCGCGGCAGACCCTGCAGAGCCTGCAGGCGGCCGGCTTGCCGGCGCAACTGGACGGTATCGACACGCTCGATGTCGCCGGACTGCAGCGCGCTGGTCGTGTGCTGTTCGTGGCCAGCACCACCGGCGATGGCGAGCCGCCGGACATGGCGAGGGCGTTCAGCCGCCTGGCGATGCAGCAAGCGGCGGCGCTGCACGGCCTGCGCTACGGGCTGCTGGCGCTGGGCGACAGCGACTACGAGGACTTCTGCGGCTTCGGCCGCCAGTTGCAGTGCTGGCTGCAGGCCAGCGGCGCGCAACCACTGTTCGATCCGGTGGAAGTGGACAGCGAGGATGAAGCCAGCCTGCGCCATTGGCAGCATCACCTGGCGATGCTCAGCGGCGTCAGCGACCTGCCGGACTGGCAGGCACCGAAGTACCAGCGCTGGCAACTGGTCGAGCGCCGGCTGCTCAACCCCGGCAGCGTGGGTGAACCGTGTTTCCATCTCGAGCTGCGGCCGCTGCAGGGCGGCGCGAACTGGCAGGCCGGCGACCTGGTCGAGATCGGCCCCCGCCATGCGCCGGACAAGGTGGCGACGTGGCTGGCGGCAAACGGACTGGACGGCCGCGTGCCGGTGGCGCACGGGAGGGCGCGGCTGCCGCTGGCCGAACTGCTGGCACGCTGCCGTCTGCCCGAGGCCGGCGAGGTCGATGGACTGGACGAAGCGGCATTGGCGGCGCGGCTGCCGTTGCTGCCGCACCGCGCGTATTCGATCGCCTCGTTGCCGGACGACGGCGCGCTCCACCTGCTGGTGCGCCAGATGCGCGGCCGCGGCGGCTACCTCGGCCTCGGTTCGGGCTGGCTTGTTGAGCATGCGCCGGTCGGCGCGGAGATCGCCCTGCGCGTGCGCAGCAACGTCAATTTCCATGTGCCGAAGGATGCACGGCCGCTGCTCCTGATCGGCAACGGTACCGGGCTGGCGGCGCTGCGTGCGCTGCTGAAGGCGCGCATCGCCGCCGGCCACCGGCGCAACTGGCTGCTGTTCGGCGAGCGGCAGGTGGCGCACGATTTTCTCTACCGCGACGAGATCGAACGCTGGCTGGCAGGCGGCTGGATCGAACGCGCCGACTTCGCCTGGTCGCGTGACCAGGCTGAGCGTATCCACGTGCAGCAGCGCTTGCGTGAGGCGGCCGGCGAACTGCTGGCGTGGATCGAGGCTGGCGCCGCCATCTACGTTTGCGGCAGCCTCGACGGGCTGGCGCCGGGCATCGATGCGGTGTTGCACGAGGTATTGGGCGCGGCGCGGGTCGAGCAGTTGCGCGAACAGGGGCGTTACCGGCGCGACGTCTACTGAGTACGCGGTCGGCCGGTTTGTCCGTGCAACGTCATCACCGCATGCATGACCAATGGCCTATGCCTTGCGGGTCGCGTGGGCGCACCCTGTGGGGCTTGTCCAGGGGAGTGACAAACATGCGGCTGATTGCACGCAAGTGGAGGTACCTGTGTGCCGTGACCTTGTCGGTTGCGGTATTGCCGGGAATGACATCGGCGCAGACGCCGACGTCGGCAAGTACGACGACCAACGTGCCGGCCGTCCAGGCCATGGCTCCGGCCAGCGCCAGTCCGGTGGTTGCCGACATTCCGCTGGCCGCGGCGAATGCGGCGAATTTCCAGGTGCCCAGTGCACCGGATGCGTGGGGTGGCCCGCGCGGCGATCATCCGGCCACGCTGTCCGACCAGGTGGTGAGCTACACCATCCAGGCCACGCTGGACCCGGCCACGCACACGGTCGACGGCAGGCAGACCATGACCTGGCGCAACCGCAGCAACCAGCCGGTCAGGAAAATCTACCTGCATCTTTACCTCAATGCGTTCGAAGGCCCGGGCAGCACGTTCTTCACCGAGCGGCGCCTGTTCTCCGGCAGCGGTCATTCGCGCGGCAACGCCAGCCTGAAGAAGGGCGAGTGGGGCTACATCGAGTTGAACAAGGTGCAGCAGGGCGGCCAGGACGTGCGCTGGCGCTTCGTGCAGCCCGATGGCGGCCCGAAGACCGACAAGACCGTGGTCGAGCTGGACCTGCCGCAGGCGGTGCCGGCGCAAGGCACGCTGAGCCTGGATATCGACTTCCACGACCAGTTGCCGCGCGTGGTCGAGCGCACCGGCTGGTTCGGCGATTTCCATCTGGTCGCGCAGTGGTTCCCGAAGATTGCCGTGCTGGAACTGCCCGGCGAGCGTGGTGCCACGGCGCCGCGCTGGAACGCGCACGAGTTCCACTTCCACAGCGAGTTCTATGCCGATTACGGCAATTACGACGTCAAGCTGACGGTGCCCAAGGGCTACACCGTGGGCGCGGTGGGCGAAGAGCAGGGCGCGCCGGTGCAGGACGGCGACAAGGTCACCCACCGTTTCGTGCAGACCGATGTGGAGGATTTCGCCTGGATCGCGGCGCCGGGCTACAAGGTGCAGCGCACCAGCTGGACCGGGCCGGGCAGCCCCACCGTCGTCGTGCAGGTGATCTACCCGCCCGAGTACGAGGCCAGCGCGCAGCCGGTGCTCAAGGCCACCACCGATTCGCTGACCTATTTCTCCGACACGCTGGGGCCGTATCCCTACCGCACGGTCACCGCCGTGGTGCCGCCCTACAACGCCAGTGAAGCGGGCGGCATGGAGTACCCGACCTTCTTCACGGCCGATGGCATGAACAAGGTCACGCCGGACACGATCAGCCAGTACATGATCGATTTCGTCACCATCCACGAGTTCGGCCATGGTTATTTCATGGGCATCCTCGGCTCGAACGAATTCGAGGAGCCGATGCTCGACGAGGGCATGAACGAGTACTGGGACGATCGCATGCTGGTCGATCGCAAGCAGGACATCTTTGCCACCACGCCGCTCTTGAAGCGGCTGGGCATCACGCCGAGCGTGAACCCGTTCGAGGCGGAACGGCTCAGTGGCGTGCTGGGCATCGGCACGCCGGCCGACTCGCTCGATGCCAATTCGTGGGATCGCATGTCCAGCAGCAGCTACGGCTCGGTCTACGCGCGCACGGCCGCGACCATGCGCACGCTGGAAAACCTGCTTGGGCACGAGGCGATGAGCAAGGCGATGAAGCTGTACTACGAACGCTGGAAGTTCCGCCACCCCGACGCCGCCGACCTGCGCGACGCACTGGCCGAGGGCTCCGGCAAGCCGGAGCTGGTGCATGCGATCTTCGCCTCGCAGGTCTATGGCACCGACAAGATCGATGCCAGCGTGGTTTCGATCGACAATGAGGAGCAGGTGCCGCGCACGGGTACCGAGGTGCGCGACGGCAAGCGCATCACGCTGACCGACAAGGACATCGACAAGCAGATCGACGACGCGCGCGCCGCCTGGAAGAAGGCGCACAAGGATGCCAAATACGGTGGCCCGTATCCGTGGCAGTCGACGATCACGGTGCGCCGCACCGGTGCCGCGGTGCCGCGCACCGTGCTGATCAAGTTTGCCGACGACAGCAGCGAGACGGTGCACTGGGATGACGCCAGTCGCTGGAAGCGTTTCACCTTCACCAGGCCGGTGAAGGCGGTGTCGGCCACGGTCGATCCCGGTCAGAAGATCTACCTGGATGCAAACAGCATCAACGACAGCCGGACCATCAAGGCCGATGGCAGCGCCTCGCGTCGGTGGAGCGCAGATCTGGCTTCCTTCTTTCAGACGTTCTATGCCCTGGTGGGGTCACTGTGATGAAGACTGGACGTATGTCCCGCCGCGTGGATTCCGCTGCCGTGATGCGTGCGCCTTTCGCCGCCATGCAATGGCGCCTGCTGTTGCTCTGGGTGCTGCTGCTGCTGTTGCCGACCGCCGTGGTCAGCCTGCCGATCTGGCGCGCACTGAGTGGCGCGCTTGACCACTCCATCCACGCGCAGGCGTGGGCCACGCGCTTCAGCGCAACGATGGTCGGCGACGTCATGTCGACGTTGCAGCTTTCCAGCTGGTTCAATGGCCTTGCCCTGCTGGGCATGTTGCTGACGCTGCTGCTGTTGCCGTTTCTCAACGGCATGGTGGTGGGGGCCGGCCGTGCCGGCCGTGCGCTGGGCTTCAGCCACCTGCTTCAGTGCGGCATCGTCGAGTACGGCCGCATGTTCCGCCTGATGCTGTGGTCGATCCTGCCGTACGCGGCAATGGGCGCCCTGATCGGCGTCGCGCTGCACATGGCCGATGGCGTCAGTGACAAGGCGGTACTGGAATCGGAAGCCGACCGTGCCTCGCACCTGGCCCTGTTCGTCGCGGGCGTGCTGTTCGTGCTGGCGCAGGCGATTGTCGAGTCGGGTCGGGCCGCGTTCATTGCCGATACGGGACTGCGTTCGGCCACGCGCGCCTTCGGTCGCGGCTTCATGCAGTTGCTGCGCCGCCCGTTCAGCACCTTGATCAGCTACGTGCTGATCAGCGTGGTCGGCTACACGATTGCACTGGCGCTGGGGATCGGGCGCGTGCACACCCCTGCCATCGGGTTTACCGGCCTGGTGCTGGCGGTGCTGCTGGCGCAGCTGGTGGTGCTGGTGATCGGCTGGGTTCGCGTGGCGCGGTTGTTCGCGCTGGCCGAGGTGGCGCGTTCGCTGTCGTCATCGCGGGCCGGCAGCGGCTTGCCGCTGGCCATCTGACGGGTTGTGGCAGAGGGCGCGTTGCGCCTTCTGCCATTCGCCGGGGTCGGGACGTGCCGAGCCTGGTCAGGCATGCCTAGCCGTAGGCGCGGCGGTGCTCGCGATGCGGCGGGTAGTAGGCGAACACGTGGCTGTGGCTGCCGTAGAAATCCATATCCTCGATGTGCTCGCCGCCGAGCCGCGCGGCGACCCGGTCGGAGGCCTCGTTGCCAATCCGCACCAGGCTGATCACGCGCTGGGCATGCAGCTGGTTCCAGGCGAATTCGAGCACGGCAGTGCCCGCCTCGGTGGCGTAGCCGTGGTGGCGGTGCTCGGGTTTGAGCATCCAGCCCATCTCCAGGTCCGGCCAGCCGTCGGGGTACATCAGGCCGGCGCGGCCGATGAACTCACCGCTGCCTTTCAGCTCCAGCGCCCACATGCCGAAGCCGCGCAGCTGCCAGTGACCCAGCAGCATCGCCAGCGAACGCCAGGCGTTGGTGCGGTCCAGCGGTTCACCGTCGCCGATCCAGCGCGTGCTGTCCGGGTCGGCCAGCATGGCGGCGTAGTCGTCGAAATGCCGCTCGGTGAGTGCGGTGAGGCGCAGGCGCGCCGTTTCAATGGTTGGAATATCGAACATCACGGTCAACGGTGGGCGGCAGCCAGCAGTTCAGCCAGTGCGTGGGTGCTGCTGGCAAGGCTCTCCTGCCAGGACAATCCGGCGATTGTCTCACCTGTGACCGAATCGACAAAATCCTCGGCCTGGCCGGGCGGCAGCAGGTGCCGGTAGTCCACGGTGATCTCGCTGCCGGCGGGCAGCTCGGCCAGGGCAAACACGAAACCCAGGTGCCACAGCCCGTTCGGCGTGAAACTGTGGTTGATGTAGCACTCGTCAGGCCAGTCCGGCGACAGCGTGTAGCGGTCCTCGAACCAGCGCGCGCTGGCGTGGAACTGCGCGCGAAGCTCCGATGAAGCCATGATGTCGGCGTAGCGGAAGGTCTGCTCGATGCCGTCCGGCGCGGTGATGATGCACCCCGCCGCCACGGCTTCGTCGAGGAACAGGCCGTTGCCGGCGCCACGGATGGCGGAGGCGGCGATGTGGTAGCGCGGCAGGATCATGGCGGCATGAGGGAGGAAGGGGCGCGCGAGTGTAGCGCAAGCGGCGCGGCCCGCCGTGGGCCACGCCGCCGGGTTCCCTGCCGACGGTAGCTCGCCCGCCGGTTATTCCTCGACGGCGGCTTCTGCCACGGCGGCCTTCTTGCTCTTGTGCGCCGTCCTGACGGGGGCGTCCGTAGCGGCGGCAGCATCGTCGCTGAGCAGGATGGCGGCCCGGTTGCGCTCGATCGTGGCCTTGCCGATGCCCTTGACGTGCTTGAGGTCGTCGGCCTTCTTGAACGGGCCGTGGGCTTCGCGCCAAGCCACGATCGCCTCGGCCCTGGCCGGGCCGATGCCGTCCAACGACTTGGCGATGGCGGCCGCGTCGGCCTGGTTGATGTTGACCGGCGTGGCAGCGAGCAGCAGCCCCGGCATGGCCAGGGCGAGTGCAAGGGCGACAGCGGCGAGTTTGTTGAACATGGCCTTTCTCCTTGGGCGATGGATGACGGCATCCAGGTGCCGCCGGCGCACTATGCCGCCGCGGCGAAGGGCCACGCAGTGGGAGACGCCGCAGGGTTGGTGTGCGCGCCGGGCGCTTTCGCCTGTGGGCGGCTTCCGGTCGCGTGTCGGTGCAGTGGAGGCGCGCTGTTACAATGCCGATCTTGTTCGCCTGATGGAGTGAGCCATGGATACTGCCCGCCTTTCCCGCTTCGTCGGTGGCCTGTGGGACGACGAGATCGTGCCGCAGCTGGTCGAATACATCCGTATCCCCAACAAGTCGCCGATGTTCGACAAGGACTGGGTGGCGCACGGCTACATGGATGCGGCGGTCAAGCTGATGGAAACCTGGGCGCGCTCCAAGCTCGCCCAGTTGCCCGGTGCCACGCTGGAAGTGGTGCGGCTGGAAGGACGTACGCCGCTGATCTACATCGAAGTGCCGGGCCAGGGAGACGACACCGTGATGCTTTACGGCCACCTCGACAAGCAGCCGGAGATGACCGGCTGGGCCGAGGGCCTCGGCCCGTGGACACCGGTGCTCAAGGGCGACAAGCTGTACGGCCGCGGTGGCGCCGACGACGGCTATGCGATCTTCGGCTCGCTGGCCGCGCTGCTGGCGCTGCACGAGCAGGGCATTCCGCACGCGCGCTGCGTGGTGATGATCGAGGCCTGCGAGGAATCGGGCAGCTACGATCTGCCGTTCTACGTCGACCACCTGGCCGACCGCATCGGCAGCCCGTCGCTGGTGGTGTGCCTGGATTCGGGCTGCGGCAACTACGACCAGCTGTGGTTGACCACGTCCCTGCGCGGCATGACCGGCGGCAACCTCACCGTGCAGGTGCTGGAAGAGGGCGTGCACTCGGGCGACGCCTCCGGCGTGGTGCCGTCGAGCTTCCGCATCCTGCGCGAGTTGCTGACGCGGCTGGAAGATCCGGCCACCGGCACGATCAAGCCGAAGGAGCTGTACGTCGACATTCCGCAACAGCGCGTCGAGCAAGCCAAGCTCTCGGCCGAGGTGCTGGGCGACGACATCTACAGCAAGTTCCCGTGGACCGAGGGCATGCAGCCGGTCACGAAAGACCTGGCCGAACTGGTGCTCAACCGCACCTGGCGCCCGCAGCTGGCGGTCACCGGCATCGGCGGCATCCCGCCGCTGGAAAGCGCCGGCAACGTGCTGCGCCCGTTCACCGCGGTGAAGCTGAGCCTGCGCGTGCCGCCCACGCTGAACGGCGCCAAGGCCGGCGAGTTCGTCAAGCAATTGCTGGAGAAGGACCCGCCGTACGGCGCCAAGGTCACTTTCACCCTGGAAAAGGACGGCTCGGGCTGGAACGCGCCGGCGCTGTCGCCATGGCTGGAGCAGGCGGTGGCCGACGCCTCGCAGCACTATTTCGGCGCGCCAGCCACCTACATGGGCGAGGGCGGCAGCATCCCGTTCATGGGCATGCTTGGCGAAAAATTCCCCAAGGCGCAGTTCCTGATCACCGGCGTGCTCGGCCCGCATTCCAACGCGCACGGCCCCAACGAGTTCCTGCACATCCCCACCGGCAAGAAGGTCAGCATGGTGGTGGCCGAGGTGGTGGCGCGCCATCACCAGCAGGGTGGCAAGGCCTGAGCGCGATCGTCGGGCCATGAGCACGGATACCGGCTGGCTGGCCGACAACTGGGCGCAGGTCCGCCGCCGCGTCGATGCGGCGTGCCGCGAGGCCGGCCGTGACCCGGCCGAGGTGGCCATCCTGCCGGTCAGCAAGACCTTCGGCCCGGAGCTGATCCGGGCCGCGGTGGCACTGGGCATGCGCCGCTTCGGCGAGAACAAGGTGCAGGAGATCCGCGACAAGGCGCCGGCGCTGGCCGACTGCGACATCGACTGGGTGATGATCGGCCACCTGCAGACCAACAAGGCGAAAGACGTGGCGCGGCTGGCCAGCGAGGTGCAGTCGCTGGACCGGCTGGAGCTGGCCGAGGCGCTGGATCGGCGGCTGCAGCACGAAGGCCGGGCGATCGACGTGCTGGTGCAGGTGAAGACTTCCGTCGAGCCCAGCAAATACGGTCTCCCGCCTGAACAGCTACCCGCTTTCCTGAATACGCTGCGCGGCTACGACACCATGCGCGTACGTGGCCTGATGACCCTGGCGATCCACTCCACCGACCCGGCCGAGGTACGTGGCTGCTTCCGCCTGCTGCGCGAACTGCGCCATCAGGCGGTGACACAAGGCCATGATCTGACAAGACTTTCCATGGGCATGAGTGGTGATTTCCCGCTCGCCATCGCCGAGGGCGCGACCGAGGTGCGGATCGGCACGGCGATCTTCGGCAGCCGGCCCTATCCGGACGCGTATTACTGGCCGGAGCCCCCGGTAGGGGTGTAAGCGAAGTAAAATCAAATAGTTGGATGAAATGTGCGCCCCGTCTCCGTTTTTTGAAACGATAGGGTTCAGTTAACCTCGATCCAACAACTACGCGCCCCCTTCTTGTTAAGTTCACTACTTCGTCACGTCGTCTGCTTCTGCTGGGCGGCTAATCCTGTGAACAACAAGGGATTTTTTCCAGCATGCCCATCAAGCAACTGACCGCTGCCGCCGCGCTCATCTCCGTGCTGCTGGTTTCCGGTCCGCTTCAAGCCAGGAACCTCCCTGCTTCCACCGCCATCGGCAGCTCACCGGTTGCCCACCTCGATTCGCCACTGCTGGGTCAGCTGCCCGTCTTCAACCCGGCGGCTGCACTGGCGCAGTCCGTGCTTCCCGACGCCGCGGCGGTGCTCGCCGTTGCCGCGACGGAACCGTCGGCCGACGTCGCCGCCGCAGACGAACAGGATGCCGCCACGGCCGCTGCCAGCGCGAACATCACCGACCTGCGCAAGTCGCTGATCGCGATGGCGATGAAGCTGCGCGACACACGCTATGTGCGTGGCGGCCGCGACCCTTCCACCGGTTTCGATTGCAGTGGTTTCGTCCGCTACGTGTTCGCCCATGCGGTCGGCATGCAGTTGCCAAGCAATTCCGCGTCGCAGTTCCTGGCAGGCCTCAAGGTCAAGCGCGCGGACATGCAGCCGGGCGACCTGGTGTTTTTCCACACCCACGGCAAGCGGGGCATCTCGCATGTGGGCATCTACATCTCGAACGGCCGCTTCATCCATTCGCCGTCCGCCGGCAAGTCGGTGGAGATTTCCAGCCTGAGCGAAGGTTACTGGGCCAAGCGTTTCGCCGGTGCCAAGCGTCCGGAGGCGATGGCGCAGGTGGCCAGCAAGGGCTGACCTGACCTCGCCGGTTGGTGCGCCAAGCCGCCGCAAGGCGGCTTTTTGCTGGCCGTAGCGGATGAACGATCGTCAGCGGGTGCGGTCAGCTGCGGGATGCGTCGTTATGCTGTCCTCGATTCCCTGGAAACTGCCTGATGCCTTTTGACCTGCCGCCCGTTACCCGCAACCTGCTGATCGCCAATGTGGCGGTGTTCCTGCTGCAGCAGGTGATGGGGCCGCCCCTGCTGCAATATTTCGCGCTGTGGCCGCTCGGCTCCGGCCTGTTCGGGGTGTGGCAGATCGTCACCAGCGCGTTCATGCATGGCGGCTTCACCCACATCATGTTCAACATGCTTGCGCTGTACATGTTCGGCGGCGCGATCGAGCGCACCTTCGGCGCGCGCGAGTTCACCATCTACTATTTCGTCTGCGCGATCGTCGCCTCGCTGCTGCAGCTGGCGGTGCTGTGGTTCTTCCCTCCGGCCGAGTACGGGCCCACGCTGGGCGCGTCCGGTGCAATCTTCGGCCTGCTGCTGGCGTTTGGCATGCTGTATCCGCACGAGAAGGTGATGCTGATCTTCCTGCCGATCCCGATGCCGGCGTGGCTGTTCGTGATCCTCTACGCCGCGGCGGAACTGACCATGGGCGTGACCGGGATCGAGCCGGGCGTGGCCCACTTCGCCCATCTCGGCGGCATGCTGGGTGGCCTGGTGCTGATCCAGTACTGGCGCGGGCGGCTGCCGTGGAAGCCAAAGCGGCGCCTGTTACGCTGAGCGCTTCCACGCCACGAACATACCCATGACCCAGGCCCTGCAGCGCCAGCTCACCCCGCGCCACATCACCTTCATGGCACTGGGCATGTGCATTGGTGCCGGCCTGTTCCTCGGCTCCGCCAGCACGATCCAGCTGGCCGGGCCGTCGCTGCTGTTCGCCTACCTGTTCGGCGGCACGATGATCTTCATCATCATGCGCGCGCTGGGCGAGATGGCCGCGCACGAGCCGATCGCCGGCTCGTTCAGCACCTACGCGCACAAGTACCTCGGCCCGTTCGCCGGCTACCTCACCGGCTGGAACTACTGGATCCTGATGATGGGCGTGGGCATTGCCGAGAGCACCGCGGTCGGCATCTACATGAAGGCGTGGTTTCCGGGGTCGCCGCAGTGGATCTGGGCGTTCGCCAGCGTGGCGATGATCGGCGGGCTGAACCTGATGGCGGTGAAGGTCTACGGCGAGCTGGAGTTCTGGTTCGCGCTGATCAAGGTGCTCACGGTGGTGGCGATGATCGCCGGCGGCTGCGCGATGATCTGGCTGGGCTGGGGCAACGGCGGCCAGCCGATCGGCCTCAGCAACCTGTGGTCGCATGGCGGCTGGTTCCCGAACGGCGTCACCGGCATGGTGCTGGCGCTGCCGGTGCTGGTGTTCTCGTTCGGCGGCATCGAGACGATCGGCGTGGCCGCCGCCGAGGCGGCGCAGCCGGAGCGCACCATCCCGCGCGCGGTGAACTCGGTGATCTGGCGCATCCTGATCTTCTACATCGGCTCGCTGTTCGTGATCATGGCGATCTACCCGTGGAACGAGCTGGGCACGCAGGGCAGTCCGTTCGTCACCACCTTCGCCAGGCTGGGCATTCCGCAGGCGGCCGGGCTGATCAACTTCGTGGTGATCACCGCGGCGTTGTCCAGCTTCAACTCAACGATGTTCAGCGGCAGCCGCATGCTGCACAGCCTGGCCACGAAGGGGCAGGCGCCGATGGCGATGGGGCGGCTGAGTGCGCAGGGCGTGCCGGTGCGCGGGGTGTTGGTGACGCTGGTGTTCCTGCTGTTCGGCGTGCTGATGAACTACCTGGTGCCCGGGCGCATCTTCGGCATGATGATGTCGATCCTCGCCTTCAACACGGTGTGGACCTGGGGCATGGTGCTGGTGGCGCACTGGCGCTTCCGCCGCCAGCAGCCGTCGCCGCTGGCTTTCCGCTTGCGCTGGTTTCCGCTGAGCAGCGTGGTCTGCCTGGCGTTTCTGGCGTTCGTGCTGGTGATGCTCGGCTACAGCGCGGACACCCGTGTGGCGCTGTATGTGGGCGTGATCTGGCTGGCGCTGCTGACGGTGGGCTACCGCGTGGGCGGCATCGAGCAGCGCATGCGCATGGCGTCGGCTTGAGCTGAGGGGCGCCGCAGACCTTCCCCGTACACGGGGAAGGGTGGGCTTCAGCGCAGCGCCAGGAAGTCCGCGCTGACCACGAAGCGCACCGCGTCCAGCCGCAGCCGCGACTGCGGCAGCGCGGCCAGCAGGGCGGTGCGCTCGGCGGCGATGGCGGCGATTTCCGCCGCGCTGACCGACGGGTTCACTGCACGCAGCGCCAGCAGGCGTGACAGCTCCGCATCCAGCGTCTGCGTGGCCAGCTCCACCGCCTCGTCGATGCGTGCCTGGCCGCGCGTGCCGGCCAGCGCCTCGGCGCGCTCCAGCATCGGCGGCACCAGCTTGGCGAGGAATTTGCGGTAGCGCGCCACTTCGATGTTGCGGTCGCCGGCCTTGCGCAGGGCGATCTCGCTGGGCGCGAAGTCGGCGCGCTCGGCCAGCCGGGTGTCGACGGTGACTGCGATCGGCAGCACCGGCAGGAAGCGTTCGGCGTCGAGTTTCCGGTCGGCCACGCATTCGAGCAGGAACACCGCCTGCAGCAGCGCGGTGCGCGGCGGCAGCACGTCGTCGACCATGAAGGCGGCATTGCCCTGTTCGCCGGACAGCGCCAGGTCCATGGCGCCGGCGACCAGCGGATGGTCCAGCCGCAGCAGCGGCAGCTCCTCGCGCGATAGTGCCACCTCGCGCGCGAAGGTCACCGACTGCGGGCCTTCGGCAAAGCCGGGCAGGGCGTCGGTGGACAGGTATTGCGGGTCGAGCAGCAGCACCTGGCCGCCGAGCTCCTCGGCATGGATGCCGAACGCCTCCAGCAGGCGTTGCACGAAGGCGTCGCGGCCCGGATCGTGGTCTTCGCGGGCGAACGCCTGCTGCAGCTCGTCGGCGTGCAGGTCGCGGCTGGCGGCCAGTTCCAGCAGGTGGTCGCGGCCGCCGCGGATCAGCTGCGCCATCTGCTCGTGGCTGGCGTGGGTCTCGGCCAGCAGCGCGTCCAGCTCCTGGTCGCGGTTGTCGTCGCCGCGGGCGTGTTCGTCGGCCAGCAGGGTCAGCGGCTCGCCGTAGCGGCGCAGCAGTTCACGGCCGTCGGCCGGGCTCATGCGGAACGCGTCGACGCCCTCGTCGTACCAGCGCGCCAGCACGTGCTGGGCGCTGTCGGCCACGGCGAGGATGTGGATCGCGATGTCGTGCTTCTGGCCGATCCGGTCGAGCCGGCCGATGCGCTGTTCCAGCAGGTCCGGGTCCAGCGGCAGGTCCCACAGCACCAGCCGGTGCGCGAACTGGAAGTTGCGGCCTTCCGAGCCGATCTCCGAGCACAGCAGCAAGCGCGCGCCGTCGGGCTGGGCGAAATACGCGGCGTTGCGGTCGCGCTGCACGATGCTGAGGCCTTCGTGGAAACGCGCCACGCCGACGCCGCTGCGCGTGCGCAGCGCTTCCTCCAGCGCCAGCACCTTGGCCTGGCTGCGGCAGATCAGCAGGAACTTGTCCTGCGGGTGCCGATCGAGCAGGGCGATCAGGGTGTCGATGCGCGGGTCGGCGGCGTAGTCGACCTCGATCAGCGGCGACGGCTGCTGGATGTCGGCGTGGAATTCGGCCAGCAGCGCCTGGCGCGTGCTGTCGTCGACCGTAGCCATCGGCAGCAGGTGCCATTCGGGCCGGCGCTGCGGGAAGCCGCCGACGCCGGCGCGGTTGTTGCGGAACATCGCGCGGCCGGTGCCGTGGCGGTCGATCAGCGCGGCCAGCAGCTCGCGTGCGTTGTCCGGTTTGGTCGGCTCGGCCAGCCGGGCGCTGAGTGCCTGGTCGCCGTGGAAGGCCGCGGTCAGGGCGGCGCGCTGCGTGTCGTCGAGTGGCTGGCCATCGAGCAGGCGGTCGGCGATCTTCGACAGCGCCAGGTAGCTGTCCGCCTCGGCCAGATAGCCGTCCAGATCATGGTAGCGCTGCGGATCGAGCAGGCGCAGGCGGGCGAAGTGGCCGCTGCGGCCGAGCTGTTCCGGGGTGGCGGTGAGCAGGATCACGCCGGGGATCGCCGCGGCCAGCTGCTCCACCATCGTGTAGCGCGGGCTGGCGGCTTCCGGCGACCACGCCAGATGATGCGCCTCGTCCACCACCAGCAGATCCCACGGCGCGTCCAGCAACTGCCGCGCGTACTTCGGCGAGCTTTCCAGGAAGCCGAAGTCGGCGATCACCAGTTGTTCGTCCTCGAACGGATTGCCGGCGTCGCCGGATTGCTCCAGCGCCTCGCAGCGTTCCTCATCGTAGATCGCGAAGCTCAGGTTGAAGCGGCGCAACATCTCCACGAACCACTGGTAGACCAGCGTGTCGGGCAACAGCAGCAGCACGCGCGAGGCGCGGCCGGTGGCGAGCTGGCGCGCGATGATCATGCCCGCCTCGATGGTCTTGCCCAGGCCCACCTCATCGGCCAGCAGCACCCGCGGCGGGCGCCGGGCGGCGGCGATGCCGGCCACGCGCAGCTGGTGCGGCACCAGTCCAATCCGTGCCGCGCCTAAGCCCCACATCGGCGAACGGCGTGCCTCGGCACGCCGCTTTAGCCCTTCCAGGCGCAGCTCGAACTGCGCCACGGCATCGGTGCGGCCGCCGACCAGGCGGTCGTCGGCCTGGCTCACGCTCTGCTCGTCGTCGAGCTGGCCTTCGTGCAGTTCGCGGCCTTCGCCGCGGTAGATCAGCAGGTCGTCGCGGATCTCCACCCGTTCCACCAGGAACGCGATGCCCTTGCCGGCGACGCGCTGGCCGGCGCGGAACTCGGCGCGCACCAGCGGCGCCGAGTCGACCGCGTACGGGCGCAGCACGCCAGCCCTGGCGAACAGCACCTGCACGCCGCGCCCTTCGACGCGCAGCACGGTACCGAGGCCCAGCTCGGGTTCGGCGGAGGAGATCCAGCGTTGACCAGGGACAAACATGTTTCGGCCGTCTTGCATCAAGGGCCGACGATTATCCGCCCCATGGCGCGCGCTGGGAACCGTTGCGCCGCCGCCGCGGAGGGCGGACGCTGGCACCGGTCTTGCTGCCGCCGTGGAATCCGTCGACGCCGAAACGGAAAACGCCGCGCACGGGCGCGGCGTTTCCGGGCTGGCAGGCTGACCGCCGCGGCCGAAGCCGCGACGGCCACGGACTTACCAGATCTTCACTTGCTTGTCGTCCGCACGCACCATCGCGTCGCCCGGCTTGCACCGGAACGCACTGGCGAAGGTCGGCATGTTCGACGGCGCGCCCATCGCGCGGAACTTCATCGGCGAATGCGGATCGGCGTTCAGATAGACCATCTGCGCCTTTTCGCGGATATCGCCGCGCCACACGCGGGCCCAGTTGAGGAAGAAGCGCTGGTCTTCGCTGTAGCCGTCGATCTTCTTGTCGGCTTCGGCCGGGTTCTTCTTCAGTGCGGTCTGCAGCGCGTCATAGGCGATGTTCAGGCCGCCCAGGTCGGCGATGTTCTCGCCCAGGGTCAGCGTGCCGTTGACATGCAGCTCGGGGTGGTCGGCCAACGGCGCGTAGTTGTTGAACTGGTCGACCAGCTTGCCGGTGCGCGCCTCGAACTTCTTCTTGTCCGCGTCGGTCCACCAGTTGACGTTGTTGCCGTCGCCGTCGAACTGGCTGCCCTGGTCGTCGAAGCCATGGCTGGCCTCGTGGCCGATCACCGCGCCGATGCCGCCGTAGTTGATCGCATCATCCGCCTTGGCATTGAAGAACGGCGGCTGCAGGATCGCGGCCGGGAAGTTGATCGTGTTGTCGGTCGGGTTGTAGTACGCATTGACCGTCTGCGGGGTCATGCCCCATTCCTGGCGGTCGGTCGGCTTGCCGATCTTGGCGATGTCGTACTCGTAGTTGAACTTGCTGGCCGCCTGCATGTTGGCGTAGTAGCCGTCCTTGCTGATGCTCAGGCCGTCCCAGCTGCGCCAGTGTTCCGGGTAGCCGATCTTGGGCAGGAACTTGGACCACTTGTCCAGCGCCTTGGCCTTGGTCTCCTCGCTCATCCAGTCGAGGTTCTGGATGCGCGTCTTCAGCGCGTCGCGCACGTTGGTGACCAGCTCTTCCGCGCGGGCCTTGGCCTCGGGGGTGAAGTACTTGGCTACGTAGAGCTGGCCCAGCGCCTGGCCCATCGCGCCGTTGACCGCAGTCAGCGAACGCTTCCACTGCGGCTGCTGTTCCGGCTGGCCGCGCAGGGTCTTGCCGTAGAAATCGAACTGCGCGTCCACGAACGGCTCGGACAGGGCGGTGGCGGCGTTGGAGATGGTGTGCGCCTTCAGGTAGGCCTTCCATTCGTCCATCGGCGCGCTGGCGACCAGCTTGTCGAACTCGGCGAAGAACTTCGGCTGCGACAGCGAGAAGCCCTTGTCGACGGTGACGCCTTGCGACTTGAAGAACGTGTTCCAGTCGAAGTGCGGGGTGACCTTGTTCGCCTCGGCGACGGTCGCGAAGTGGTACTGGTTTTCCGGCTTGCGCATTTCCACGCGCGGGATGGAGTGCTGCGCCAGGTCGGTCTCGAACTTCATCGCCAGCGCGGCCTGCTTGGCGGCGTCGTCGGCGCTGCTGCCAGTCATCTCGAACAGCTTGGCCAGGTACTTGACGTAGCTGTCGCGGATGTCCTTGTACTTGGCGTCGGTGTAGTAGTCGGTGGTGGGCAGGCCAAGCCCGCTCTGCTCGGTGTAGGCGATCTGTACCTTGGCGTCCTTGTAGTCGGCGCCCGAGCCGAAGGCGAACACCGCGCCGTCGCCCTTGGCGAAGGACTGGCCCAGCCATGCCGGCAGGTCCTTGTTCGACTTCAGCGCGTCGATGCCGGCGAGGTCGGCCTTGATCGGGTCGAAGCCGGCCTTGTTGCGCGCGTCCATGTCCATGCTGGAGTGGTACAGCCAGCCGATCTTCTGCTCGATCGAACCGGCCTTGGCCGCGTCGGCGTTCTTCACCGCGTCGTCCACCAGCTGGTGCTGGTCGGCCAGGCTCTTCTCGTGCAGCAGGCTGAAGGCGCCCCACACGGTCTGGTCGGCCGGGATCGGGTTGGCCTTGACCCACTTGGCATTGACGAAGCTGTTGAAGTCCTGGCACGCCTGCGCGCTGTCGCCCAGCTCGCTGACGTCGAAGATGCTCTTGCCGAGGTCGGCGGCGGCAGTGGTGCTGGCGGCGGCCGGTGCGGTGCTGGCCGGCGCCGGGGCGGTGCTGGCTGCCTCGTGCTTGCCGCAGGCGGTCAACGCCAGGCTGACGGCCAGCGCCAGCGCCAGTGGCTTCAGAAACTGCTTGGTCATGGATATCCCTCTGTGAATGATGGGTGGTGTCGTCTGGCCGCGCCGTCGGGTCCCCCCCGGAACGCGGGCATGGCCGTTCACGCTAGGCCAAACGTCATGGGTGGCACAGTGTCAAAGGTCAGGGTTGCGGCAGGTCGGGAGCGGGTGCCAAGGGTGCCAGTTGCCGCCACGCCGCCGCGTCCAGGCGCAGTACCGGGTAGGCGCCGACGCGCTGGGCGGCGTACCAGGGTGAGCGCTCGAAGAAGAACGCCAGCCGCGCGCGCGGGTTGGCGGCGAAGGCAGGATCGTCGTGCAGCTTCCGTTCGAACGCAGCCTTCAGCGCGGGGTCCTTCGCCAGCATCTCGCGCGCCAGCTGCTCGACCACACGCGGCTCGCCGTACTCCTTGGCCTCGAACACTGCGTCGAGATAGCCCCAGCGCAGCAGCGAGTCCGGCGCCTGCGGCTCCAGCAATTCGATCGCCACGTTGGCCGCGCGCTGGTCCAGCGGCACGATCGCCGAACCGGCCGGCAGGGTCACTTCACGCGGCACGGCGTGCAGGTTGAAGTCGCGCAGCATCAGGTGGCCCTCGAACGGCTGGCTGGCCCACTTCGGGTCGTCCAGCTGGTAGCCCTCGGCGCGGATCGTCAACGGGCGCTCGGTGCGGCGGTAGGCGATGCCGTGGGCATCAAGCCGGTCGATGACCGTCGTCCACTGCGCCGGCACCGCATAGGCAGCGGGCGGGGCGACCGACAGGTCCGGCAGCAGGCCGTTCCAGTTGTCGATGGTGTAGTTCTTCGGCGCGTGCGGGTCGTAATGGATCCACTCGCTGCCGGAAATGTCGCTGTGGCTCAGCGTGAAGGCGTAGCCCTTGAGTTCGAACTTCGTCGCTTGCGGATCGGGCTTGAAGTTCAGCGCCACCCGCGCGTTCGCCTCGCCGGCGCGGGCGATGGTGTCGGCGTCCGCCTTCGCGGTGGCCGCGAGCAGGGCGGCCGGCTGTGCGCCGATCTGTTCCAGCATCAGCTCGACCAGGTCGTACACGGCTCGCACGCGGTCGGCGTAGGGTTTGAGCATGTGCGTTTCGATCAGCAGCGCAGGGCGGTTCTGCAGTGCCGCGTAGCCGGTGGAGAAGCGCGGGCCGGAGCCGAAGTTCACGATGCCCTTGCGCGGGTCGCGGCCGTCCTTGAACTCCAGGTAGATCGAGGCGAGGTGGCCGCGCTTTTCATACGCGGGCAGCGCGTGATTGACGATCGCGTCGTGCTGCCACGTGCTTACCGCCGGGTCGAGCTTGTGCGGGTCCTCGGTGTACCAGGTGAGGTCGTACTGGTAGTCGGCGCCGTCGGTGGTGTGCACGTCGATCAGGAAATCCGGCAGCCACTTCTGCCACAGCTTCAGCCACGCGCGCATCTCCGGCGCATCGGCCTTGACGTAGTCGCGGTTGAGGTTGAGGTATTGCGACTGGCCGCGGAAGCCCATGCTGGCCGGGCCGTTCTGGTTGATGCGGTGGTACGGCGAGGAGTTCTCGTGGCCGTCCACGCTGAACACCGGGATGTACACCAGCACCACATGGTCGAGCAGGTGCGGGACCTTGCCGCTGACCGCGATATCGCGCAGCAGCATCAGCCCGGCGTCCTTGCCCTCGATCTCGCCGGGGTGGATGCCAGCCTGCAGCAGCACCACCGGCTTGTGCGCGGCGCGCGCGGCGGCCGGGTCGAACGTGCCGCCGGCGCTGGCGATCACCACCGTCATCGGCCGCCCCTGCGGCGTGGTGCCGAAGGTTTCCAGCCGGATCACGCCCGGCGCCGCGCGCTGCAGCCGCTCAAGGTAGGCCAGCGTGTCGGCGTAACTCGGCGTGGTGCGGAACTGCGCGGCCTCGGCCGGGGTGGTCCAGTCGGTGGTGGCGGGGCTGGTGGCGTGGACGCTCAGCGACACCACGCCGAGCAGGGCGGACCACAGGACGCAACGCAGATTCATGCCTGGTTTCCGCTTTCATCGCGGCGCAGCAGCGCCGGCGAAGCGGGCAACGTATCCGGTGCCACCGCGCCGCCGGAAATGATGAACGCCATCGCCTGGTCCATCGTCCAGTCGGTCGGCGTCAGCTCATCCACCGGCACCAGTTCCAGGTAGCCGCCCGTGGGATTCGGCGTAGTCGGGATATACACCGCCGCCATCTCGCGACCGCTGCCTTCCTCCACCATAACCCGGGTGACGAAGCCCACCACCTTCATGCCGCGGCGCGGAAAATCGATCAGCACCACGCGCTGCATGCCGCTGGGCTTGTTCTGCAGCACCGCCATCAGCTTCTTGGTGCCGCCGTAGATCGTCTGCACCAGCGGGATGCGCGCCAGCAGCGCGTCGAACGCGTCGAGGAAGCGCTGGCCGATCACCCGGTTGGCGATGAAACCGAGCAGGTACAGCGCCAGCAGCGTCACCAGCAGCGCCACGATGAAGGTCAGCCACTCCATCTTCAGCGACTCGGCCGCGTGCGGCGCCACCAGCGCCAGCCCGTTCAACAGCGCCTCCACCAGCGGCGCGCCGATCCCGGCCAGCAGGCCGAGCACGAACTTGAACACCAGCCAGGTCACCCACAGCGGGAGGAAGGTGAGCAGGCCGGTGAGCAGGTAGCGTTTGACGCGCAGGCGGGGCATGGGGTGATCCGGGTGCGGGGGATTCCGCATTGTAGGCGAGGGCGGTTTGCGCTGCGCCCTCCCACATCCGTCATGCCTGCGAAGGCAGGCATCGCACTTTGCCCTGCAACGAATACCTTTGCAGGAGCCCGCTCGCGGGCGATGCTCCTGCTTGGTGGACCATCAGAGCAAAAGCTTTCGTCTGCCTGCGGCAGCCGAGTTACTTTCTCTCGGGCAAGCGAGAGAAAGTGACTCGCCCTCCGAAGGAGGACGAAAGCTCTTGCTCTGAAAGCTCTTCGCCATGCATGCGGAAACAGCCAGGAGCATCGCGCCTGAAGTCGCTCCTGCAAGATGCGGATTGCATCGTCACCGCAACGGATGCCGCCGCCCGCCAACGCGAAAACCGCGATACCCGCGCAACAGCGCCCCGCCGGCCACCAACGCCCACACCAGCAGGCTGACATAGACGCCGACAGCCGGAATCACCCGCAGGAAATCCAGCTGCAGCGCCTGCGCCAGCGCGTAGGTGCCCACGGTGTACATGCCGATCGGGAACACGATGTCCCAGTCGTCCGTTTCGTAGCGCAGCGGCACGTGGCGCTGGCCATGGCGCCAGATTTCCAGCAACACCAGTAGTGGAATCCACCACGTTGCGGTGGCCCAGAAGAACAGAGTGAAGCCCTTCACGAACGGCAGCAGCGCGGCCAGCGCGCCGCTCGCCGGGGTGTGGATCACCAGCAGGCTGCCGGCCAGCGTGGTCACCGCCAGCGCGCCCATGTCGATCCAGTACGGCGGGGTGAACTCGCGCGCACGCAGCGGGAAGAACAGCATGCGGTAGACGACCAGGGTGATGATCAGCAGGTACAGCGCGGCACCGAGCAGGTACAGGCACAGCGCGCCGAACAGCCAGCTGGCACCGGCCGCGGGATCGTCGGCGAGCAGCAGGGTCATCAGCACCGCCAATGCCTGGGTCGCCACCACCGCGACCAGCCAGCCGCCGTTGATGCTGCGGGTGAAGCCGGGCTTGATCCGCGCGGTGATGGCGGCGGCGAGGAACAGATAGGTCAGCAGCGCCCAGGCCAGCGCTCCGGCCACCGCCAGCCCACGCGCCGCCCATGGCCAATGCACCACCAGCAGGCACTGGCTGCCCAGCACGCAGGTGGCGGCGGCGAAGGTGAGAAAGCCGGCGCCGTGGCCGGGGTGTACGAAATCGGCGACCAGTTCGTGGCGGAAGCGCGCCAGGCGCAGCAGGCTCAGTGCCAGCAGCCAGGCAAAGGCGAGCAGGTTGAGCGCAAGCAGCGCCCGCGCTACCCACGGCAGGTCGTGCTGACTAGCGTCGATGGAGACGATGCCGGTGGCCATCACCAGCGCGAAGCTGCCCGGGGCCAGATGCCGGGCGCGTTGCAGCAGGGTGTCGACCAGGGTCATGGTGCTGTCCGCAGGTTCGTTGCGGCGATTATGCGGACGGCCGGTGTAGGGGAGGGGTCAAGGGCGCCTTTCTCCCTCCCCTGCTTGTCCCAAAGGGACTTCCTTCGGTCGCAGGGGAGGGCTGGGGTGGGGTGCTCTTGCCGCGCATGGAGCGACCCCCTCACCTGAAGGACTCCCTGCGGTCGCCAACCTCCCCCTGCAAGCAGGGGGAGGAGCAAGGCGCCGGTGTCGGGGATGCTGTGATTTTTTCCGCGCTCGTGCGAATCAGGCGGGGCGCCTTGCGCGATTACCGGGCCTTCGGTTTCAGCCGCACGTAGAGCTGCTTGCGCACGACGGCGATGAGCTTGCCGCCGGCGGTGGTCACCTCGGTCTCGAACCAGCGCAGCACCTTGTCGCCGCCGGCTGCAGCGGCGCGCAGCTCGTCGACCACGCCGGCTTCGAGTTTGAAGTGTGCGTAAACATCCTCGTAGCCGGGCGCGACGAAGTCGATCGTGCCGGCCTTGTCCCACACGTAGTAGTCACGGCCGAGCTGGTGCATCGCCAGCAGCATCCAGAACGGGTCGACCATCGCGAACAGGCTGCCGCCGAACTGGCTCTTCACGTAGTTGCGGTTCCACGGGCGCAGCCGCAGCACCACCTTCGCCTCGGTGTAGTCGTCGCTGATCGACAGCACGCGGATGCCGCTGAACAGGTAGGGTGGCCACAGGTTGAGCAGGCGACGGAAAGTCGATGCGCGCATGCGGGGCTGGTCCAGGCGGGGGAGGGGCGATCATACCCGAACGTACGCGCCAGTATGGATACGCTTTTCGGCAGGGCGGACACTGTCCGCCGCTTTCGTGTTGCCGGAAAGCCGGGGACTGGCGGGCCGTGCCCGCCCTGTGCCACGTCGCGTTCCAGCGGACGGGTCAGAACAGCAGCGAGGCCATCCGTCGGCGGTAGCGGCCGACCAGTTCGGCGTCGTCCAGCGTGGCGAAGGCGGCGAGCAGGCGTTTCCTGGCCTGGCCGTCGTTCCAGTCGCGGGCTTTTTGCAGGATGACGAGGAATTGTTCCAGGCCCGCTTCGGCGTCGCCTTGCAGCAGCAGATGCACGCCGAGCTGGTCGCGGGCGGCCCAGTCGCTGGCGTCGGCCTGCACGCGCTGCTGCAGTTCGGCGATGCCGGGAGCGTCTTGCAGTGCGTGGGCCAGTTCCAGTTCACTGCGCAGGCGCATGGCGCGCGCGTCGGTGGCGAGGTTGGCTGGCAGCGCGGCCAGCTCGGCCTCGGCGGCGGCGACGTTGCCGGCGCGCATCAGTGCCAGCGCCAGGTCGAGTTTCAGTTCGGGCCGGTTCGGTTCAGTGGCGATCGCCTGCTGCAGGCGGTTGATCGCCAGCTCCGGGGTTTCCGCCACGGCCGCTACTTCGGCGGGTTCGGCGGGCGCTTCCAGCGGCTGCACGTGGCGCGACAGGAATTCACGCAGCTGGCCTTCGGGCAGCGCGCCGGTGAAGCCGTCGAGCACCTGGCCGTCCTTGACCAGCACCACGGTGGGAATGCTGCGGATGCCGAACATGCCGGCCAGCTCCTGCTGCGTGTCCACGTCGACCTTGCCCAGCCGGAACGCGCCGTGGTACTCGGCGGCGAGTTTTTCCAGCATCGGGCCGAGCGTCTTGCACGGCTCGCACCAGGTCGCCCAGAAATCCACCAGCACCGGCGTGGTCAGCGAGGCCTGCAGCACGTCGGCTTCGAAGGTCTGCTGGTCCACGTCGAAGACAGGGGAAACGGCGGCGGCATCGGTCACGGGAAACTCCAGCTCGGCAGGTGCCGGTTCAGATCAGGGTCGCGGCGCAGCATATCAAGCGGCGCGTTCACGATAGATTTGCGAGAATCCGCGGATCGTCACGCCGAAGCAAGGCACCGGCTGCATGCGCATGGGTTCACCTGAAACGCTGTTGATCTGCGAGCAATGCGATACGGTCTATCGCCGGCGCACGCTGGCGCGCGGCGACGTGGCGACGTGCGCGCGCTGCCAGGCGGAGCTGGAGCGCCATCACGCGCTGGGCGTGAACGCGATGCTGGCGCTGATCCTGACCGCGATGATCGTGTTCGTGCAGGCCAACATGTGGCCGATCGTGACGCTGGGCCTGAGCGGCCAGCAGAGCAGCACCACGTTGTGGGGCGTGATCATCGCGATGTGGCAGGAGCAGGCCAAGGTGGTGTCGGTGCTGGTGGCCGCCACGCTGTTCTTCTTTCCGCTGCTGAAGATGCTGCTGCTGGGCTGGCTGCTGTGGTTCGCCCGGGCCGGGCGGCGCGCGCCGGGCTTCGTGCGGCTGATGGTGGCGCTGTACCGGCTTGGACCGTGGACGATGAGCGAGGTGTTCGTGCTCGGTGCGCTGGTGGCGATCGTCAAGGCGCATACCTATTTCGACGTGACGCCGGACCCGGGCATCTACGCCTACGCGGCGCTGACCCTGCTGATCACCATCTTCGCCGGGGTGGACCTGCGCCAGCTGTGGGACGACGTGCCGGAGTCGACCGCGTGAGCGCCCTGCCGCGCGCCGCCGAGTTGGGCCTGATCGCCTGCACGGTGTGCGGGCTGGTGTGCCGCAACGTGCCCGGCGACCCGCAGCTGGACGGCGACGGCGTGGACGACGCGATGGCCTGCCCGCGCTGCGGCAGCACGTTGCGCCGGCGCAAGCCGGACAGCTACCGCCGCACCTGGGCGCTGCTGATCGCCGCGTTCCTCCTGTACATCCCGGCCAACGTGCTGCCGATCATGCGCACCGCCAGCCTCAACGACGTGGACGACAACACCATCATCAGCGGCGTGGTGGAATTGTGGGTGAAGGGCTCGCCGAACCTGGCGGTGATCGTGTTCACCGCCAGCATCGTGGTGCCGGTGCTGAAGTTCCTCGCGCTGGGCACCTTGCTGGTGAGCAGCCAGCAAGGCAGCGGCTGGGCGCGGCCGCAACGTGCAAGACTCTATCGACTGGTCGAGCTGATCGGCTACTGGTCGATGCTGGACGTGTTCGTGGTGGCGTTGCTGACCGCGCTGGTGCGTTTCAGCGTGCTGAGCCTGGTGGAGCCGTTGCCCGGCGTGATCTTCTTCGGCCTGACCGTGGTGCTGACCATGCTGGCCTCGATGAGTTTCGACCCCCGCCTGATCTGGGATGGCAAGGATTCTGATGACTGACGACAAGCCCATCGAACAAGGCCCGCCGGGCGGCGGCGAACTGCCGCGGCCGGTGGTGAAGCGGCGCCGCTTCAATGCCTCGCTGATCTGGCTGATCCCGGCGCTGGCGGCGCTGGTCGGGCTGTCGCTGGTGATCAACAACTGGCTGCAGGCCGGCCCGCAGATCACCATCAGCTTCCAGAGCGCCGAGGGCCTGGACGCCGGCAAGACCCCGGTGAAGTACAAGAACGTGGTGATCGGACGGGTCAACAAGATCCACCTGAGCGGCGACCGCAGCCACGTGCTGGTCAACGTGGCGCTGGAGAAGAGCGCCGAGGGCTTCGCCACCAAAGACACCCGCTTCTGGGTGGTGCGTCCGCGGATCGGGCTGGGCGGCGTGTCCGGCATCGACACCCTGTTGTCGGGCGCCTTCATCGGCGCCGACGTGGGCGATTCGAACGACTACGAGGATGAGTTCAAGGGGCTGGAGCTGCCGCCGGCGGTGAACCATGGCGCGCCGGGGCGCAGCTTCATCCTGCACAGCGACGACCTCGGCTCGCTCGATATTGGCTCGCCGGTGTACTACCGGCGCATCCAGGTTGGCCGGGTGGCGTCCTATCAGCTGGACCAGGACGGCAAGGGCGTCTCGCTGCACATCTTCGTCGACGGTCCGAACGACAAGTTCGTCACCCGCTCGTCGCGCTTCTGGAACGCCAGCGGCGTGGACGTGTCGATCGGCGCGAACGGGCTGAAGCTCAACACGCAGTCGCTGGCCACCGTGCTGGCCGGTGGCGTGGCGTTCCAGGACCCGCCCGGGCCGCACGACAGCACGCCGGCGCCGGAGGACAACGAGTACAAACTGTTCGGCGACCAGACCGCCGCGATGGCGCCGCCGGACGGCACGCCGCACTACATCCGCATGCGCTTCGAGCAGTCGGTGCGCGGGCTGGCAGTGGACGCACCGGTGGAGTTCCTCGGCATCAACATCGGCAAGGTGGTGTCGGTGCGGCTGGACTACGACGAGCAGAAGCAGCGTTTCCCGGTGCTGGTCGGCGCGGTGGTTTATCCGCAGCGCCTGGGCGCCGCCTACGACAAGCTGGAGGCGCTGGCCAAGGCGCACGGCGAGAATCCCGACCTGTCGCAGATGATCGGCCGCCTGGTCGAGCACGGCCTGCGTGCGCAGGCGCGCACCGGCAACCTGCTCACCGGCCAGTTGTACGTGGCGCTGGACTTCATCCCGAAGACGCCGAAGGTGGCGTTCGACCCGGCCGCGAAACCGCTGACCATCCCGACCGTGACCGGCAGCTTCGACAAGCTGCAGGAGCAGATGGCCGGGATTGTCGACAAGCTCGACAAGGTGCCGTTCGACAGCATCGGGCGCAACCTGGACCAGAGCCTGGCCGGGCTCAGCCGCACGCTGAAGCAGGTCAACGGCCAGACCCTGCCGGCGCTCAACGACACCCTGCACGGCGTACAGCAGACCATGGGCACGGCGAACGAGGCACTGGCCGGCGACTCACCGTTGCAGCAGAACCTGGGCGCCACGCTGGAACAGCTGCAGCGCATGGCGCGCTCGCTGCGCGTGCTGACCGATTACCTGGGCGGCCATCCGGAGGCGCTGATCCGCGGCCGCCGCCCGGACGCGAAGCCGGCCGACACGAAACCCGTCACCACGCCCACGGCGACTCAGCCAGTGCAAGGGAGCAAGCCATGATCCGAAGCGGAAGGCATCTGGTGGGCGTGGCGGCCGGTCTGCTGCTGGCAGCCTGCGCTTCGGCGCCGTTGCACTACTACACGTTGGTGGCACCGGCTGACTCGTCAGCCAGCGGACTGGTGGCGCCGGCATCGACCGCGCCGTCGCTGCCGTTCGAACTGCTGCCGGTCGGCGTGCCGGCGCAGGTCGACCAGCCGCAACTGGTGGTGCGCGAAGGCGGGCAGGGCGTGGCCCTGCTCGGCAGCGAACGCTGGATCGCCCCGCTCGGCGACGAGCTGCGCAGCGCGCTGTCGGCCGACCTGGCGCGCGAGCTGGGAAGCCAGGACGTCAGCGGCCTGCCCGGCAACGGCAAGCTGCTGCTGCGGATCAAGCTGGACCTGCGCCGGTTCGATTCCGCACCCGGCAGCTACGCCTTGATCGAGGCGGCCTGGAGTGTGCGCCTGCTGCATGGCGCCCGGCCCGCCACGCTGGCCTGCACCAGCCAGGTCAGCGAAACGGTGGGGCCGGGTTATCCCGCCCTGGTGCAGGGCCACCAGCGTGCGGTCGCCCGGCTGGCGGCGCAGATCGCCACCGCGGCGCGGGCGCTGGGCGCTGGCCAGACGCCGGCCTGCCCGTCGGGCTGACGGTTGCAGGCTTGGCGCCCGGCCTGCGCTGGGCTAGTCTGATCAGTTCACTGCAGCCGGCTTGGGCCGGCTCGCACCAACCGCAACAACGGCATCGGAATCATGCAGGACATTCAAGCCCCGACCTCCCCCGAACAGGATGACGCTGCCTATCGCCCGCAGGCCGTGGAAGCCGCCGCGCAGCAGTACTGGAACGCGCAGCGCGCCTATGAGGTGAAAGAGGACGCCGCGCGGCCGAAGTTCTATTGCCTGTCGATGCTGCCGTACCCGTCCGGTGCGCTGCACATGGGCCACGTGCGCAACTACACCATCGGCGACGTGATCAGCCGCTATCAGCGCATGAACGGCAAGAACGTGCTGCAGCCGATGGGCTGGGACGCGTTCGGCCTGCCGGCGGAGAACGCCGCGATCAAGAACCACACCGCGCCGGCGAAGTGGACCTACGCGAACATCGAGCACATGCGCAGCCAGCTGAAGTCGCTGGGCTACGCGATCGACTGGAGCCGCGAGTTCGCCACCTGCCGGCCGGACTACTACCGCTGGGAGCAGCTGATGTTCACCCGGCTGCTGAAGAAAGGCCTGGCCTACCGCAAGAACGCGGTGGTGAACTGGGACCCGGTCGACCACACCGTGCTGGCCAACGAGCAGGTCGTCGATGGCCGCGGCTGGCGTTCCGGTGCGGTGGTGGAGAAACGCGAGATCCCGCAGTGGTTCCTGAAGATCACCGACTACGCGCAAGAGCTGCTGGACGGACTGGACACGCTGCCGGGCTGGCCCGACGCGGTGAAGACCATGCAGCGCAACTGGCTGGGCCGCAGCGAGGGCCTGGACATCCACTTTGCGGTGGAAGGCGAGGCTGAGCCGCTGACCGTGTTCACCACGCGCCCTGACACCTTGATGGGCGTCACCTTCGTCTCCATCGCCGGCGAGCATCCGCTGGCGCACAAGGCGGCGCAGGGCAACCCGCAACTGGCGGCGTTCCTCGACGAGCTGAAGCACGGCGGCGTGTCCGAGGCTGAGCTCGAGACCCAGGACAAGCGCGGCATGGCCACCGGCCTGTACGCGATTCACCCGGTCAGCGGCGAGCGCGTGCCGGTGTGGGTCGCCAACTTCGTACTGATGGGCTACGGCACCGGCGCGGTGATGGCGGTGCCTGGCCATGACGAGCGCGATTTCGAGTTCGCGCACAAGTACGGCCTGCCGATCAAACAGGTGATCGCCGCCGGCGACGAGAGTTACGACGCGGCGGCCTGGCAGGACTGGTATTCGGACAAGACCCGTGCCGACATGCGCGTGGTGAACTCCGGCGCGATGGACGGCAAGGACTACCGCGCCGCCTTCGACTACATCGCCGGCGTGCTCGAGGCGGCCGGCAAGGGCCAGCGCCGCGTGAACTGGCGCCTGCGTGACTGGGGCGTCAGCCGCCAGCGCTACTGGGGTTGCCCGATCCCGGTGATCTACTGTGCCAAATGCGAGGCGGTGCCGGTGCCGGAAGACCAGTTGCCGGTGGTGCTGCCCGAAGACGTGGCGTTCTCGGGCGTGCAGTCGCCGATCAAGTCCGATCCCGAGTGGCGCAAGACCACCTGCCCACAGTGCGGCGGCCCGGCCGAGCGCGAGACCGACACCTTCGACACCTTCATGGAGTCCAGCTGGTACTACGCGCGCTACACCAGCCCCGGTGCGAACGCGCAGATCGACGAGCGCGCGAACTACTGGCTGCCGGTCGACCAGTACATCGGCGGCATCGAACACGCGATCATGCACCTGCTGTATTTCCGCTTCTATCACAAGCTGCTGCGCGACGCGGGTATGGTGCATTCGGACGAGCCGGCGCGGAACCTGCTGTGCCAGGGCATGGTGATCGCCGAGACGTTCTACCGCGACAACGCCGACGGTTCGAAGGACTGGATCAACCCGGCCAGTGTGGAGATCCGGCGCGACGACAAGGCGCGCGTGATCGGCGCGCTGCTCAAGGCCGACGGCCAGCCGGTGAAGATCGGCGGCACCGAGAAGATGTCCAAGTCGAAGAACAACGGCATCGACCCGCAGACCATGGTGGACAAGTACGGCGCCGACACCGTGCGCCTGTTCTCGATGTTTGCCGCGCCACCGGAGCAGTCGCTGGAGTGGAGCGAGGCCGGCGTCGAGGGCATGGCGCGCTTCCTCAAGCGGCTGTGGCGCGAAGTGACCACGCACGCGGCGGGACCCGACCACAAAGCCGTGGCCGCAGGCCACTCCGCCTCCCTTCCCCTGCCAGCAGGGGAAGGTGCCGCAGGCGGAAAGGGTGACGCCGCAGGCGTCATCGATCCGACCACGCTGAACGCGGGCCAGAAGGCCCTGCGCCGCCAGCTGCACGAGACCATCCAGAAGGTCAGCGACGACTTCGGCCGGCGCCACGCGTTCAACACTGCGATCGCTGCGCTGATGGAACTCTTGAACGCGCTGGGCAAGTTCAACGACTCGAGCGAGCAGGGCCGCGCCGTACGCCACGAGGCGCTGGAGGCGATGGTGCTGCTGCTCAACCCGGTGGTGCCGCATGTCAGTCACGCCCTGTGGCAGCTGCTCGGCCATGCCGAGATCGTGCTGGAGGACCAGCCGTGGCCGCAGGTGGATCAGTCGGCGCTGGTACGCGACACGCTGACCCTGGCGGTGCAGATCAACGGCAAGTTGCGCGCTACCATCGAGGTCGCCGCCAACGCCTCGAAGGAAGCAACCGAGGCGCTGGCGCTGGCCCAGCCGCAGGTGGCGCACTTCCTGGAAGGCATGACGGTGCGCAAGGTCATCGTGGTACCCGGCAAGATCGTCAACATCGTCGCAGGATGAAATCCATGAGCTTCTTGAAAGCGCGCCGCCTGTTCCAAGCCTCGCTGCTGCTGGCCACGGCGCTTGCACTAAGCGCCTGCGGTTTCCACCTGCGCGAGAACGTAACCCTGCCGCCGGCGATGCAGCGAGTGCATCTCAGCGTCAACGGCGGTGGCGAGCTCGAACGCCACCTGGCCCGTGCGCTGCAGACGTCCGGCGTCACCATCGAGGACGACAGCGGCGCGGGCATCGCCGAGCTGCGCGTGCCGGTGGCGGCCTTCAGCACCGAGACGCTGAGTGCCGGCGGCTACGTGCGCATCACCGAGTATGCGGTGCGCTACCAGGTGCAGTTCGACGTGCTCGATCCGGCCGGGCAGGTGCTGGTGCCGCACCAGCGCATCGACATGTCGCGCGAGTACAGCTACGACGCGACCAACACGGTCGGCAACGCCTCGCAGGTGGAGGAGATCCAGCGCAGCCTCAACGACGACATGGTGCAGGCGATCCTGTTCCGCCTGCAGGCCGCCGGCAAACATGAGCTGGCCGCACCGGCAAGCGCTGCCAGCACGCACTGATGCCGCTCAGTCCCGGCCAATGGCAGAAGGCGCTGGCGGCGGACAGCCTGCAGCCGGTCTACTTGCTGGCCGGCGAGCAACTGCTGGTGCTGGAAGCCGCCGATGCGCTGCGCGCGCAGGCGCGCAAGCTGGGCTACAGCGAGCGTGAGGTGCTCGAGGTCGGCCAGCATTTCGACTGGAACGACCTGGCCCGTGCGGCGGCCGGCATGTCGCTGTTCGCCACCCGCCGGCTGATCGACCTGCGCCTGCCCACCGGCCGCCCCGGCATCGACGGCGCCAAGGCGATCGGCGCGTTCTGCGCTGATCCGCCGCCGGACGTCACCTTGCTGGTCACCGCGATGGAGTGGAGCAACAAGCACGACGGCGCCTGGAGCAGGAAGCTGGACGCCAGCGGCACCATGGTGGTGTTCAACTCGCCGCGGCCGGATCAGTGGGGCGCATGGCTCGGCGCACGGCTCGCCTCGCGTGGCCTGTCCGCCACGCCCGATGCGGTGGCGCTGCTGGCCGAGCGCGTGGAAGGCAACCTGCTGGCCGCGGCGCAGGAGGTCGACAAGCTCGTCGTGCTGCACGGTGAGGGCCGCATCGACGCCACCGAGATGGAGAACCTGGTCGCCGACAGCGCGCGCTACGACGTGTTCAAGCTCACCGATGCCGCCTTTGCCGGCGACGGCGCGCGTGCGCTGCGCGTCCTCGCCGGGCTGCGTTCCGAGGGCGACGAACTGCTGGCGCTGATGGGCTGGCTGGTCAATCAATTGCAGCTGGCGCTGCGCCTGGCCAATGCGCCGGATTTTACCGCGCAGGCCAAGGCCGAGCACCTGTGGGACAGCCGCGCGCAGCAGTTCCGCCAGGCGCTGCGCCGCGCGCCGCGCGAGCACTGGCTGCAATGCCTGGCCCGCGCCGCGCGCATCGACCGCATGGTCAAGGGCCGCGAGCAGGGCAACCCGTGGCAGGAAGCCGAACGGCTGATCGCCGCCATCGCCGAACCACGCGCCGCCCGCGCGCTCGCCTGATTGCGCCCTCCCCTGCGTGCAGGGGAGGGCTGGGGAGGGGTAGCTCTTGCCACACACTGCAAACAAACCACTGGCACTGTTCGGCGGCACCTTCGACCCGGTGCACCTGGGCCACCTCAGCGTGGCGTGGGAAGCGGCCGAACTGCTCGACGCCGAGGTGCGCCTGCTGCCGGCCAGCGTGCCGCCGCACCGTGCGCCGCCGATCGCATCGGCGGCGCAGCGGGTGGCGATCCTGCGTGCCGCGCTGCAGGGCCAGTCGCGGCTCACGCTCGACACGCGCGAACTGGATCGCGCCGGCCCGTCGTACACCATCGACACCCTATACGAGCTGCGCGCGGAGCAGGGCGGGCGCCCGCTGGTGCTGCTGCTCGGCGCCGATGCATTCGCCGGCCTCGCCAGCTGGCATCGCTGGCGCGAGCTGTTCGAGGCGGCGCACATCGGCGTGCTGAGCCGACCCGGGGTTGCCGCCAGCTTGCCGGATGAGCTGGAGCGCGAAGTGGCCGGCCGCCGCATCGCCGACGCCGCGGAGCTGCGTGCATGGCCCGCCGGCAAGGTGATCGAGCTGGCGGTGACGCCGCTGGAAATCTCCGCCACCCGCATCCGTGAGCTGCTCGCCACCGGCCGCGACCCGCGCTACCTGCTGCCGGCGGGGTTGTTCGACGATCCGGCGCTGCTGGCGCCGTACCGGAACCCGGCCGCGTAGAAACCGCGCTCAGCCGCCGGCCAGCTGCGCGGAGACCTCGTTGATCGAATCGCGGATGCGCTTGGAGAACACCGAGTCGAGGTGATGGATCAGCAGCAGGTGTTCGGTGGCGCGGGTCATCGCCACGTAGAGCAGGCGCGCTTCGTCGGACTCGTTCTGGCCTTCCTTGGGCATGCCACCGATGCCGGGGATGATCACGAACGGGAATTCCAGCCCCTTGCTGGAGTGCATGGTGACCAGCTTGACGCTGTCCTCGACCACGAACAGGGTGTGCTTGCCGGTGTTGTCGGCGAGCCGGCTGGGGATGTCCAACTGCTTGAGTACCTCGTGCAGCTTTTCGCCTTCCCACTGGTTGCGGTAGATCACCGCCATCGCGGAATACGGACGGCCATGCGCGTGCTCGTCGCGCAGCCGTGCAATCAGCACGTCCATCTGCGCGCGCGCGGTGTCGGTGCGCACCAGCTCGGGCACGGCGCCGCGGCGGCCGGCGCTTTCCGGCGCGATCAGCGGCACGCCGTCGCCGTCGGCCTCGTCGAGGCGCGAGGCGAGCAGGTCCTGCGCGAAGGTGCGTGCGACCGAGAGGATTTCCAGCGTGTTGCGGTAGTTGAGCTTGAGGATGGTGGTGCGGCCCTGCGCCTGTACGCCGAGGCTCTTCCAGCTGATCTTGCGGCGGTTCGGGTTGCCGTAGATGTTCTGCGCGTCGTCGTACAGCACCAGCAGCGAATTGGTTTCCGGATCGATCATCTGCACGATCAGCTTGTACCAGTCCGGCTCGAAGTCGTGGCCTTCGTCGACCAGCACCGCGCCGTACTGGGCGCGCGGAATCTGGCCGCGGTCCACGCCGGCGATCACTGCCGGCGGCAGCGCGTCGGCAAAAGCCTTGCCGCTGCCGGGCGGCAGCGGCTCGTGGTACGCCACCAGCATCTTGCGGCACCACTTGTGGAAGTTGTAGACCTGCACTTTCTCGCCCAGGCCGCGTTCGCCGATGAGTTGCTCCAGCCGCGCGGCCAGCGTCTTGTTGTAGCAGAGCACCAGAATGGGTTTTCCCAGTTCACGTGCCAGCTGCATCGCGCGGAAGCCGAGGATCATCGTCTTGCCGGAGCCGGCGACGCCGTGGATGATCCGGTGCTCATCGCCGATCGAGCGCGCCAGCTGTTCCTGCTGCGAGTCCATCACCTTGACCAGGTCGGGAATCTCCAGCGGCCGCACCGCGGCGTCGCTGGGGCCGAACAGGCCGAATTGGCCGCTGCCGGCCTCGACCCGCAACTCGGGGAACAGGTGCCAGCGCACGCGGTCGATCTGCGGCAAGGTCAGCGCCACCGGAAACACCTGCGGGAACATCGCCCATAGCCGCTCCTGGAATGCTTCGGCGTCGACCGTCTCGTACAGCTCGTCGCGGCAGATCACCAGGTGCTCGGGCAGCACTTCACCCAGCGCGCCTTCGTCGAATTGCTTGCGCGTGATGTTGGCCAGCACCACGCCCCACGCCCACGGCATGATCAGTTTGCCGGCGTGGCGGGAGCCTTCCGGATGACGCAGTGCCGGATCGCGCTCCAGCACCACGCCGATCTCCAGCGCATACGCGCGCGCCTGCAGCAGCGGGCTGTTCTCCTTCACCAGGCCGCGCTCGGTGACCAGGGTGAACTGGGTACTGTCGGCGTGGCGGATGGTGTCGGCCTTCCAGTCCTTCACCTCCAGCACCAGCAGGCCGCGGCGCGGGTGGAACACCACGAAATCCGGATGGCGCTGCTTCAGCCCGACCGGCACGTCGTACCACAGCAGGTAGTCGTCTTCGAGCTTCTGTTCCAGCCGTTCGGAGACGCGTTTCTCGCCGCCGGTCATGCGCGGCAGGCAGCTGTTGCGGGTTGGGATGAGTGTTGCCACAGGCGCCCCCGGCTGACGTTACCGGGTGACGTTAGCCGATAGGGGGACGCTGTCAATGCTGGTTGACGGGGCGGAGCTACGCCCAGCGCGACAACTGCTCCGGCGCCACGTCCATGCGCCGGCAGGCACGGCTGGCGATGCCGTCCTTCAGGGCGACACGGAATACCGGCGCGATCGACCACAGCGCGTGCGCTGCCAGCCGCGCCTGGCGCCGTTGCCATGGCGTGTGGCCCAGCATCGCCACGGCCCAGTCCGGCAGCAGGGCGTGGCCGGCGAACAGGAACAGGTCGCGCGACAGCCCGGCCGCCGGCACCGGCAGGCGCACCTGCGCCAGCAAGCCGAGCACCACGCGCGAGCGTTCGGTGTACGCCAGTTCGGGCTGGATGCGCCGGAAGTAGTCGGCGACTTCGCATTCGGACGCGGGCACGTCGCGTGCCCCCAGCGCTTCGGCAATCCGCCGCACTTCGCCGTAGTAGCGGTCGGCCGCCCCGGGCGGCAGCGCGATGTGGCTGTAGCGGCGGTAGCCGTGCAGGAAGCAGTACGCCTCGCTGACGTGGACCCAGGTCAGCAGGTCGGGATCATTGGCGCTGTACGGGCGCCCGTCCTCGCCGTGGCCGGTGATGTGGTCATGGATCTGCCGCACGTGCGCGATCAGCGCCTCGGCCTGGGCGCGCGGCGCATAGGTGGTGCCGCCCACGAAGGCGGTGGTGCGGCGCAGCCGGCCGAGAAGGTCGCCGCGGAAGTTGGAGTGGTTCCACACCCCGGCCAGTGCCAGCGGGTGCAGCGTCTGCAGGGTCAGCGCGGCGAGGCCGCCGGCCAGCATGCCGGGGAAGTCCGAATGCACGCGCCAGGTCGCGCTGTGCGGCCCGAACAGGCCGGGATCGCCGTGCGGATGGTCGTAGTCGAGGCCGCCGGTATCAGGGCGCGGAAAGGCCTTGAGCACCCAGCGGCGGACCGGTTCGCGGGCGGGACGGGTCAGCAGGTCGAGGGGCGAAGGCATGCCGCCAGTCTAGCGTTTCGTTGGTCGAGAGTTTGATTTGGACGTCCATTGTGTTATCAATGGCGTCATGTATTCCGCCACCGCCCGCCTGTATTTCTGGTTTTACGGCTACCCGAAGCCAACGGCGGCGGCGCGGACGCGATCGTTTTGAACTGATCGAAAGAACCACACCGAACCGCCACCCCAGGGCGGTTTTTTTATGGCCGCCACCTGAAAATCCTCCAGGAGAGCCGCCATGCACGCCACCGACGACCTGCGCATCCGCGCCATCACCCGCCTCGGCACACCGGCCGAGGTCATGCGCGACTGCGCCGTCACCGACGCGGCGATGGCCACGGTCGATGCCTCGCGACGGGCGCTGCACGGCATCCTCGCCGGCAACGACGACCGTCTCGCGGTGGTGATCGGGCCGTGCTCGATCCACGACACCCGCGCCGCGCTGGAATACGCCGGCCGGCTGGCGCCGTTGCGCCGCGAGCTGGGCGACGCGCTGGAGATCGTGATGCGGGTGTACTTCGAGAAGCCGCGTACCACGGTGGGCTGGAAGGGGCTGATCAACGATCCCGACCTGGACGGCAGCTTCCAGATCGACAAGGGCCTGCGCATCGCCCGCGGCCTGCTGCGCGACATCAACGCATTGGGCGTGCCGGCCGGTTGCGAGTTCCTCGACATGATCACGCCGCAGTACATCGCCGACCTGGTGGCGTGGGGCGCGATCGGTGCGCGCACCACCGAAAGCCAGGTGCATCGCGAGCTGGCTTCGGGGCTGTCCTGCCCGGTCGGTTTCAAGAACGGCACCGACGGCAACGTGAAGATCGCGGTGGATGCGGTGCAGGCCGCGTCGCAGCCGCACCATTTCATGGCGGTGACCAAGGACGGCCAGGCCGCCATCGCCGCCACCAGCGGCAACGGTGACTGCCATGTGATCCTGCGCGGCGGCAAGCTGCCGAACTACGACGCGACCAGCGTCGACGCCGCCTGCGCCGCGATCGGCAAGGCCGGCCTGGCCGATCGGGTGATGATCGACGTCAGCCACGCCAACAGCGGCAAGAACCCGGAGAACCAGCCGCGGGTGGTCGAGGATATCGCCGCGCGGATCGCCGCCGGCGAGCGGCGCATCCTCGGCGTGATGGTGGAAAGCCACCTGCTCGGCGGCCGCCAGGAGCTGCAGCCCGGCCAGCCGCTGCGCTACGGCCAGAGCATCACCGACGGCTGCATCGACTGGGACAGCTCGGTGCAGGTGCTGCGGCGGCTGGCGCAGGCGGTGCAACAGCGGCGCCAGGCCGCTGCAACCATGCGCCGCACGGAGGTTGCTGCCTGAGTCAGCTTTCCAGCCGGGCGTCCAGCGTGATCGTGGCCTTCAGCACCTTGGACACCGGGCAGCCCAGCTTGGTCGCCTGCGCGATGTTGTCGAACGTAGCCGCGTCGATGCGCGGAACCCTGGCCCGGCAAGTCAGTGCGACCGCCGTGATGCTGAAACCGTCACCGTCCTTGAGCAGGGTCACCGTCGCGCTGGTATCGATGCCGTCGGCGGTGAAGCCGGCGTTGCCCAGCCCCAGCGACAGCGCCATCGAGTAGCAGCCGGCGTGCGCTGCCGCGATCAGTTCCTCCGGACTGGTGCCCGGGCCGTTCTCGAAGCGCGACTTGAAGCCGTACGGCGCCTCGCGCAGCACGCCGGTGTCGGTCGACATCGTGCCCCGGCCCTCCGTGATGCTGCCGGACCAATGCGCGGATGCGGATTTCTTCATGGGCTTCTCCCGATGGACAGCGACGGACAGGCGGTCACTATGCCGGGGCGTTCATGCAGGTGGCGCGAATGGATCGGATGCCGGGCTTCACGCGGGGTTGCCTTGCGCAGACCGTATGCTTGCAGTTTGCCTTCAACGTTCCGGAGTTCGCATGTCCTTGGTCATCGAGCATGATCGCGCGGCACATCGCTTCGAGACGCAGGTGGACGGCGTTCGCTGCAATCTTGACTACACCCTGGTGTCCGGCGTGATGACGATCACCCACACCGGGGTGCCGGCGGCCGTCGGCGGACGCGGTATCGCAGCGGCGCTGGTGCAGGCCGCGTTCACCGCGGCACGTGGCGAAGGCTGGAAGGTGGCGTCGGCCTGTTCGTATGCCAGCGTGTGGATACAGCGACACCCGGAGCAACGCGATCTGCTTGCCTGAAACTCCCGCTATGATCGCGGCGTTGCCGACGCCGATGGCCGCGTCGCAGGGAGGCTGGTGTGAGTAGCGACGAAGCAGGTGTGACGACCCAATCGAAGAAGCGCCGCTGGCGGCCGTTCCACTATGTGAGAGCACGCCCGCGGATGGTCGTCTCGCTGCTCATCTTCCTGGTGACCAGTGCGCTACTGGTGACCATGAAATTGCGGCTGGCCACGGCGATCCTGCTGGCATTCGACCTTGCCGCGGTGGTGTTCCTGAGCATCCTGGCGCGCCTGTTCAACAAGGCCTCGACCACCCACATGCGCAGCCAGGCGAAAGCGCAGGATACCGGGCGCTGGGGCATCCTGTGGAGCGGCATCGTGCTGTCGACCGTGGTGCTGGTGGCGCTGGGCAGCGAACTGCATGCAGCGAAGGTCGGCGGCGTGCTGGCTCTGGCGGTGGGTGCAACCAGCGTGGTGCTGAGCTGGCTGTTCCTCAACACCATGTTCGCGATGCACTACGCGCACGGTTTCTACGGCGACTTCGGCGACAAGCACACCGGGCTGGAGTTCCCCGGTACCGAACAGCCGGACTACTGGGACTTCGTCTATTTCGCGATCGTGATCGGCATGTGCTTCCAGGTGTCCGACGTGCAGATCACCAGCCGCTATCTGCGTCGTGTGGTGCTGCTGCACAGCGTGATCGCGTTCTTCTTCAACGTGTTCATCATCGCGATCACGGTGAACATCGTGGCCGGGCAGGGCGGCTGAACCACGCCGGGTAACCGCCGGCTGGCCGGCGGCTTTTGCCGCGTGCCACGGAGGTGGATACTTGGCCCGTTTCCGCTGCGGGTCGCCATGCCATGGACACGTCGTTCACCAGAGGGCTCGGCATCGAGCATCCGCTGATCCAGGCCCCGATGTCCGGTTCGACGCCGCCGGCATTGGTGGCGGCCGTGTCGAACGCGGGTGCCCTGGGCGCACTCGGCGCCGGTTACCTGGAGCCGCAGGCGATCCTCGACCAGGCAGCGCAGATCCGCGCGCTCGGCGATCGGCCGTATGCGATCGGCCTGTTCGTGCTGCCGGACGAATTCGCAGCCGACATGGCGGCGGTGGCGAAGGCGCGCGAGCAGCTCGACGCGCTGATGGCGCGCGAAGGCCTCGCCGTGCGCACCAGCCTGCCGTCGCGCTGGGCGCCGCGCTTCTCCGATCAGTTCGCCGCGCTGTGCGAGGCGCGCCCGGCGGTGGCGATCTTCGCGTTCGGGGTGATCAGCCCGGCGCAACTGCACGAGCTGCGCCGACGCGACATCCATGTGATCGGCACCGCCACCACGGTGGCCGAGGCGCGCGCCTGGGCCGAGGCCGGTGCCGATGCGGTGTCCATGCAGGGCGCCGAGGCCGGCGGCCATCGCGGCAGTTTCCTGCACGAGGCCGAGGACGCGATGATCGGCCTGTTCGCGCTGCTGCCGCTGGCCGCACGCGCGGTCGACATTCCGGTGATCGCCGCCGGCGGCATCATGGACGGTCGCGGCATGCTGGCGGCGGAAGTGCTCGGCGCGGCGGCCAGCCAGCTCGGCACCGCCTTCCTCACCTGCCCGGAGTGCTCGGCCGCCGAGGCATGGAAGCGGGACCTGCCACGGGTCGAGGAACACCAGGTAACCACCATCCGCGGCTTCTCCGGGCGCGCCGCCCGCGGCCTGCGCAACCGCTTCGTCGAGGCGATGCCCGAGGCGGCGCAGGGCCTGCCGTATCCGGTGCTGAATGCACTGACCGCACCGTTGCGGCGCGCCGCCGCCGAAGCCGGCCGCGGCGACCTGCTGTCCGAATGGTGCGGCCAGGCCGCCGCGCTGGTGCGCCCGCAGCCGGCCGCCGAGCTGGTGGCGCGGCTGATGCACGAATACCGGCTGGCCAGGCGCACGCTGGCGCATTGAACGACCGCGCCGGGGCCGCCTGGCGTCTTGACGTGCCGTTGCGCTGGGGCGGTTATACTGCGCCCGCGCCATTTTGCGCTGCGATCCCGCATCGAGGCCCGCCCTCTTGAGCACAGCCCGTAGCAACAAGGCCGTCACCACGGCCACCCTGCGCAAGTCGGTCATCGACGCGCTCGAAGAACTGAAGGCCAAGGACGTGCGCGAGATCGACGTCCGCGGCAAGACCTCCATCGCCGACCTGCTGGTGATCGCCTCCGGCACCTCGGCCCGCCACGTCAAATCCATTGCCGACGAAGTGGGCAAGTTCGCCAAGAAGGCGGGCGTGATGCCGCTGGGCGTGGAAGGCGAGACCGAAGGCGAGTGGGTGCTGGTCGACCTGGGCGACGTGATCGTCCACGTGATGCTGCCGCGCATTCGCGAGTTCTATGGCCTGGAGCGGCTGTGGACGGTGGGTGACCACGGGCAGGAAATCGACGCTGCGCAAGCTGGCTGAGCTTCTTGTACCAGCGATATCGCAAGCGTGGCCCTCACCTCAATCCTCTCCCGGCGGGAGAGGAAGCGAACGTGGCGCTTCGCGCGTTTTACCTGATACGAGCTGGGCATGCGCGCGCGCCTGATCGCGGTCGGTGAACGCATGCCCGGCTGGGTGGCGGAAGGCTTTGCCGAATACCGCAAGCGGCTGTCGCACGAGCTGCCGCTGGAACTGATAGAACTGAAACCCGGCAATCGCGGCAAGGGCCGCGACGATGCGCGGGCGATCCAGGACGAGGGCAGCGCGATTCTCGCGGCGTTGCCACCCGATACCCACGTGGTCGCACTCGATGGACGCGGCAGGAGCTGGTCCAGCGAGGAACTGGCCGAACAACTGACGAAGTGGCGCATGGCCGGGCGCGACCTGGCGTTCCTCATCGGTGGCCCCGACGGCCATGCGTCCGAGGTACTGGCGCGCGCCGACCAGCGTTGGTCGCTGGGTCCGCTGACCCTGCCGCACATGCTGGTGCGGCTGGTGCTGGCCGAGCAGCTGTACCGCGCCACCACGATCGTGGCTGGCCATCCGTATCATCGTGCCTGACCTCCAGCGGAGCCCACCATGCCCTTCCAGATCCGGCAAGCCACCATTCTCGATCTCGACACGCTGGCGCCGCTGTTCGACGGCTATCGCCAGTTCTACGGCCAGCCAGCGGATCTCGCGCGGGCGCGGGATTTCCTGGCGGAGCGTTTCCATCACCGCGAGTCGCTGATCCTGCTGGCGCTGGACGAGCACGGCGCGGGGCTGGGTTTCACCCAGCTATATCCGCTGTTCTCCTCGGTGCGCACCGTGCGCACCTGGCTGCTCAATGATCTGTTCGTGGCCGCGCCGGCGCGACGGCAAGGCGTGGCGGCGGCGCTGCTGCGGGCGGCGGCGGAGCATGCGCATGCACTGGGTGCGGCCAGCCTGTCGCTGTCCACCGCGCTGGACAATGCGCCGGCGCAGGCGCTGTACGAATCGCTGGGCTGGCAGCGCGACCGCCAGTTCTGCGAATACAGCCTGACGCTGTGACGCCAGTGCTTTACCTCGCTTCGCAATCGCCGCGTCGGCGCCAGTTGCTGGAACAGCTCGGCGTGGATTTCGCCGTGCTCGACGTCGACGTGCCCGAGCGGCGCGCGCCGGGCGAATCGCCGCGGGACTACGTGAGCCGGGTGGCGCGCGACAAGGCACGCGCCGGCCTCGCTGCGCTGGCGCACACGGGCGACGCGCGGGTGCTCGGCGCGGATACCGAAGTAGTGCTGGACGACGAGGTGTTTGGCAAGCCGCGCAATGCCGCCGACGCGGCGGCAATGTTGCGCCGGCTGTCGGGCCGCACGCATGCGGTGATCTCGGCGGTGTGGCTGGTCGGCGCGCTAGACGAGCAGTGCGAGGTGTGCGTGTCGCAGGTGCGTTTTGCCACACTGGACGAGCCGGCCATCGCTGCCTACGTCGCTACCGGCGAGCCGTTCGGCAAGGCTGGCGGGTATGCGATCCAGGGTCGCGGTGCGGCGATGGTCGCGCACCGCGACGGCAGCTATTCCGGGGTGATGGGTTTGCCGCTGTTCGAGACCGCGCGCTTGCTGCGGCATGGCGGGATCAGCCCGGCGGGTTGACCGCCACGAACCAGGCGGCGACGGCCAGCAGGTTGTTGACGCCGTGTGCCAGCACCGCCGGCCAGATCGAGCCCGAACGCAGCCGCAACCCGGCCAGCAACAGCGCCAGCAGGATCAGGTTCGGCAGCGCGTACCACTGGTATTGCAGCCCCGGCAGGTGGACCAGTGCGAACAGCAGCGAGCTGCCGGCCACTGCCCAGCCGACGTGCACGCGCTTCATCAGCGCCGACAACAACACGCCGCGGAACAGCAGTTCCTCCACCAGCGGCCCCACGCACACCACCACCAGAACCAGCGGCAGGCGCAAGCCCGGCGGAGTATTGCCACCGATCTGCCGGATGTCCTGGGTCACCGTGTGGCCGTGGGCCAGCCACTGGGTCAGCACGGCGCCCAGGAATGGCGCCGCCAGTCCGGCCGCCACCGCCAGCGCGAAGAACAGCAGCTGGCGCGGCGGCGCGAAGCCGAAACCCGGCGGCTGCGCCAGCGACCACAGCGCCGGCCAGGTGCGGCGTGCCAGCCACAGGGTCAGTGGCGCGGCCACGCCGAGCGAGAGGATCGCCAGCAGCGCCTGCATTGCGGGCTGCCCCAGCGTCGTGCGGATCGCCGTGTCGATGTCTGGCCCGGCGTGGCGGAAAGCGGCCATTGCACTGATGGTCGACGCGAACACGATGCTCACGGCGAACTGCAGCGCGAAGTAGGCGGCGATGATTCCCGCGCTGGCACGCAGGCCGGGCGCGGGGTTGCCTGGATTCGGTGGGGGCACCGTGTCTGGAGGCGACAGCGGAGGAACCTCGGTGCTGCTGACTTCCATGCGGTAACCATGCCTGTGGCGGAAGAACGGCGGAGTGTGCGCCTCCACGCTAGTGTCTCGCGGGCCGGCCGTGCAACCCTGCCGACCGGCAGGGCCGTGCCACAATCACTTGCAGCGCAAGGTCGTCCCGGTAACATCGCCTGCACGCGACCACGGGGGAGTGTCGATGGCCATCGATTTCGGCAGGACAGCCAGTGATTACGCGCGCCATCGAGCGGGGTTTCCGGACGCCTTCTTCGAACGTCTGATCGCCGACGGCAGCGTGCACCGGGGCGACGCGGTGCTCGACCTGGGCACCGGCACCGGCACGGTCGCCCGTGGCCTGGCCGTGCGTGGCTGCGAGGTGACCGGGCTGGACCATTCCGCGCCGCTGCTGGCGCAGGCCGCGGAGATGGACCGGGCCGCCGGCGTGCAGGTGACGCAAGTGCGCGCGCGGGTCGAGAACGCCGAGTTCGCCGCCGCCTCGTTCGACGCGATCACCGCCGGCCAGTGCTGGCACTGGTTCGACCGGCCGCGCACGGCGGCGCTGGTGCGCAAGTGGTTGCGCCCGGGTGGACGGCTGCTGATCGCGCATTTCGACTGGGTGCCGCTGGCCGGCAACATGGTGCAGGACACCGAGCGGCTGATCCTCGCCTATAACCCGGGCTGGACACTGCACAGCGGCAGCGGCCTGTACCCGGCGTGGCTGAAGGACGTGGCCGAGGTCGGCTTCATTGACCTGCGCACGTACTCGTTCGACCTGGACGTGCCGTACAGCCACGTGGACTGGCGCGGCCGCATCCGTGCCAGCGCCGGCATCGGCGCCACGCTGGACGAGGCGAAGGTGATGCGCTTCGACGCCGAGCTGGCCGACATGCTGGCGGCCCACCACGCGACCGAGCCGATGGCGGTGCCGCATCGCGTATGGGTAGTGAGCGCGATGGCTCCCGGCCTGCTGGCCTGAGAGCCTCGAACAGGCGCCGAACGCTCAGCCGGCCAGCAGGGCCCGGCCCACGCCGATGCAGGCCAGCACCAGCAGCGCGGCCCAGCCGAGCATGCCGACCATGTAGCCGGGGCCGCGTTTGGCGGGATCCCGCAGGTAGGCCAGCGCGTACCACACGCGGCCGACGATCCAGACCAGCCCCGCCACGCCGGCCCAGCCGCTGAAGCCGTAGCTCGCCGCCAGCCACAGCGTGGGCAGGAACATCACCGTGCTTTCCAGCGTATTCATCTGCACCCGGTAGGCGCGCTCGAACGCGGGGTGCCCGCTGGTGGCCGGCGCCTTGATGGCGTACTTGCCGCGGGCGTGGCCGACGGCCCACATGGTGCCGAACAGCAGCAGCACGGTGAGCAGGGTGACCAGGGCGGGCAGGTGGGTCATGCTGGAATCCTCACAAAAGGTCACCCACTTTAGCGGCAGTGGGCGCCGTGGCGTGATCCCGGTCGACGCGTTATCTTCGCCACGCGCGCATTCGGGGCGTGTGCATCAGTCAATGAGGGGATTCCTATGGATTGGCGGAAAGGCGGCAGCAGCAGCAATGTCGAGGTCGACAGCGGTGGCGGCGGTGGTCCGCGTTTTGGTGGTGGCGGCCGCATGGGCCTGGGCGGCCTGATCGTGCTGGCGCTGCTGGGCTGGATCTTCTTCAAGAATCCGCTGGCGCTGCTGGACCAGAGCGGTGGCCTGCCGGGCACGCCGACACAAAGCGGGCAGCCCGCCCAGGTCGATCCCGAACAGCAGGCCTTCGTCAGTGCGGTCCTGCATTCGACCGAGCAGAGCTGGGGCGAGATCTTCCAGGCGCGCGGTGCGACCTATGTCGAGCCCAAGCTGCACCTGTTCAGCGGCGGCGTGGCCACGGCCTGCGGCGGCGCCACCACGGCGGTGGGGCCGTTCTACTGTCCGGGCGACCAGAAGGTGTACCTGGACCTGGCGTTCTTCCAGCAACTGCAGGACGAGCTGCACTCCTCCGGCGATTTCGCCCGTGCCTACGTGATCGCGCACGAAGTGGGCCACCACGTGCAGAAGCTCACCGGGGTGTTCGACAAGGTCCGCCAGCTGCAGCAGCGCGGCGTGCCGATGGACGGCGCCGATGGTCTGTCGGTGCGGCAGGAACTGCAGGCGGATTGCTACGCCGGCATATGGGCCAACCACAGCCAGAGGGACCTGAACTGGTTGCAGCCGGGCGACATCGAGTCGGCGCTGAACGCAGCCAGCCACATCGGCGACGATGCCCTGCAACAGCAGGCGCAGGGCCGGGTGCGCCCGGACACGTTCACCCACGGCACCTCGGCGCAGCGGGTGAAGTGGTTCAAGGCCGGCTTCGACAGCGGCGACATGGCCCAGTGCGATACCTTCGCCGGCGAACCATGAGATCCCAGGCAGGCAGCTGCAAGGCGACTGCCTGCCTGCAAAGTCGCGCCCCTGCCTGCAGGGAAGGGTAGGCGGGGGCAGCTCCGGCTTTTCAAGCTGCGCTAGCGCTGCCCGCTGCTCTAGAATCTGCCTCCTGCGCGCCCTGGGGCGCCCCCGGTCGCTTCGATGGAACATCCCTGCCTGCGTTGCGGTGCCTGCTGCGCGTACTTTCGCGTGGCATTTCATTGGTCGGAAGCGGAAGCCTTCCTCGGCGGCAGCGTACCGCCCGAGTTGACCGAGAAGCTTGATCCGCACCGGCTGGCGATGCGCGGCACCAACGCCGCGCAGCCGCGCTGTGTGGCGCTGCAAGGCACGGTGGGTGTAGCGGCGCATTGCGGTATCTATCCGCAGCGGCCGTCGGTGTGCCGTGAGGTGCAGCCGTCGTGGGAGTTCGGCACGGTCAGTCCGCAGTGCGACAAGGCACGCCTCGCGCACGGCCTGCCGGTGCTGACGCCGGAGGACTGGCTCGACCCGTTCGACGCCGGCGAGCCGCCACTGCCGCAGAGCGCCTGAGCGCGCTGCCGCATCTGTAACTGCAGGAGAGGGATGCCCGCCACCGCGATCGGTGACGGGCATGCTGGATACCCGGGAACCTGTTTATAGGCAGCCCGGGAACTTGAACGACGCAATGCGCGTGTTCCAGTTGAACGAGCCGGTGTTCTTCAGGTATTCGGTGGTGTACCAGAACGTGCAGTCGTCGACCGGGTCAACCGTCATCGCGCTGTAATCGCCCCAGCGCGACAGGTTGTTGCCGCTCTGCGATCCGGTGCCTTCGATGATGCTGTTCTCGGCCTCCAGCGTGTTCAGTGGGTCGCCGACCAGGCGGCCGGTGTAGCGGATCGCCGGGTGGATGGAACTGTCCGAGACGCTGTAGCCGAGCGCCAGGTTGCCCTGCTTGTCCATCGCCACCGAGCCCATCCAGCGATAACTGGTGTCCGGCGAGAAAGTGGATTGCTGGTAGACCACCGGCGAACCGGCAGGATTGCGGATCTCGTACCAGCGCACGCCGGTATACGGGTTCTTGCGCGAGGTGCCGACCTGCACCGAATGGTTGACCACCAGTGACTCGTGATCGCCGAAGTTGCGGTAGGCCAGTCGGAACATCAGGCGATCGCCCAGCGAGTCCAGCTTTTGCCGCGTACCGTACTGCGGGATGCAGCTGCCGCCGCGGCAGGCAGTGGCGAAAGCAGCCACCGGAATGTTGAGCGGACCGCTCAGCGAGGTGTTGGCGCTGTTCGCCCAGTCCACATGGAATTTCCACAGGTTCAGCGCATTGCTGGTGAAGTTCAGCATGTAGTTCGGCGCGCCGGCCGGTGGCGCGGTGGCGCCATCGAGGTCCGCCGGCAGCACGCCGCCGTAGCTGGTGGACAACTGGAAGCACTGCTGGGTGGCCGCGGCGCCGCTCAGCATCGCGCTGCGGTCATAGGCGCACAGCTTCGCGCCAGCGAACGTGTTGCCGCTGAACATGTTGAACGTTTCGTAATAGCCATCCGGCCAGACGCCCATCTTCGGATAGTCGGGAAAGACGCTGCCGTAGGAGAAGGCATAGCGGTAGTACGCGCCGGTGGCGTCACTGGTGGCCGACACGGCCACGCACTGATAGTACGGCGTGGCGCTGACGGCGAACTGCGAGACGACCCAGCGGTTGGCGGCCTTGTCGTAGACCACCACGGCATCGCCGTCGTTGTCGGCCTCGCAGGGGCCGCCGAAGCCGGACCACAGGGTGTTGCTCTGCACCGGACCGTAGACCACCGCCTTGCTGGCCTTGTCGAACACCGCGAAGCCGGTGTTGACGATCTGCACGTACTGGGTGGCGCCTACCGCGCCGTTGGTGTCCGGCGGGGCACTGTTGACGCTGAAGGTGCCCTGCGGGCCGCTGAAGCCCTGGCCGACGCCTTCGAAACCGGCGCCCAGCGCGGGTGCAAACGCCCCGGTGACGCTGTGTTGCAAGGCGCCGTCGGTCTGGTTGCCCGGAGCCAGCGGCGGCAGCGGATGCAGCGGGTGAATGCGGGGACTCTTGGAGAAATCTTCCGGGCGCGGCATGGTGCCGCGCAGGGAGCGCAAGGTGTCGTGTTTCACGGCAGGCGTCACTTCCACTTTCGGCGCCGCGTTTTCGGCGAAGGCCTGGTTGCTTGTCGCCAGACCGAAAACGGCGCCCAGCGCGATGCTCAAGGCGGTCAAGTTTCGTGATGACATGGGTTCCCCTCCACGAGGTAACGGCATGGGAAAGGATCGGCGCGTGCGACTGGCGTTGCACAGCTTTGGTGGCCAGGCACGACAGGGATCCGATGACCGTTCCACCCTCACGCGACGTCGGCATCGCGAGCCCCTGGATTTCCAGGCGGAACGACGGAGTCATAGCGCTTTGAGGGGAATTTTTCGTGAAGAGGTCGTCCGACGCCGGTTATCCCGGATCGCGCACGGCCGCCTGCGGGTGCGACGGTGGCCGGTGCCGGCCCGTCGAGCCGCCCGGCTTCGCGGGAGGGGTGATGTTCGACCGCCGAGCTGCAGCTGGACATGCGGCGGGTTCGCGGCGGTGACGATCCCGCCCGCGTCATGTCATCGCGCCGTCGCTTGTCGGGCGACGCGACGCGGGGCGCTTACTTGCGCCGCGGCGGCTTGGCGCCGCCGGGCCGCGGCTTGAAGCTGCCAGGCTTCCTGAAACCGCCCGGCTTGTGCTCCGGCGCTGCGCTGCTGCCGGTGTCGCTGCCGTCCCACTCGTGGATGCGCAACTGCTGCTGCACTACCCATACCTTCTTCAGGTGCTCGAACACTTCCTTCGGCATACCGTCGGGCAGGTCGACCAGGCTGTAGTGGTCGCGAATGCTGAGGCGGCCGATGTACTGGCTGTCCAGCCCGGCTTCGTTGGCGATCGCACCGATGATGTTGCCCGGTTTCACGCCGTGCTCGTGGCCGACCTCGATGCGATACGTGCGCTTGCCTTCTTCGGTGGCATGCGCACGCAGCGGACGCTGGCCGAAGTCGCGCGGTGGTGCCTGCTCGTGTCCCGCACGCTCGTGCGCGGCGTGTTCGCGTGGCCGCTGTTCGTGCGACCTGGACTCGCGCGGCTGATGGCTGGCGGCGGTTGTTTCGCGCGCATGCGGCGGACGCCGCTCGCTGCTCGTGCGTTCGCGCGGGATCGCGCGTTCGACGCGCTCGCGCGATGCGGGTTCGTACTTCTCGCGCTTCGGCGGTGGCGCCAGCAGCAGCGGCTGGTCGCCTTGGGCGATGCGCGCCAGCGCGGCGGCGATCTCGACTGCCGGCACGTTGTGTTCCTGCTCGTACTGTTCGATCAACTGCTGGAACTGGCCGAGGTCGCCCTGCGCCAGCATGTCGCTGATGCGCTGCTTGAACTTGCCAATGCGCACGTCGTTGACCACCTCGACCGACGGCAGCTGCATCTGCTCGATCGGCTGCCGGGTTGCGCGCTCGATCGCATGCAGCATGCCGCGCTCGCGCGGGCTGACGAACAGGATCGCCTCGCCGCTGCGCCCGGCGCGGCCGGTGCGGCCGATGCGGTGCACGTAGCTTTCGGTGTCGTACGGGATGTCGTAGTTCAGCACGTGGCTGATCCGCTCCACGTCGAGGCCGCGTGCGGCCACGTCAGTGGCGACCAGGATGTCCAGCTTGCCGTCCTTCAGCTGCTGGATCACCCGCTCGCGCTGCGCCTGGGCGATGTCGCCGTTGATCGCGGCGGCGGCCAGGCCGCGCGCCTGCAGCTTCTCGGCCAGCTCCTCGGTGGCCTGCTTGGTGCGCGCGAAGATGATCATCGCGTCGAACGGCTCGGCCTCCAGGATGCGGGTCAGCGCGTCGAGCTTGTGCATGCCGCTGACGAACCAGTAGCGCTGGTGGATGTTCGCCGCGGTGGTGGTCGAGGACTTGATGGTGACTTCGACCGGATCCTTCAGGTGGCGCTGTGCGATCTTGCGGATCTGCGTGGGCATGGTCGCGGAAAACAGCGCGACCTGGCGCTGCGGCGGAGTCGCCTGCAGCACTTTCTCGACGTCGTCGATGAAACCCATGCGCAGCATCTCGTCGGCTTCGTCCAGCACCAGGTACTTCAGTTCGGACAGGTCCAGCGTGCCCTTGTCCAGGTGATCGATGACGCGGCCTGGCGTGCCGACCACGACGTGCACGCCGCGCTTGAGCGAATGCAGCTGCGGGCCGTAGCTCTGGCCGCCGTAGATCGGCAGCACCTGGAAGCCGGGCAGGTGCGCGGCATAGGTCTGGAACGCCTCGGCCACCTGGATCGCCAGTTCGCGCGTGGGCGCCAGCACCAGCGCCTGCGGCTTGCCCGGCTTGCGCTCGATGCGCGACAGGATCGGCAGCGCGAACGCGGCGGTCTTGCCGGTGCCGGTCTGCGCCTGGCCCAGCACGTCGCGGCCTTCCAGCAGCGGCGGGATGGTGGCGGCCTGGATCGGCGAGGGCGATTCATAGCCGACGTCGGCCAGTACGCGCAAAACGTCGGGATGCAGCGCCAGCGCGCCAAAACCGGACGGAACCGGGGCGTGGTCGGAGACGGGGGATGGCATGGGAACCTCGGAACAGAAGGCAGCGCCGGGAATGCGACGCGCAGATCGTACATTCTAACAGTCTCCACGCTTGCGCGTGGCGGTTCTTGCTGAACGCGAAAGCGACGGCCCGCAGTTATGCTCAACGCTGCCTTTGCCAGCGGATCGAAGACCACGATGGGCATGCTCGAAACAATCTCCGAACAGCGCCTGCACGGCGGCGTCCAGGGCGTTTACCGCCACCACTCGGATGCCTGCGCCGGCCCCATGCGCTTTGCCGTCTACCAGCCGCCGCAGGCCGCCCGGCAGTTGTGTCCGGTGCTGTATTTCCTGGCCGGGCTGACCTGTACCGAGGAAACCGCCACGATCAAGGCGGGCGCGCAGCGGTTGGCCGCCGAGCTGGGCCTGGTGCTGGTGATGCCCGACACCAGCCCGCGCGGCACCGGCATCGACGGCGCCACCGGCGACTGGGAGTTCGGCGAGGGCGCGGGTTTCTACGTCGATGCCACGGCGGCGCCGTGGTCGGCGCATTTCCGCATGCGCAGCTACGTGGCGGACGAACTGCCTGCGCTGATCGCCGCACGGTTTGCAGTGGACCCGGCGCTCAGCGGCATCTGCGGCCACTCGATGGGTGGCCATGGCGCGTTGACCCTCGCCCTGACATACCCGTCGCGCTACCGCTCGGTGTCCGCGTTCGCGCCGATCGTGGCGCCCAGCGAGGTGCCATGGGGCAGGAAGGCGCTGCCGCGCTATCTCGGCGACGACCCGGCGGCCTGGGCCGACTACGACGCCTGCGAGCTGGTGCGACGGCAGACCTTCGGCGGCACGATCCTGATCGACCAGGGCGAGGCCGACCCCTTCCTCGAAGCCCAGCTGAAACCCGAACTGTTCGACCAGGCCTGCGCCGAGGCAGGGCAGCCGCTGCTGCTGCGCCGGCATGCCGGCTACGACCACAGTTACTGGTTCATCACCAGCTTCATCGACGACCACCTGCGCCATCACGCCAAGGCATTGGGGGTGTTGTGAGCATCCCAGCCGTGCTGCAAACCGCGCGTAGCTGCATCCGCTTGCCCGAGCCTTCCGACGCCGTGAAGCTGCTGCGTTTTCGCGTGGACAATCGCGCCCACCTGGCACCGTGGGAACCCTTGCGTGACGACAGTTACTACACGCTGGAACATTGCGCGCAGGCGATCGCGGACGGACAGGAGGCTGCGCGTCTGGATCGCGGCTATCCGTTCGCGGTGTTCGGCGCGGACGAGGAGGAGATCCTCGCCAGCGTCACCCTGTCCAACGTGGTGCGCGGGCCGTTCCAGGCGTGCCTGCTCGGTTACGGCATCGGTGCCGGCCAACAGGGCCGGGGACTGATGTACGAGGCGCTGGAAGCCGGGCTGGCATGGGCATTCGGCGAACTGGGCCTGCATCGCGTGATGGCGAACTATCTGCCGCGCAACGAACGCAGCGCGCGATTGCTGGAACGGCTCGGCTTCGAGCGTGAAGGTTATGCGCGGGAGTATTTGCGGATTGCCGGGCAGTGGGAAGACCACGTGCTCACGGCGAAGATCCGTCGCGACGACTGAACGTTCCGGATCGCGTCACTCCGACCCCATACGAATGTGGCGGCCTGAGGGCCGCCACATCCGGTGTCATTCAAGCAATCGCTCAGGCCTTGGCGGCCGGACGATGGCTCGAGCGGCGGCGCTGGTTGCCGGCAGCGTGTTCGCCGCGACCCTGCGGCGCATAGCCATTGGGTCGCGCCGCGCCGGCGGGCTTGCCCTGACGCGGTGCGCGCTGCTGCTGGCGCTGGCCGCCACCGCCCTGCTTCGGGCGCGGTGCCCCGGCATCCAGCCGCAGCGGCGTGGACGGCTCGTAGCCGGCCACCGGCGTGATCGCGATGTCCTGCTTCAGCAGCTTGCGGATGTCGTGCAGCAGACCGCTTTCGTCATGGCTGACCAGGGACAGCGCGAGGCCTTCCATGCCGGCACGGCCGGTGCGGCCGATGCGGTGCACGTAATCCTCGGCGACCGACGGCAGGTCGAAGTTGATCACGATCGGCAGCTGCTCGATGTCAATGCCGCGGGCGGCGATGTCGGTGGCGACCAGCACGGTGACGCGGCCGGATTTGAAGTCGGCGAGGGCGCGGGTGCGCGCGTTCTGGCTCTTGTTGCCGTGGATCGCCGCGCTGCGCAGACCGGACGCATTCAGGAAGGTGACCAGTTTGTCGGCGCCGTGCTTGGTTCGGCTGAACACCAGGCTCTGGCGGCGGCTGTCGGCCGACAGCACGTGCAGCAGCAGGTCGCGCTTGCGCGAGGCGTCGACCGGATGCACCTGATGGCTGACCAGGGTGGTGACGGTGTTCGGCGCCGAGACCGAGATCTCGCGCGGGTTGTGCATGAAGTCCATCGCCAGCGTCTTGATCGCCGGCGCGAAGGTGGCCGAGAACAGCAGGGTCTGGCGCTTCTTCGGCACCGACTGCAGGATGCGCTTCAGCGCCGGCAGGAAGCCCATGTCGAGCATGCGGTCGGCTTCGTCCAGCACCAGCGTCTCCACCGCGGACAGGTCCAGCGTGCGTTGCTGCATGTGGTCGATCAGGCGGCCGGGGGTGGCGATGACGATATCCACGCCGCGGCGCAGTGCGTTGATCTGCGGGCCCATGCCGACGCCGCCGAAGATGGTGGTGGCGCTGACCTGGATGTGCTTGCCGTAGTCGCGCATGTTCTCGTGGATCTGCGCGGCCAGCTCACGGGTCGGGGTGAGGATCAGTGCGCGCGGGCGGCGGGTCATGGTCTGGCCGCTGGTCGACAGCTTCTGCAGCAGCGGCAGCGCGAACGCGGCGGTCTTGCCGGTGCCGGTCTGGGCAGCGGCGAGCAGGTCGTGGCCTTCCAGTGCGGGCGGGATCGCGGCGGCCTGGATCGGGGTGGGCTGGGTGTAGCCGTAATCGGCAAGCGCACGCAGCAACGCGGGCGCAAGGCCCAGCGAATCAAAAGACATGGAACACTCCTGAGCAACCCGGAGTGTTCATACCGTGTTGCAGACTAAGGGGAAGGGGGCGACGGTGCGTCGCAGCACCCGTGGCAACGGGTGCGCTGTCGAGTATAGCCGATTCGTCATCGCCGCGTGCGATCAGGCTGAACGGCATGCCGTGGCCGCCTCAGCGATGCGGCCGCGCCACGATCAGGTAACTGTTGAACGGCGTGCGCCCGCGCAGCGGTTCGATGTGCACCTCGAGCCCGGCGTCTTCCAGTGGCGCGCGTACTTCGCCGGCGCCCGGATAGTGCTGCGCGCCGCCGGGAATCCAGCCGGAGGTGCGCAGGAAGAACTCCTCGACGCGGGTGGCATGGAAGCGCCAGTTCGGCTCGCGCAGCACGTTGCGGATGATCAGGCAGCCATCGGGCGCCAGGTGCCGGGCGGCTTCCCGCAGCAGGATGGGCTGGCGTTCGGCGGGCAGGTAGTGCAGCACGTCGAGCAGCGCGACGTGGCCGTGCGTCGGCGGCAGCTCGGCCACGTCGGCATGCCGCAGGCTCATCAGCGCACCGAGTCCGGCGCGCTGCACGGCCTGTTGCCCGGCGGCGATCTTGCGCGCGTCGTGATCCACGCCGAGGTAGGGTCGGGCCTGGCCGAGCGTGTGCAGATACAAGCCGAGCAGGCCGATGCCGCAGCCGATGTCCAGCAGGGGCAGCGTCGTGTCGGCAACCAGCGCGGCCGCAGCCGCATAGACCGGGTCGCGGGCCAGCTTGCACCTGACGTAGCCGCGCTGCAGGTGGTTGTCGTACAGACGGGCGATGCGCTGGCGGCTGCGGCGGTCCATCCGGATCCCGGTTTTTCGGCAATGGTGGCAGCCTAGGCCATCGGGTGCTCGGGTACCATCGTCGCCGGCGCACCCTGTGCGCGACGTCCCGTTCGAGGAGAGGCCGATGTCGCTGCTTGCACCCTTGCGTGAACTCGATACCACCCAGCGGCACACGGTGCTGGCGAGTTTCCTGGGCTGGACACTGGATGCGTTCGATTATTTCCTGCTGACCTTCGTCATCGTCACGGTGGCGAAGGAGTTCGAGGTGGGTACGGCGCAGGTCACCTACGCGCTGTTCCTGACCCTGGCGGCGCGGCCGCTGGGTGCGCTGCTGTTCGGGCGGCTGGCCGATCGCTTCGGGCGGCGGCCGATCCTGATGCTGGACGTGGTCCTGTTCTCGTTGTTCGAATTCGCCACAGCCTTCGCCTCGTCGCTGACCGCGTTGCTGGTGCTGCGTTTCCTGTTCGGCGTGGCGATGGGCGGCGAATGGGGCATCGGCGCGTCGCTGGCGATGGAGTCGATACCGGCGAAGGCCCGTGGCGCGGTGTCGGGCCTGCTGCAGAGCGGTTATCCGTGCGGCTTTTTCCTCGCCGCGCTGGCCAACTGGCTGCTGGTCGACCACATCGGCTGGCGCGGCCTGTTCGTGGTCGGCGCGATCCCGGCGCTGCTGGTGCTGTACATCCGGCGCAAGGTGCCGGAGTCGGCGGTCTGGCAGGAAGGCGCGCAGGCAGCGCAGCGGCCGGGCCTGTTCGAGGCCATGCGCGGACACTGGAAGCTGGCCATCTACCTGATGCTGCTGATGATGGCGTTCAACATGTTCAGCCACGGCTCGCAGGACATGTACCACACCTTCGAGGAGGTGAACCTGCACCTGCCCACCGGCTCGACCACGGCCTTCGTGCTGGTGGCGCTGCTCAATCTCGGCGCGCTGGCGGGCGGCCTGTATTTCGGCGCCTTGTCGGAGCGGATCGGCCGGCGCAAGGCGATGATGATCGCCGCGCTGCTGGCGATCCCGGTGATTCCGCTGTGGATGTACGGCGGCTCGCTGATCCTGCTGGGCCTGGGCGCCTTCCTGATCCAGGTGATGGTGCAGGGCGCCTGGGGCGTGGTGCCGAGCCATCTGAACGAGTTGTCGCCGGCCGCGGTGCGCGGCACCTTGCCCGGGTTCGCCTACCAGATGGGCAACCTGCTGGCGGCGGTCACCGCCACCGCGCAGACCTGGCTGGCGCAGCGGCATGGTGGCGATTTCGCCTTCGCGATGGCGCTGTGGATGGCGCTGGTGGCGCTGTTGCTGGCCTTGCTGCTGTGGCTGGGGCCGGAGGCGCGCGGCGTGGGCTTTGGCCATCGCGAGTCCTGACGCGCCGGGCTACTGCTAGAATCCCCCGTTTGATCCCATCGACGAGACAGGCAATGAAGGCTGGCAAGGACAAGGTCATCGCAATCCACTACACGCTGACGGTGGATGGCGAAAAGGTTGAGAGCTCGCACGATCGCGACGAGCAGCTGTGGATCCTGCTCGGCCACGGCCAGCTGATCCCGGGTCTGGAAACGGCGCTGGAAGGCCACGAGGCCGGCGAAACGCTGAGCGTGGACGTGGCGCCGGCCGAGGGTTACGGCGAGCGCCAGGAAGGCCAGATCCAGCGCATGTCGAAGAAGTACTTCCCGCAGGCCAACCGGCTCAAGCCGGGCATGACCACCGTGCTGCAGCTGAAGCAGGGCGGCCAGCGCGCGGTGACCGTGCACAAGGTCGGCATGAGCGCGATCGACGTGGACCTGAACCACCCGATGGCGGGCAAGACGCTGCACTTCGACGTGGTCCTCGGCGAAGTGCGCGACGCCACCGAGGAAGAGATCGCCCACGGCCACGCTCACGCGCCAGGCAGTGCGGAGCACTGAGTAGCGTATAAAGAGTCAAAGCAAGAACGGCGTCTTCGGGCGCCGTTTTTCGTTTGCCCTCTCCTCTTTCAGGGAGAGTTGTGACCGCCAGGGAATCCCTGTGTGTGGGAGAGAAGGGTGGCTCCGGCTTCCCTCAAGCCCGGCCTCTCTGCATCCACTCAATACGCTCAATCCAGCACCCGCTTCCCATAGGCGAAATGGTTGCCCCAGTACGGCCCGTCGATATCGTCCAGGCGCACCGTGCCGCCGCTGTTCGGCGCGTGCACGAAGCGGCCCTTGCCGACGTAGACGCCGACGTGGCTGATCGCGCCGCCAATGTCGAAGAACACCAGGTCGCCGCTGGCCAGCTGGGTCATCCTGCGCACCTTGCGGGCATCCATCGAGGCCATGTCGTGCGAGGTGCGCGGCAGCCTGATGCCGGCGGCGGTGCGGTAGATGTAGTCGACCAGGCCGCTGCAGTCGAAGCCGCCGGCGGGCGTGTTGCCGCCCCAGCGATACGGCGTGCCGACCAGGCCGATCGCGCGGAACAGGATGTCGTTCGCCTCGCTGGCACTGGCCGCCGAGGGCGCGCGCGGCGGCAGGTCGGCCAGGGCGGAGCGGGACGATTTGTAAGTGGACTGGGGACGGTGCGGATTGCCGGAGCAGGCGGCCAGCATGACCACCACAAGCATCGGCAACATCAACCGGGCGCGATGCGGGGGCGCGGTCGAGCTGGCGGATGGAGCGGCGGGCTGCAGACTCACGAGACAACCTCGACGGGCGACGCGGTGAGGTTATCAATTCAATAATTCACATGCAAATCAATTGATTCTTAAGCATTTTGAATTCGGTTTCTGGGTTTGTCCGGATCGATCCTGCCGGGCAGGGAATTCAGGCTTGACCTGACCGGCACCGTCGAGTGGGCCGGTCAGTGGCCTCCGACCTGGATGGCGTGTTCGCTCATGGCCTGCCTATCGGCACCGATGCTGCGCAGCCGGTAGGCGCCCGGGCGCAGGTAGAGCACGTTCTTCGCGTCCTGCAGGAACAGATACCGATCGGCAGCAATGGCATCGGCGGACTCATTGGCGTAGTGCGCCTCGACCAGGCACGGAAATTTCTTCGCGCAGGCTTCGCTGTCGATGGGCACGGCGATACGCTGGCCATCGAGGGCGAGCCAGTTGGGCCGATGACCGCCGTTGGCGGGCGGCAGCACGGCGAGCCTCTTGCCGTTTGGGGACAGCCAGAGCGGGCCTTGCGTGTAGTCGGAAGGAGCCGGGTTGGCCGGCGGGAGGATGATGTTGAGGTCGTATACGCCGGGCCTGGCGCTCCATGGCGCGTGGTTGTCGATGCGCAGCAGCGCGATCGGTCCGCTGGGGTGGAACGTGGCGACGATCCGGGCATAGACATCGGTCACCGGGCGAGCAGGCAGGTCACCGGGGCCTTTCGGGTCCGGTCGTCGCCGAGCCATTTGCGTGAACGTCTCGAATTTCTGCAGGGCGTGACTGAAAGAGTGATACGCCAGGGCCTCGCTGCTGGGGTTTTCTTCACGGACGTCGGTCTGGTCGATCGACAGGGGATCGATGCCGCTGAGCTTGCTCAATTGCATCGCCATCGGTCTGGTCGAGCCGATCCGGCCACGCTGCTTGTCGACATGCGCGTAGCCGGCATGCACGAAAAGCTTCGCCTTGGGATCCCGGGCGAAGACCTGCTCGTACAGGTTTCGGGCCTGGCCGTTCTCGCGCCCCTGCGGCGTGGCGTCCTCCGCTTCATAGGGCACGATGACGTAGCCCAGCCGGATGGCTTCGCGCACGATGTCGCCATACAGCGGTTCATGGAGATATTCGCTGCCACTGGTGGCTACCGGGTAGCCGCGTTTCGTGAGTGATACATCCCGCCTGTCGAGGGCTTCGGCGGCGAAGTACGTGAAGCCTTCCGCACGCAGGCGGGGGAGCAGCATCAGGGTCAGTTCGCGGGTATGTCCGTCGTGGTGAGCCTCGTTCACCATCACGATGCGCCGGTTGTGGGCCAGCGCGACGATGGCGTCGACTCCGTCCACCGCCTGCCAAGTGTCGGCTCGCGGGGGAGTCAGTTCTTCTGGCAGGTCGTTGCGCAGCGGGAAATCGCGAACCGCCTCGCTGTAGAGCCCCAGTTCGTTTTCGCAGAATGCCAGCAGCTGCTGGGCGAGCATCCGCTCGTTGCCGGTCAAGCGGGGCATTGCCGCGATGAGGTAGTTGTACCGGGCCAGTTCCCCGGTCAACGGCTGCAATTCATCAAACAGGTCCGACGGCGGCCTTTTCTGCGCGGCGTGGGCTGCGGCGCAAACAGCGGCGAGCGTCAGCAGGATCCATGTGGCGACAGACAGGCGCTGAGGCATCATCTTTCCCATGCGATGCGTTACCCGGATCCAGACTAGATTTCCCCGGGGTTCCACGCAAGCCGTGCGATCGCGACGCGGGGCAGCCGGAGAGCATGCTCAGGCTCTAACGCGGGTTGACCGTGATGACCTGCTCGGAGAGGGTTTTGCCGCGAATGTCCCATGCGCGCAAACGATAACGGCCGGGCCGCAGATACAGCTTGCTCGTGGTGTCGCCCTGCATGAAGGCGTAGCGATCGGCGGCGATGGCGTTCTCGCCTTCGTCAAGGTAGTGGGCGTCGACGACACAAGGCGAGGTGACCCGGCACAGTGTCGTGCTGATCGTGTACGGGCGGCGCTCGTCGTGCAGGGTGAGCCATTCCGGGCGTTGCGTGTTGACGGAATGGGCCAGCATGGACTGGTTCCGGACCGTGTCGTGCACGATTGTCGATGGCTGGGTATAACCACTCTCGACGGCGCGCTGGCCGGCGGCGGGTGGCAGCAACACGTTGATGTCGTACTGCTCCGGATGGGCGCTCCATGGCTTGCCGGTGGCGCGATCCAGCAGGACGAAGGGGCCCCTGGCAGGAAAGCTCCTGACCAGCTTCGTGTAGGCGTCCGGTTCGCCGGGGATCTGTTCGCGGAACTGGGTCTGATCGATCGACAGCGGCTCGATGCCGGTCAGCTGCTGCAATTGCATGGCCATCGGCGCGGCGTTGCCCAGGCGTCCCCTGGCCTTGTCGATGTGCGCATAGCCGGCGTGCACGAACAGCCGCGCGTCAGGGGTCCTGGCGAATACTTTCCGATACAGGTTCCTGGCCTGTCCGGTTTCACGTTCCTGCGAGGTGCGGCTGCCCACGTCGTAGGACACGACCTTGAAGCCCAGCTTGATCGCCGTGCGCACGATCTCGCCGTACGAGGGTTCGTGCAGGTATTCGCTGCCGCTGGTCGTGATCGGATAACCCCGGCTCATCAGGCTGGCATCCTTGTCGAGCAACGCCTCGGCCGCGAAATGGTCGAATCCGAGCGCGCGCAGGCGAGGCAGCAGGGCCAGCGTGAGCTGCCGGGTGTGGGCGTCGTGGTGCGCCTCGTTGATCAGCGCGATGCGGCGGTCGGCAGCCTGTCGGGCGATGACGTCGACGGCATCGGCGGCTTTCCACTGTGTCGCCGTGGGGATGGTCATGTCCACGGCCACGTGGCTCTTCAACGGGAAGTCGCGCAGCGCCTCGTTGTAAAGGCCCAGTTCGTTCTCGACCGAGGCGAACATCTGCATCCCGAGCGGCCGGTCGGCGGCGGGAAGCTCCTGCACGGTCTTGACCAGGAAGACATAGCGGGCCAGGTCGTTGGGCTGCTGCCGCAGCGCATGGAACATCTCGATGGCGGCAGGGCTGAAATCCTGCGCCAGCGCCGACGAGGCCAGGGGCGCGGCCATGCAAAGCGCCACGGAAATCACTCGGAAAAGCACTCTGGCCGGCATGCACAATCCCCTGGATGATTCATGGCTAGCGTGCCTGCGCAGACCGCGGCAGGCAAGCTCCGCCCGCGCCCGACGAAAGGAGTGGGTCGATGGACTGGCTACAATGTGCCGATGACCACGTTCACCTTGCAGCGCGGCCGTGCGCCGCTGTTGATCAGCCTGCCGCACGATGGCAGTTTCATCCCTGATGGCATCGCCGCACGGATGCATCCGGCCGCGCGCCGCGCGCCGGACACCGACTGGCACGTGGCCCGGCTGTACGAGCCGCTGGCCCGGGCGCTGGGCGCCAGCGTGCTGAAGCCGGCGGCGTCGCGCTATGTCATCGACCTGAACCGCCCCGCCGATGGCCATGCGCTGTATCCGGGGCAGCGCGAGACCGGCCTGGTGCCACTGATCGGCTTCGATGGGAAGCCCCTGTACCGGGATGGCCATCAGCCGGATGAAGCCGAAATCCAACGGCGGATAAACGATGCCTGGCGGCCCTACCACGAGGCCATCGCGCAGGAACTTGCGCGGCTGTGTGCGGAGCATGGCCAGGCGGTGTTGTGGGAGGGGCATTCGATCCGCAGCTGGGTGCCCATGCTGTTCGAGGGGCGGCTGCCGGATTTCAATCTCGGCACGGCGGCTGGGGCAAGCTGCACCCCGGCGCTGCAGGCCCGCTTGCAGGCTTGCCTGGAGTCGCAGTCGCGTTTCAGCTTCGCCGTCAACGGCCGCTTCAAGGGCGGCTACATCACGCGTCATTACGGCACGCCCGCGACCGGCGTGCAGGCGATACAACTGGAACTGGCGCAGCTCAATTACATGGACGAGGAAAGCTTCGCGTACGACGAGGCGCAAGCACCTGCGGTACAGGAGCTGATCGGCCGGATGCTGGAGGTCTGCCTGGCCTGATCGCAAGTAAATGCGATTTCGATCGGATGCGGTGAAAGTCAAGATCCGCTGCGTGCATCGGGCAGGAAGCCGCGCGTTCCGTTCAGCTTTGGTATGCCTTTACCGTCGCATCGTCGGTTTGTCGCGCCACCCGAGTTGCCGGGTTCCGGCCGGGTTCGCGATACCTTAATCGTCCGAGGCTCGACATCATGATGCGTAAACTTCTGATCGCTTCCCTGCTTGTGGCTGGCGTTGTGCTTTCCGGTTCCGTGTTGGCCCAGGCTGCCCCTGCATCGCAGGCGGCCGCTCCTGCGGCGCAGGCAGCCCCGGCTGCGGCTCCCGCGGCGGCGGCGGACACTGCGCCGAAGACAACCATGCACCACAAGTCGCACCACAAGTCCCATCATCACAAGAGCCACAAGAAGGCGGCTGCTGCAGAAGCAGCGCCGGCGGCGGCGTCGACGGCGGGTTGATCGTGTCGTAGTGGATCGAGGCCCCGCCGGACACAGTCCGGCGGGGTTTTTCATGTGCGCGTTTTTTGTCTGCGCGCCGCTCCAGGGACTCAGCGCGACGACGTCGGCCAAGCCGCGATGCACTTCAGCTCGATCGCGATCGGCGTGGGCAGCGCGCTGATGCCCAGCGTGGTGCGGCAGGCGTCGACGCCTGCGAAGTGTTCGGCGTAGAGGCGGTTGTAGGTGGCGAAGTCGCGCTGCATGTCGGTGAGGAACACGGTGACGTCGACCAGGTCCTCCCAGTGTGCGCCGCTGGCTTCGAGCACCGCGCGCACGTTGGCAAACACCTGCCGGCATTGCGCCTCGATGTCGTAGCCGACCAGTCGCCCATCCACGTCATGCACGTTGCCGGGGATCGCGTTGCTGCCGGGCTGGCGCGGGCCCACGCCGGACAGGAACAGCAGGTTGCCGACACGTCGCGCGTGCGGATAGGCGCCGACCGGCGCGGGGGCGGTGTCAGTGCGGATGCTGTCGCTGCTCACTCCGCGCCTTCCCAGCGACGGGTGAGCTGGGTTATCGCCTGGTGGTAGGCCTCGGGCAATTGCTCGCGGCTGCGCACGTCCAGGCCCAGGTCGTGGATGTGGCCATCGTCCAGCCCGTAGATCCATGCGTGCACGGCCAGCTGCTGGCCGCGCTCCCACGCCTCGCGCACCACCGTGGTGTGGCACACGTTGAGCGCCTGCTCCAGCGCGTTCAGTTCGCACAGGTGGGCGTGGCGCATCGCGAACGACTGTGCCGGATCGAGCTTGTCGGCGTGCTTCATGGCGATGTCGGTGATGTGCCGCAGCCAGTTGTCGATCAGGCCCAGGCGGCTTTCCTTCAGCACCGCGCCGACGCCGCCGCAGCCGTAATGGCCCACTACCAGGATGTGCTTCACCTGCAGCACGTCGACCGCGAACTGGATGGTGCTGAGCGCGTTGAGGTCGGTGTGCACCACCACGTTGGCGACGTTGCGATGCACGAAGATCTCGCCCGGCGGCAGGTCGACGATCTGGGTGGCCGGCACGCGCGAATCCGAGCAGCCGATCCACAGGTAGCGCGGCGCCTGCTGCTGCGAGAGTTGCTCGAAAAAGGTCGGGTCCTGCGCAGTGACTTGGGCAGCCCAGCGCCGGTTGTTGGCAAGCAGATCTTTCAGTGAGTTCATCGAAATTCCAGGTCCTCGGATGGGCAAGCGGCGCAGCGCGCTACGGTGTAGGGGCGTAGGCGATGCAGATGTTTTTTGGCTCGGTGAAGAAGTGCAGCGCCTCGTTGCCGCCTTCGCGGCCGAGCCCGGACTGCTTGACGCCGCCGAACGGCGTGCGCAGGTCGCGCAGCAGCCAGCAATTGATCCACACGATGCCGAATTCGAGCCGGCCGGCGAGCCGGTGCGCGCGGGCGAGGTCCTGCGTCCACAGCGAGGCGGCCAGTCCGTAGCGGCTGTCGTTGGCGATCGCCAGTGCCTCTGCTTCGTCCTCGAACGGAATCAGGCAGACTACCGGCCCGAAAATTTCCTGCTGGTTGGTCTGCGCCGCGGACGGCAACCCTTCGATCACGGTCGGCGCGATGAACCAGCCCTTGGCGCAGCGGCCGGTCAACTGGATCGCTTCGCCGCCGCACAGCACGTGGCCACCCTCGGCGCGGGCCTGTTCGATGCAGCCGAGCACCTTGGCGTAGTGCGTCTGCGAGACCATCGCGCCGAGATCGCTGCTGGCGTCGTGCGGGTCGCCCACGCGCAGCGCCTGCACGCGCGCCAGGTAGCGTTCGCGAAAGGTTTCGTAGATCGAGCGCTGCACCAGCAGGCGCGAACCGCACAGGCAGATTTCGCCCTGGTTGGCGAAGCCCGAGCGCACGATGGTGTCCAGGTTCGCGTCGGAAAGATCGGCGTCGGCGAACACGATCGCCGGATTCTTGCCGCCCATCTCCAGCGAGACTTTCTTGAACTGTGCCGCAGCCGTGCTGGCGATGCGCGCGCCGGTGGCGGTGCTGCCGGTGAAGGAGATCGCCTTGACCTCGGGATGCTCCACGATCGCCTGGCCCACGTCGGGGCCGCGGCCCTGCACGATGTTCAGCACGCCGGGCGGAAAGCCTGCCTCGATGCTCAATTCGCCGAGCAAGGCGGCGGTGCACGGCGTCACTTCCGACGGCTTGGCCACCACCGTGTTGCCGGCGGCCAGGGCGGGCGCGATCTTCCAGGTGAACAGGTACAGCGGCAGGTTCCACGGGCTGATGCAGCCGACCACGCCGAGTGGCTGACGCAAGGTGTAGTTGATCGCGCCGGTGCCGGTGGCGCCGGCTTCCATCGCGTGCGACTCGCTGCCCCAGCCGAGGATCGCGGCGGCGAAGTAACGCAGGTTGCTGACCGCACGCGGGATGTCGAGCCGGCGCGCGAGACCCAGCGGCTTGCCGCTGTCGCGCGATTCCAGTGCCGCGAACTCCTCCAGTCGCGCCTCGACCAGGTCGGCCAGTCGCTGCAGCAGGCGTGCGCGTTGCTCGATCGGCGTGCCGGCCCAGCCGGGCGTGGCGCGGTGGGCGGCAGCGACCGCGGCGGCGACATCCGTTGCATCGGAGTCGGGGCAATGAGTGAACACCCGGCCGGTGGCCGGCTCGTGCACTTCCAGCCATGCATCGTGTTGCGGCGCCAGCAGGTGGCCGTCGATCAGGTTGGCTAGGCGCGGGGTAGGCATCCGTGCAAGCTTAAAACCAGCGTGCCGCAATTGCACCGGACGCCGGCGTATGCGGCAGGTGCGGGACGAGCGGCTCAGCTCAACGCGCGGGTGCGGCCGCCATCCACCGCGATGCTGACGCCGTTGACGTAGGCGGCGGCGGGCGTGCACAGGAACGCGATCACTGCGGCCACTTCGCCGGCTTCGCCGAAGCGGCGGGCCGGCACCGAGGCGAGCATGGCCTGGGCGATCGCGTCCTCGTTGCGTCCGCTGGCGGCGGCCTGCGCGGCGAGCAACCCGTCGAGGCGCTGGGTGCGGGTGTAGCCCGGCAGCACGTTGTTGACGGTGATGCCGTCGGCGGCCAGTTCGGCGGACAGGGTCTTGGCCCAGCCGGCGACGGCGGCGCGCACGGTATTGGATACGCCCAAGCCGGCGATCGGCTCCTTCACCGAGGTGGAGATCACGTTGACGAGGCGACCGTAGCCGCTGGCGCGCATGCCGGGAAGCAGCGCCTGCAGCAGGACCTGGCCGGCCAGCAGATGCTGGCGGAACGCCGTTTCGTACGCTTCCGGTTCCGCGCTGTAGGCGGGGCCGCCCGGCGGGCCGCCGGTGTTATTGATCAGGATGTGTACTGCAGCATCGGCGGCGATCCCGGCCGCGGTTGCCCGCAGGCCGGCGGTGTCCAGCATGTCGACGCAGCGCCAGTCGTGCCGCTGCCCGGAATGCATGCGTGGCAGGCTTTCGGCGACGTCCCTGAGCTTGTCGGCCGAGCGCGCCAGCAGGGTGACGCTGGCGCCAAGCTCGGCCAGCTCGATCGCGCAGGCGCGGCCGATGCCTTGCGAGGCGCCGCAGACCAGCGCGTGACGTCCACCCAGATCCAGTTGCATGCTTGTTCCCTCAGTGCAGCCACAGCCGCATCGCCAGCGCGGCGAGCCAGCACAGCCAGCCCAGCCACTGGCTGTAACGCCAGACCAGACGCCAGCGGTCGATCGCCGGATCGCCCAGTGCAGGTAGCGCTGGAGAGCGCAGCACCTGCTGCATGCTGACCCAGATGCGGAATCCGGAAAGCCGGCCTTGCGCGGCTGTGGCGATGGTCTGCCAATGTTGCGGATAACGGCTGCGCAGCAGCGCGGCAACCCGGAACGGCGCCACGTACGACAGCACGAACAGGCTGACGCCGCTCGCCAGCAGCGCAAGATAGAGGGCGATCATGGCGGGCTGTGGCCGGTCTTGCCACCGTTACCGCTGCTCCAGGGCAGCGGCAGTGCGGTGCGCAGGGTGTTCAGCACGCCATCGCCCTTCGCGGCCTTCTTGCAGATCGCGTTGCCGAGCGCCTTCTCGTAGGTCTTGTTCATCATGCCGACCCACAGTGTGCCGTCCGGGCCGTGCGGGATGCTGAAGCTGCCGGCGGAATTCATCTTCAGGGATGCTGCGCTGGAGCTGGAGAACGAGGCTGGCGACTGCTCCCAGTAGGTCTTGCCCGACTGTTGTTCGGCCGAGCTGTAGACCAGCAGGTAGTGCGCCTGTGCGCTGTCGATGCTCAGGCTGCCGAAGGCACCGGTGGTCTCGTCACCCCAGCCCATGTGCTCACACAGCCCGATATCCTCGGAACGGATCGGCTGGAAACCCTCGTCCAGCAGCACGATGGTAGGCGCGAACAGGTAGCTGGCGTGCAGCCAGCGACCGTTCAATTCCGACTTCATGGCGACCTTGTACGGCAGTTTCACGCCGGTCGGCAGGCGGAAGGCGAGGAAGTAGCTTTGCGTGCCGTTGAGGTTGGCGACCATGCTGCCGCTGCCCAGTACGAACTTCTCCGGTTGCCACGGCAGCATGCTGCGATAGGAGAAGTCGGCGAAGCTGCTGCAGCACGGCGAGGCCTGCATCAGCTGCAACTGGGCGAGCTTCAGCGCGTCGCCGGTGTTTTCCGACGGCGGGCGCAGGTTCGGCGGCAGCAAGGCCTTGGCGTTATGGCAGCCGCCCAGCAGGGCGGCGAAGGCCAGTACGGCGGCGATGACAGGGAGTCGAAGCGACATGGCAGTTGGATTGCTCAGAATTCGGCCGTTCCGGCGGCACGGGGATAGGGGATGGCGTCGCGGATGTTGGACAGGCCGCAGATGTAGACCAGCAGCCGTTCGAAGCCGAGGCCGAAGCCGGCATGCGGCACCGTGCCATAACGGCGCAGGTCGCGGTACCAGCCATAGGCGGCAGGGTCGAGGCCGAACTGGACCATGCGGCGGTCGAGGTAGTCCAGCCGCTCCTCGCGCTGGCTGCCACCGATGATCTCGCCGATGCCCGGCGCCAGCACGTCCATCGCCGCAACGGTCTTCTCGTCATCGTTCAGACGCATGTAGAACGCCTTGATCGCCTCGGGGTAGTTCATCACGACCACCGGGCGGCCGATATGTTTCTCGGCCAGGTAGCGTTCGTGCTCGGTCTGCAGGTCGATGCCCCAGGCCACCGGGTATTCGAACTTCTCACCGGACTTCTTCAGGATCTCGATCGCGTCGGTGTAGTCGATGCGCTCAAAGGGCTTGGCGATGAACGCCTCCATGCGGGTGATCGCGTCCGGTTGCACGCGTTCGGCAAAGAACGCCATGTCGTCGGGGCGTTCGTCCAGCACGGCCTTGAAGATCGCCTTGAGGAACGCTTCGGCACAGTCCGCATCGGCGGCCAGGTCGGCGAACGCAATCTCCGGCTCGACCATCCAGAACTCGGCCAGGTGGCGTGGCGTGTTGGAGTTCTCGGCGCGGAAGGTCGGGCCGAAGGTGTAGACCTTGCTCATCGCCAGCGCGTACGCCTCGACGTTGAGCTGGCCGGACACGGTGAGGAACGCCTCGCGGCCGAAGAAATCCTTGCGGAAGTCGATCTTGCCGTCGGGCAGGCGCGGCAGGTTGGCCAGGTCCAGCGTGGACAGGCGGAACATGTCGCCCGCGCCCTCGGCGTCGGAGGTGGTGATGATCGGGGTGTTGATCCAGAAGAAACCCTGTTCGGTGAGATGGCGGTGGATCGCCGTCATCATGGTGTGGCGCACCCGGGTGATCGCGCCGAACAGGTTGGTGCGCGGGCGCAGGTGGGCGACCTCGCGCAGGAATTCCATCGAGTGCTGCTTGGGCTGGATCGGGTAGGTTTCCGGGTCGTCGACCAGGCCGGTGACGATCACCTCGTTCGCCTGGATCTCGAACGCCTGGCCCTTGCCCTGCGAGGCCACCAGGGTGCCGCTGACGACCACACCGGCACCGGCGGTGAGGTGCTTCACTTCGCTTTCGTAGTTGCCCAGGGTGGCTGGTACCACGGCCTGGATCGGATCGAAGCAGGAGCCGTCGGTGACGTTGACGAAGGACAGGCCGGCCTTGGAATCGCGGCGCGTGCGCACCCAGCCACGTACCGTCACCGTGCTGCCGGCGTCGAGCTTGCCGGAAAGAGCCTGCTTCACGCTGCATAGCGTCGGACTGACCACGGCCATCGGTTGAAACTCCTGCTGCCACGCCGCATCTGGACGTGTAATGGATGAGTGTTCCCTGCGCGCCAGCGCATGGGAGCAAACCATCATGATAATGTAGCTGCCGCCCGTGCTGCGACTTTCCGGGTCATCTCCGAGGTTCGATCTGCCGTCATGAGCATCACCATCACTTCCGCCGCCAACGAGCGCATGCGCCACTTCCTGGCGTCCACCCCGACCGCCGCCGGCGTGCGCTTCGGCGTCAAGCGCACCGGCTGCTCCGGCTTCGCCTATGTGGTGGACCTGGCCGAGGTGATGGGTGAGGGCGATCGGGTGGTCGAGGTGGACGGTTTGCCATTGATCGTCGATGACAAGAGCCTCGCGCTGGTCGACGGCACCGTGATCGACTTCCAGCGGCAGGGCCTGAATGCCAGCTTCGTGTTCCACAACCCGAACGCCACCGGCGCCTGCGGCTGTGGCGAGAGTTTCACGGTCAGCTGAGCTGGGCCGGCAGGGCATTCGCTGGCAGGCGGGAAGGGCGATCCCGAGGCAGGCCCGGGAGGCCGTCGCCCGCCTTGCCGGGCCCCTGTTTCATCAATGACTTGCGCCGACCTTCGCCGGCGCCGTACAATTCCGCTTCTGTCCGCACCAACCGGGGCCGACAGGACACTTGCCTCACCGCATCGGCGGGAGGCTGCGAGGCCGCAAGGCCGCATCCACAAGGAGTCAACCCACAATGACCCTGCGTCATTACGAAGTTGTGTTCATGGTCCATCCGGACCAGAGCGAGCAGGTCCCCGCGATGCTCGAGCGCTACAAGGCGCTGATCGAGACCGACGGCGGCAAGATCCACCGTCTGGAAGACTGGGGCCGCCGTCAGCTGGCGTACCCGATCGTCAACCTGGCCAAGGCACACTACGTGCTGCTCAACATCGAAGTCAGCCAGAGTGCGCTGAACGAGCTGGAGTCGGGCTTCCGCTTCAACGACGCGGTGCTGCGCCATCTGGTGGTCCGTCGTGACGAAGCCGACACCGAGCCGTCCTTCATCCTGAAGTCGAAGGAAAAGGATGATGCCAAGTCCACCCGTCGTCGCGACGACGAGGGTGATGGCGAAGGCCGCGGCGGTCGTGACGACCGCGACAACGATCGCGACAGCGACGACTGATCAGGAGCACAGCCATGTCCAAGTTTTTCCGCCGCCGCAAGTTCTGCCGCTTCACTGCCGAAGACGTGAAGGAGATCGACTACAAGGATCTCAACACCCTGCGCCAGTACGTCACCGAGAACGGCAAGATCGTGCCGAGCCGCATCACTGGCACCAAGGCGCGCTACCAGCGCCAGTTGGCGACCGCGATCAAGCGCGCGCGCTTCCTGTCGCTGCTGCCGTACACCGACAACCACGACGTCTGATCGTGACTGGCCGCGGCCCCGTGCTGCGGTCAGTGTCTCGCCCGGCCAAGGCCGGGCTTGGCTTTTCAGCTAAAACCTTCGGACAACCGTCCTCTGGCTGCGTCGGGCCACACCGGCGCTAACGAAAAGGAAGCATCATGGAACTCATTCTTCTGCAGAAAGTCCGCGGTCTGGGCACGCTCGGCGACAAGGTCGTCGTGAAGCCCGGCTATGGCCGCAATTTCCTCCTGCCGCAGGGCAAGGCCGTGCGCGTCAACGCCGCCAATCTGGCTGCGTTCGAGCGGCGTCGCGCCGAGTACGAGGCGAAGGCCAACACGGCGCTGGCCGATGCCGAGGCACGCAAGGTCAAGCTGGCTGATGCGTCGGTCACCATCTCCGCGCACGCCAGTGCGGAAGGCAAGCTGTTCGGCTCGGTCGGCCCGCGCGATATCGCCGAAGCCCTGGCCGCTGTCGGTCACGCCGTGCACAAGGGCGAGGTGATCCTGGGCGAGGGTCCGCTGCGCAACACCGGCGAGTACGACGTGGCGCTGCACCTGCATGCCGACGTCCACACCACCGTCAAGGTGATCGTGGTCGGCGACAAGTAAGCTCCAGCTCATCGGAAACGTTCGGGCGCCGCAAGGCGCCCGTTTGTTTTTCGGGATTCGGGCAGTGGCCCGGTTTTATCCCCACCAACCCACAGCTTATCCACAGGTTTGTTGTCTCGACGGTTGAGACGCCGCCGCGCATCATGGTGTCCGTGTGGCTACCCGCGAAATGTCGGCGCATGACGTGCCGATTGTGGGGCAATTTTCCGAGGTAAGTCGATGTCCTTCGTGCCCGAACGCAAACCTTCCTCTCCCGCCATCGAGGCGTTGCGGATACCACCGCACTCCATCGATGCCGAGCAGGCGGTGCTGGGTGGCCTGATGCTGGCACCGGATGCGCTGGACAAGGTGGCCGACCGGCTCGCCGAGGATGACTTCTACCGCAAGGATCACCGGCTGATCTGGCGGGCGATCAACGAGCTGGCGAACAAGGGCATGCCGTGCGACGCGGTGACCCTGGGCGACTGGTTCGAGAGCAACGGCATGGCCGAGATGGTCGGTGGCGCCGGCTACCTGATCGAGCTGGCCAACAGCACGCCCAGTGCGGCCAACATCGCTGCCTACGCCGAGATCGTGCGCGAGAAATCGGTGCTGCGCCAGCTGATCGACGCCGGCACCTCGATCACCGAGGACGGCTACCGGCCCGAGGGCAAGAGCGTGCACGAAGTGCTGGAAAGCGCCGAGCAGCGCGTGTTCCACATCGCCGAATCCGGCGCGCGCGGCAAGAAAGATTCCGTCTCGATGCGCGAGGCGGTGAAGGACGCGTTCCGCCTGCTCACCGAGCGCTACGAGAACCGCGGCCAGCTCACCGGCGTCAGCACCGGCTTCACCGACCTGGATGCGCTCACCTCCGGCCTGCAACCGTCGGACCTGATCATCGTGGCGGCGCGCCCGTCGATGGGCAAGACCGCCTTTGCGCTGAACATTGCCGAGGCCGCCGCGCTGGGTGGCAAGAAGGCGGTGGTGGTGTTCTCGATGGAAATGTCCTCCTCGCAGCTGGCGTTCCGCCTGATCTCCTCGGTCGGCCGCATCCACCAGCAGCACCTGCGCAACGGCACCCTCGAAGAAGAGGACTGGCCGCGCGTCTCCAACGCGATCGCGCTGTTGTCCGAGGCGAAGATCTTCATCGACGACACGCCCAGCCTGTCGCCGGTGGAACTGCGTTCGCGCGCACGCCGGCTGCACCGCGAGCACGGCGGGCTGGGCCTGATCGTGATCGATTACCTGCAGCTGATGCAGGTGCCCGGCAACAAGGAAAACCGCGCCACCGAGATCTCGGAAATCTCGCGTTCGCTGAAGGGTCTGGCCAAGGAACTGAACGTGCCGGTGATCGCCCTGTCGCAGCTCAACCGCTCGCTGGAGCAGCGCGCCGACAAGCGCCCGATGATGTCCGACCTGCGCGAGTCCGGCGCCATCGAGCAGGACGCCGACGTGATCATGTTCATCTACCGCGACGAGTACTACAACAAGGAATCGCCGGACAAGGGCGTCGCCGAGATCATCATCGGCAAGCAGCGCAACGGTCCCACCGACACCTGCAAGCTCACCTTCCTCGGCCACTACACCCAGTTCGTGAACTACGCGTCGGATTCGTTCGTGGGGTCGTTCGACTGACCGCAGGGATCGCGCTGCCGACGGCGAAAGCTGACAGCTTCACGGGTCGATGCATCTCGCCGCCTGCGATGATCGCGGGCTAAGCTCGCATCTTCCACGTATCCAGCCGGACAACCCCGCATGGCCAAAGCCAAGACCGCCTATGTCTGCACCGATTGCGGTGCCGAACATCCGAAGTGGCAGGGTTCGTGCGCCGAGTGTGGCGCATGGAACACGCTCAGCGAGATCGTGCTGGCGCCGGCTTCGGCGGCGAAGCCGTCGGTGGGCGCGCAGCGTTCCAGCTACGCCGGCACGGCCGCCGGCGCGCCGCGCATCACGCCGCTGACCGCGGTGGCGCTGACCACCGAGGCGCGCACGCTGACCGGTATCGGCGAGCTGGACCGGGTACTCGGTGGTGGCCTGGTCGAGGGCTCGGTGGTGCTGATCGGCGGCGATCCGGGTATCGGCAAATCGACCCTGCTGCTGCAGATGCTGGGCACGCTGGGCGGGCAGTTGCCCAGTGTCTACGTCACCGGCGAAGAGTCGCTGGCGCAGGTGGCTTCACGGGCGCAGCGCCTGGGCCTGCCGTTGGAGCCGCTGCAGGCGTTGGCCGAGACCTGCATCGAGCGCATCCTCGAGCAGGCGATGGCGACGCGCCCGCGAGTGCTGGTGATCGACTCGATCCAGACCATCTGGACCGAACTGCTCACCGCCGCGCCGGGTTCGGTGTCGCAGGTGCGCGAGTCGGCGGCCAAGCTCACGCGCTTTGCCAAGGAGACCGGTACCTCGGTGTTCCTGGTCGGCCACGTCACCAAGGAAGGCGGCATCGCCGGCCCGCGTGTGCTCGAGCACATGGTCGACGCGGTGCTGTATTTCGAGGGTGAATCCGGTTCGCGTTTCCGTGTGCTGCGCGCGTTCAAGAACCGCTTCGGCGCGGTCAACGAGCTGGGCGTGTTTGCGATGTCGGACAAGGGCCTGCGCGAAGTGCCGAACCCGTCGGCGATCTTCCTGTCCACGCACGCGGGGCCAACGTCGGGCAGTGCGGTGATGGTCACCCGCGAAGGCACCCGCCCGCTGCTGGTGGAGGTGCAGGCGCTGGTGGACCAGTCCTCGCTGGGCAATCCGCGGCGGGTCACCCTGGGCCTGGAACAGAACCGGCTGGCGATGCTGCTGGCCGTGCTGCACCGGCACGGCGGCGTGGCGGCGTACGACCAGGACGTGTTCGTCAACGTGGTCGGCGGCATCCGCGTGCAGGAGACGGCAGCGGACTTGCCGGTGCTGCTGGCGGTGCTGTCGTCGCTGCGCGACCGGCCATTGCCGGAGCACATGGTGACCTTCGGCGAGGTCGGCCTGTCGGGCGAGATCCGCCCGGTGCCGAACGGCGAGGAGCGCCTGAAGGAGGCTGCTCACCACGGCTTCCGCCGCGCGATCGTGCCGAAGGCGAACGCACCGAAGAAGGGCAAGGTCGGCGAGATGGAGGTGGTCGGGGTGGAGCGCTTGAGCGAGGCGATCGACGCCTGCCGCTGAACGTGCGGCTACATGCCCCGGTGCAGGACCAGTTCCAGCACCGCCTTGCTGCCGAAGAACGCCAGCACCAGCACGGCCATGCCAATCAGGGTCAGGTTGACCGCGCGCACGCCGCGCCAGCCGTGCCGCCAGCGGCCGTACAGCAGCACGCCGAACACCAGCCAGGCCACGATTGACAGCACGGTCTTGTGCGCCAGGTGCTGGCCGAACAGGTTGTCGACGAACAGCACGCCGGTGAGCAGGGTCAGCGTGAGCAGCACGAAACCGGCGCTGATCAGGCGGAACAGTAGGGTCTCGGTCAGGGTCAGCGGGGGCAGCGCGCGCAGCCAGCGGCCGAACTGGCGATGGCGCAACGCCCGCTCCTGGAGCGCCAGCAGGATCGCCAGCGCGGCGGCGATCGACAGTACGCCGAACGCGAGCAGGGCCACCGTCACGTGCAGCTTGATCTGCCAGTCCATCGGCTGCGGCAGGGTGGGTGGCGCCAGGAAGCTGTCCACCGCGAGCAGCGCGGCGGTCAGCGGGAACACGATCACGCCGAGTGCGGCGACCGGACGCGAAGCGTTCACCAGCAGGGTCAGCGCCGAGACGACGAACGCGACCAGCGAGAGCGTCGCGAAGAAGTGCAGGTCCAGTGCGCCCCGATGCATGCCAAGCAGGATGCCGGCGTGGATCAGTACGGCGCTGCCGGCCAGCGCCAGCGCCAGCCGGTTCAGCGGTTGACCGCCGCTCAGCAGCGGGCGCGCCAGGCCGGCGGCGGCGGCAAGGTAGAGCACGATGGCGATCAGGGCCAGGACGTGGATGGTCATAGCCGCGCAGTGTCGCACAGGGCCATGCCGGCTTGCATGCGAAGCGGGGCGGTCCGTCCGCTATAATCGTGCACTTCCCTGTTTGCCGGTCCCGTCATGTTCGAGTCGCTCAGCCAACGTCTTTCCATCACCGTCAATCGCCTGCGCGGTCGCGGCCGGCTGACCGAGGAGAACATCCGCGAGGCCCTGCGCGAGGTGCGCATCGCGCTGCTGGAGGCAGATGTCGCGCTGCCGGTGGTGCAGGCGCTGATCCAGCGGATCAAGGTGCGCGCGGTCGGCCAGGACGTGATCAAGAGCCTGTCGCCGGGCCAGGCGCTGGTGAAGGTGGTCAGCGACGAGCTGACCGTGGTGATGGGCACCGCCAATACCGAACTGAATCTGGCCCAGCAGCCGCCGGCGGTAGTGCTGATGGCCGGCCTGCAGGGCGCCGGCAAGACCACCACGGTGGCCAAGCTGGCGCGGCTGTTGGCCGAGCGCAAGAAGAAAAAGGTGATGGTGGTCAGCTGCGACGTCTACCGTCCGGCCGCGATCGAGCAGCTGCGCACGCTGGCCGAGCAGGTCGGGGTGAAGTTCTTCCCGTCGGCGGCGGGCCAGGATCCGGTGCAGATCGCGAAGGATGCGATCGCCGCCGCGCGCCGCGAGGTGGTCGACGTGCTGATCGTCGATACCGCCGGTCGCCTGCACGTGGACGAGGCGATGATGGCCGAGATCAAGGCCCTGCACGCCGCGATCACGCCGATCGAGACCCTGTTCGTGGTCGACTCGATGACCGGCCAGGACGCGGCCAACACGGCCAAGGCGTTCAACGAGGCGCTGCCGCTGACCGGCGTGATCCTGACCAAGACCGATGGCGACGCCCGCGGCGGCGCGGCGCTGTCGGTGCGCTACGTCACCGGCAAGCCGATCAAGTTCCTCGGCGCCGGCGAGAAGAGCGATGCGCTGGAGCCGTTCCATCCCGACCGCCTGGCCCAGCGCATCCTCGGCATGGGCGACGTGCTGTCGCTGGTGGAGGAGGTCGAGCGCAAGGTCGACCAGGACAAGGCGCAGAAGCTGGCCCAGAAGGTGATGAAGGGCAAGCGCTTCGACCTCAACGACATGAAGGACCAGCTGGAGCAGATGGGCAACATGGGTGGCCTGGCCGGCCTGATGGACAAGCTGCCCGGCGTGTCCAGCCTGCCGGACAGCGTGAAATCCAAGGTCAACGATGGCGAGATGAACCGGATGATCGCGATCATCTGCTCGATGACGAAGAAAGAGCGCCGCCATCCGGATCTGCTGAATGGCTCGCGTCGCGCCCGCGTGGCGCGTGGTTCCGGCACCCAGCCGGCCGACGTCAATCGCCTGCTCAAGCAGTACATGCAGATGGAAAAGATGATGTCCAAGCTGTCCAAGGGCGGCACCAAGGGCCTGATGCGGCAGATGCGCGGCGCCATGAAGGGCATGGGTGGCATGGGTGGTTTGCCGCCGATGCGCTGAGGGCGGGGGGCGCGGCGCGAGGCTGCTTTTCCGATTCCCTATTCCCTTTTCCCGATTACGCCCCTAAAATACCCCGTTTACCGCGCACGGCTCTCGTGTGCCTGCCGCCGGTTCGGCAATTCTGGAGTTTTACCATGGTCAAGATTCGTCTTTCGCGCGGTGGCGCCAAGGGCCGTCCGTTCTACCACGTCGTCGTGACCGATCAGCGCAACAAGCGCGACGGCCGCAATATCGAGAACGTGGGCTTCTACAACCCGGTCGCGTCGGGCAAGGACAAGCGCCTTGAGCTGAACGTCGCCCGCGTGCAGGAGTGGGTCGGCAAGGGTGCCCAGCTGACCGACAAGGTCGCCGCCCTGGTCAAGGAAGCCGGCAAGCAGCAGGCTGCCTGAGTCATGGCTGCAGCCGGTCGGCGCGTCCCGATCGGGCGCATCGTCGGGCTGTACGGCGTGCAGGGCTGGCTCAAGATCGAATCCTGGGCCGAGCCGCGCATGCGGATCTTCGACTACCAGCCGTGGCTGCTCGGTGCAGCGCCCGGCATGGAGACGCAGGTCAGCGGGGTGAAGGGTCGTGCGCAGGGCAAGGGCATGGTGGCCCAATTGCCCGGGGTGAACGACCGGGAGCAGGCGGCAGCGCTGATCGGTACCGACATCCATGTCGCCCGCGAGCAACTGCCACCGCCGGCGGAAGGCGAGTATTACTGGGTCGATCTCGAAGGACTTGAGGTCGTCACCACGGAAGACGTGAAGCTGGGGCGGGTCAGTCACCTGTTCGCCACCGGTGCCAACGACGTGGTGGTGGTCAGGGACGGGGCGCGCGAGCGGCTGGTTCCCTTCATCCAGGGTTCGTATGTGCGTTCGGTGGACTTGTCCGCAGGGCGCATGGTGGTGGACTGGGATCCCGAATTCTGACGTCGCCGGCTTGTGGGCAGAGGATCAAGGATCATGCGCATCGATGTCGTCAGCCTGTTTCCCGACTTCGTGCGCCAGTGTGCCGCCGTCGGAGTCGTGGGACGCGCGCAGCAACGCGAGCTGCTGCAGGTGGAAACCTGGAACCCGCGCGACTACGCCACCGACAAGCACCGCAGCGTGGACAGCGGCACATATGGCGGCGGTCCGGGCATGGTGATGATGATCGAGCCGTTGCGCACGACCCTGGTGGCCATACGTGCGGCGGCACCGGAGCCGGTGCATCTGGTTTATCTCAGTCCGCAGGGAGCGCGGCTGACGCAGGGCAGGGTGGAAGCGCTGGCGAAGTTGCCGCGCATCGCCCTGCTTTGTGGGCGTTACGAAGGTGTGGACGAGCGCCTGCTGGCGCACGAGGTCGACGAGGAGCTCTCCATCGGCGACTATGTGCTGTCTGGCGGCGAACTCGCCGCCGCGGTGATCATCGACGCGGTGGGGCGTTTGCAGGACGGCGCGTTGAACGACGCGCAGTCGGCCGAGCAGGATTCATTCTCGGATGGCCTGCTGGATTGTCCGCATTATGGAAAACCGGTGCACGATGCGCTGGGTGATGTACCGGAAGTATTGCTGTCCGGTGACCACGCGGCGATTGCCCGCTGGCGCCTCAAGCAATCGCTGGGACGAACCTGGTTGCGCCGCCCGGACTTGTTGTCACAGCGTGGGCTGGATGCGGCATCCCGTGCACTGCTGGACGAATTCCGCCGCGAACATGTCTCGCAAGAGCAGACACGGCAAGACGGTGTGGCCGAGTGGCCGCAACATTGATATCGATTTACGTGAACCGACAGGTGCGCCATGAACAAGATCATTGAACAGTTCGAATCCGAGCAGATCACCCGCCAGCTGCCGGACTTCGGCCCCGGCGACACCGTGGTGGTCAACGTCAAGGTGAAGGAAGGCAACCGCGAGCGCGTTCAGGCGTTCGAGGGCATCGTCATCGCCAAGCGCAGCCGCGGCCTGCATTCGGCCTTCACCGTGCGCAAGATCTCGCATGGTACCGGCGTGGAGCGCGTGTTCCAGGCACACAGCCCGGCCATCGACTCGGTGACCGTGAAGCGCAAGGGCAAGGTGCGCGGCGCCAAGCTGTATTACCTGCGTGGCCTGGAAGGCAAGGCCGCCCGCATCAAGGAAGACATCGCCGCCGCTGCCGCCGCCAAGGCGAACGCGAAGGCCGCCGCGGCTGCTGCTGCCGAGTAATCCGCTCCGCAGTTGCTGCAGCATGAAAAACCCGCGGAGCGATCCGCGGGTTTTTTGTGGCCGGAACAAGGGCCGTGGCGCGATTTGCCGGAGAGACTTACTCCAGCCGCTGCGGCTGCTGCAGGAAGTTGCCCTGCACGAAATCCACACCGCAGGCGAACAGCAACGAGGTGCTGGTGGCATCCTCGACCCATTCGGCGATGGTCTGGCGCTTCAGCTCGTGGGCCTGCTGGCAGATCTCGGTGACCTTTTTCTGGCTTTCGGGGTGCTGCGGCAGGTCGGCCATGTAGCTGCGGTCGATCTTCAGGTAGTCCGCGTCGATGTGGTTGAGCAACTGGAACGAGTTCAGGCCCGAGCCGAACTGCTCCAGCGCGAAGCGGCCACCCAGCTTCTTCCAGCCGTTGACGAACTCCTGCGCCGGGCGCAGCAGGGTCATCACCTTGCTCTCGGTCATCTCCAGCACCAGCTGGCCGCGCTTCAGTCCAGCCTGCTTCAGCCGATCGCCCAGCCACGCCAGCAGGCTGTCGTCCTGCAGCGATGCGGCAGTGAGCTTGACGAAGAACGTGGTCTGCTGGCCCTGGCCTTCACGATCCTGCAGCGCCTTGATGGCTTGGCCGAATACCCAGCGGTCGATCGCGCCGGTGAGGCCGTGCTTTTCGGCGATCGGCATGAAGAAGCCGGGCAACACCTCGCCCTGCGGGCCATTCATGCGCAGCAGGATCTCCGAATAGTCGCCTTCGGCGTCCTGCAGGCTGATGGTCTGCTGGTGGTACAGCACCAGGCCTTCGCCGGTGAGCGCCTTGCGCAGCAGCTCCAGCCAGTAGCGCTCGCGTTCCTCGTCGGCCTTCTCGCGTGCGGCCGGGTCGTGCAGCTCGACCTGGCTGCCGCCCAGGCTTTGCGCCGTGCGCAGGGCCTGGCTGGCCTGGTTGAGCAGCAGTTCGGTGTTGGCGTTCTTCTCGCCGAGCAGGCTGCCGCCGATGCTGGCGGTGACCGTGATCGAGCGCGAACCGGCGTCGAAGATCTCGTTGCTGACGCTGTGCTGTAGCTTGGCGATCCACTCCTTGATGGCCTCGTCCGCGCGCGTGTCCAGCACCACGCCGAGGGTGTGCTCGGCGAGCATGCCGGCGACATCGTCGGCGCCGAGCAGCATGCGGATACGGTCGGCGAAGCCGGCCAGCAGTTCGTCGGCCTTGCCCAGGCCGATGCCGCCCACCAGCGAGGCCCAGTTGTCCGGTTCGATCAGCAGCAGCGACTGGCCTTTCTTGCCCTTGGCCGCCGCAGTGACGGCGTCGTCGATGGATTCCAGCATGCGGGCGCGATTGAACAGGCCGGTGACCGGGTCGCGCTGCAGTTGCTGCAGCATGGCCTGGTCGACCTGCTGCCGGCGGAACACGATCTGCAGGCAGGGTTCGCCCTCGAACGTGGCTGGTGCGAACTCCACCGTGGCGTCGAACTGGCTGCCGTCGGCGCGGCGCGCGTGCAGGGTGAGCTGGGACGGCGTTTTTTCCTGCCGTGCGTGGCCGCGCAGCAGGGTCTTGAACTCGTCGGCATGGGCCGAGTCGATCATGTCCAGCACCGGCAGCCCGAGCAGGTCGTCGAAGCTGTCGTAGCCGAAGGTCTCCAGGTAAGCCTGGTTGGCGCGCACGTGCATGCCCTCGTGCACGTAGGCGATCGCGTCGGTGGACGAGTCGAGCAGTGCGTCGCAGCGTCGCTCCGATTCGCGCAGCGAGGTCTCCAGACGGCGCACCTGGCGTCGTGTCTGCAGCGACTCGAATTCGCGCTGCAGCACCGCGATCAGCTGCTTCGGCTGGCTGCGCGAGGCGACGCCGCGGGCGCCGTGCACGAACAGGTCCGCCACGATCTGATTGTCGATCGCGTTGACCAGGCCCAGCAGCGAGTAATCGCGGCCGTACGCATCGAGCACCTTGACGGCGTCCTCCAGGCTGATGCTGGTGATCGCCGGGTCGAACATCACCACGTCCGGTTCCAGCTCGTTCACCGCGGCCTGCATCTGCTCCGCGTTGGTGGCACGGGCCGGGCGCACGGCGATGCCGGTATTGCGCAGCAGGCTGATGATCTGTTCGGCCTCTTCCAGCGAACTTTCGACAAAGAGGATCTTGATGACGAAATCTTTTTTCATGGGGCGTGGTGCTGTCCGTTGATCATCGCAGGCGACGCTGGGCGGGTGCCGCGGTCAGCCGCAGTCAGTGTTTGTAGCGGATTCCGTCCACAGCCGCCAGCGGGAAAATCATCCAATGATGACCGCTGCCCGGTTCACAGGGGGCGTTTGGATGCATCGCCGCCCACCTCGCGTACCAGCCGGGGCACCAGGTAGCCCGGCAGGCGGGCACGCAGCGCCTCCATCAGCGCCAGGGCACGACTGTCGCTGACCTCGAAATGCGCGGCCCCCTGCACGCGATCGAGCTGGTGCAGGTAGTACGGCAGCACGCCGGCGGCGAACAGCCGCTCGGACAGTTCGGCCAGTGCGTCGGCGTCGTCGTTGACCCCACGCAACAGCACGGACTGGTTGAGCATGGTGGCGCCGGCCGCGCGCAGGCGGGCGCAGGCGGCGTCGACACTGGCGTCGATCTCGTTGGCGTGGTTGGCGTGCAGCACCACCACCTTCTGCAGCGACAGGGCCGCCAGCCAGGCGATGAAGGCGTCGTCGATGCGCTCCGGCAGCACCACCGGTAGGCGGGTGTGGATGCGCAGCCGGATGACCTGCGGCAGTTCGGCCAGGCCCCGGGTCAGTTCGTCGAGCTTGTGCGTCGCCAGCGCCAGTGGGTCGCCGCCGGAGAGGATCAGCTCGCGGATTGAAGGATCCTCCTGCACGTGGGCCAGCGCCTCGCGCCATTGCCCGGCTGCGGCGATCTCCTCGCCGTAGGGGAAGTGCCGGCGGAAGCAGTAGCGGCAATTCACCGCACAGCTGCCGCTGGCGATCAGCAGCGCGCGTCCGTCGTACTTGTGCAGCAGGCCGTGCCCGGCGCGGGAGGCCATGTCGCCCACCGCGTCGGTCGTGAAGCCCTCGACGCGATCGTGCTCGGCCCGCTGCGGGAGCACCTGCAGCAGCAGGGGGTCGAAGGGGTCACCCTGGCGCATCCTGGCGACAAACCCGCGCGGGACGCGCAGGGCAAAGCCGGCATCGTCGGCAGGAATGAGGTCGGGGCGGTCGCCCAGGCCCACGGCCTGAAGCAGCTCGGCGGCGTCGGTGATGGCATCCCGCCACAGTTCGCGCCAGTCTGCGGCGGGTGAAGATAGGCGGGCGCTGGGGCTTGCGGTTATCATGTCGGGCCTTGAGCGGGCCATGATGCCCGCGGCAGATACCCATTTTAACCGCCCGACGGGCGGTTTTACCTCCGGAGCAGACAACGCATGGCGACCCTTGGCCTCAATGACGTCAAAACGGGCAAGAAGATCCTCCACAACGGTGATCCGTGGATCATCACCGAGGCCGACTTCGTCAAGCCGGGCAAGGGGCAGGCGTTCACCCGTATCCGCATCCGCAACCTGAAGGACGGCCGCACCACCGAGCAGACGCTGAAGTCCAGCGACTCGTTCGAGGAAGCCGATGTCACCGATACCGACATGCAGCTTTCCTTCATCGATGGCCTCGGCAAGGATCGGCTGTGGCACTTCATGAACATGGAAACCTTCGAGATGGTGCCGGCGACGCTGGCCGCGATGGGTGATGCATGGAAGTGGCTCAAGGGCGAGGAAGAGTGCGTGATCACGCTGTTCAACGGCGGCATCGTCGCCGTGCAGCCGCCGAAGTTCGTCGAGTTGAAGATCACCGAGACCGACCCGGGCGTACGCGGCGACACCTCGGGCGGCGGCGGCAAGCCGGCCACGCTGGAGACCGGCGCCGTGGTGCGCGTGCCGCTGTTCGTCAACCAGGACGAAGTCATCAAGGTCGATACCCGCACCGGTGAGTACGACAGTCGCGTGAAGTGAGGCGCCGGCGCGTGGGCGAACCTCACGTCCTTGCCGGCGTGCAGTCCCTGCTGAAGCGGGGATCGCGAACATGGGGCGGGCGCCGCAAGGCGTGCCGCCCCATCTCGTATCCATACCTTTGCAGAGTGAGTGAGCGATGAGCCAGATGCCCCCACAGCCCGTCGACCTGATGATCGAGGCACGCTGGGTCGTGCCGGTCGAGCCGCATGCGGTGGTGCTGGAGAACCATGCGGTGGTGGTGCAGGACGAGCGCGTCGTGGCCGTGCTGCCGATCGCCGACGCGCGGCTCGCCTACGCGCCGCGCGAGCGCGTCGAACTGGGCGAGCACGCGCTGATCCCCGGCCTGGTCAACAGCCACACGCACAACCCGATGACCCTGCTGCGCGGCCTCGCCGACGACCTGCCGCTGATGGTGTGGCTGCAGCAGCACATCTGGCCGGCCGAGGCGAAGGTGATGGGCACCGAGTTCGTGCGCGACGGCGTCGAGCTGGCGGTGGCCGAGATGCTGCGCGGCGGCACCACCTGCGCCAACGAGAACTACTTCTTCCCCGACGTGATCGGCGCCACCTACCGCAAGCTGGGTTTCCGCGCGGTGGTCGGTCTGCCGGTGATCGAGTTCCCCACCGCGTGGGCGAAGACCCAGGACGAATACTTCGAGCGTGCCGGCGCGGTGCACGACAGCTTCCGCGGCGACCACCTGATCAGCACCGCGTTTGCGCCGCATGCGCCGTATACCGTGTCGGACGAGAGCTTCGAGCGCATCCGCGTGCTGTCCGACCAGCTCGACATCCCGGTGCACCTGCATACGCACGAGACCGCGCACGAAGTCGAGGACGAGAAGGCCAGGAGCGGGCTGCGCCCGTTCCAGCGGCTGCAGAAGCTGGGCCTGGTCAACGACCGCCTGATCGCCGTGCACATGACCCAGCTGACCGACGGCGAGATCGCTGCCTGCGCCGCTGCCGGCGTGTCGGTGGTGCATTGCCCGGAGTCCAACCTGAAGCTGGCCTCCGGCTTCTGCCCGGCGGAGAAGCTGCGCCTGGCCGGCGTCAACGTGGCGCTGGGCACCGACGGCTGCGCCTCCAACAACGACCTGGACATGTTCGGCGAGATGCGCACCGCCGCGCTGCTGGCCAAGGCGGTGGCTGGCGATGCGGCCGCATTCGACGCGGCGTTTGCGCTGCGCGCGGCCACGCTCAACGGCGCGAAGGCGATCGGGTTGGAGGCGAGGATCGGCTCGATCGAGGTGGGCAAGCAGGCCGATTTCGCCGCCGTGCGCTTGAGCGACCTGGAGACCCAGCCGCTGTTCCACGTGATCTCGCAGCTGGTCTACGCCACCGGCCGCCACCAGGTCAGCGACGTGTGGATCGCCGGCAGGCGCAAACTGGCCGGGCGCGAGCTGGTCGGCATGGATACTGCCGCGATCCTCGAGCGCACGCGCGCCTGGCGTGAACGCATCGCCGCGGCCTGAACCGAAGTCCCCGATGAACCGTTACCTGATCCTGCTGATCCGCCGGCCACACCTCGACCCGGCCGTGGTGCCGCTGCACCTGGCGTTCCTGCAAGGCTTGCGTGCAGACGGCCGGGTGGAACTCTCCGGCGGCTTCAGCGACAAGTCCGGCGGCGCCTACCTGCTGCACGCGGCCGACCTCGCCGAGGCGACCGCGATCGTGCAGAACGACCCGGCCCACGTCAGCGGCGGCTGGGACATCACGGTGTACGAGTGGCAGACATGAACTTTTGCGCTCATCCGTGAGCGCTAGAGATCAAAAGACGGCCATCCTTGGCCGCACTCTTCAATCAAAGAGGCTTGTGCTCGTCAATAGAGTGCGAAAATCAGGCGGCGGCCATCCATGGCCGCACTTTCAATAAACTCATGTACTCACCGTGGACTCGAACATGATCGCCGCCAACGTCAACCCCGAGGAAATCGCCCGCTTCGACAGCCTGGCGGCGCGCTGGTGGGACCCCGACGGCGAGTCGCGTCCGCTGCACGACCTCAATCCGGTGCGCGTGGCCTATGTCGCGGCGCGCATCGAGCTGCGCGGGGCGAAGGTTGCCGACGTCGGTTGCGGCGGCGGCCTGCTCAGCGAGGCGCTGGCGCGTGCCGGCGCGAAGGTCACCGGCATCGACCTGGGTGACAAGGTGATCGAGGTCGCGAAACTGCACCTGCATGAATCCGACCTCAGTGTCGACTACCGCGTGCAGTCCTCCGCAGAGTTGGCGGCGACCGAGCCGGGAGTTTTCGACGCGGTGTGCTGCATGGAACTGATCGAGCACGTACCCGACCCGGCAGCGCTGGTGAACGACCTGGCTGCGATGCTGAAGCCGGGCGGGCGGCTGTTCATGTCCACCCTCAACCGCACGCCGGCCGCGTTCGGCGCGGCGATCGTGGGTGCGGAATACGTGATGCGCCTGCTGCCGCGCGGCACCCATCACTACGCGCAGTTCCTCAAGCCGTCTGAGCTGGGCCGCCTGCTGCGCCACGCCGGGCTGGAGCTGGAAGACGTCTCCGGGTTGGCCTACAACCCGCTCAACCGCAAGGCCCGGTTGAGTTCGATCACCGCGGTCAACTACGTGCTCAGCGCACACAAACCGACATGAAGCCCTTGCCCGGAAACATCCAGGGCGTGTTGTTCGACCTGGACGGCACCTTGCTCGACAGCGCGCCCGACCTGTACGCAGCCCTGCAGGCGCAGTGTGCGGAAGAGGGTGTGCCGCCGCCACCGTACGCACCGGTGCGCGAGGTAGTCTCGCGCGGTGCGCGTGCGGTGCTGCGCTGCGCGTTTGCCGATCGCGGCGAGCCTGCGCTGGAAGCGCTGGTGCCGCGCTACCTGCAGCTGTACCAGGACGTGATGGCACAGCAGACGCACGCGTTCGACGGCGTCGACGAGTTGCTGGCGCGGATCGAGGCGCACGGCCTGCGCTGGGGCATCGTCACCAACAAGGCGGGTTTCCTTACCGACGAACTGGTTGCCCGCATCGGCTGGGCCGGGCGCGCTGGCGCCGTGGTCTGCGGCGATACCCTGGCGGTGAAGAAGCCCGATCCGGCACCGGTGCTGCTGGCCTGCGAACGCGCCGGCGTGGCGCCCGCGCACAGCCTGTTCGTCGGCGACGACCGCCGCGACGTGCAGGCCGGGGCGGCCGCCGGCCTGTACACGGTGGCGGTGAGCTGGGGCTACCTCGATGGCGGCGATCCGCACACTTGGGGCGCCGATGCTGTGCTGGATCACCCGGCCGAGCTGGCCGAACTGCTGCAATTGCAACCGGTACCGGCATGATCGAACTGGTCGAACAGAACGCGGTGCTGCAGGGCTTCATCGACAAGTGGCTGGCGGTGCAGCCACAGCAGCGCGTGGCGCTGGCCTTCGTCGATGGCCGGCGTTACCCCGGCCACATCGCGCTGGCCGCGCTGGAGCAGGAACTGCTCGGCGCTGCCTATGGCATCCGCGAGCCGCAGGTGGCCACCGCCAAGCTCAACTGGTGGGCCGAGGAACTGGCCGGCGCGCCAGCCAGCGGCGGGCGCCATCCATTGAGCCAGGTGCTGTTCGACGACGAGCGCGCGCATGCCATCGCCAGCGAGCTGTGGCTGGCGCCGGTGCTGGCTGCGATGGCGCAACTGGAGCAGGGCACTGCCACCGACTTCCCCGCGCAGATCGAGGCAGCGTTGCCGCTGCACGGTGCGCTGGCCGCACTGGAAACCGCCTGGTGGTATGGCACTGATGCGTCGCCGGCACGGGCATCGCGGGTCGCCGTATTGAACCACCTGCTGTATGCGCTGCTGCGGCTGCAGCAGGATGTCGAGCGCGATCGCCTGCCGCTGCCGATGGCGCGGCTGGCGCGGCATGGCCTGAGCCGCGTGCAATTGCGCAGCCACGGCGCGGCGCGGCAGCAGGCGATCAAGGCGCAACTGGACGACCTGCTGGCCAGCTGGCAGGAGTCGGCCACGCTGGCCGGGCCGCTCAGCGTATTCCGCGCGCTGGAGTCGCGCCACGCCAGCAGCCTGGCGCGCCGTGCGGCGCGCGCCGCCGACGCGCTGGCGGTGCTGCAGGCCGGCCAGTCGCGTACCGCGCTGACCACCGCACTGCAGGCCTGGCAGGCCGCGCGTGCATGGCGCCGCCACGTGGCGTAAAACGGCCACGGACGCAGCGTTTCCATCGCGCCACTATTGCGCGGCCGCCTGCCTGCCCCAAGATTGTCTGCTTCACGGCGACCGCTCGCCGATGCCAGGATTCCCCGCCATGCCGAACCAGGAAAATACCGCCCGCCTGTTGCCCGATGTCGCCGTGCACGCGCAGCCGCATCTTGCCGGTGCGCTGGACTGGGTCGGCATGGCCGACATCCAGGTGCCGGTGTTGTTCGACGCCGGCGATGGCCAGCCGCAGCGTTCCAGCGCCCGGGTCGGCGCCTTCGTCAACCTCAACCGGCCGGACAAGCGCGGCATCCACATGTCGCGGCTGTACCTGCAGGTCGAACAGGCGCTGAGCACGCAGACGCTGAATGCGCCGATGCTGCATGCACTGCTGCGCGGTTTCCTCGAATCGCACAAGGATCTGTCCGACCGCGCCTGCCTCAGCATCCATTTCGAACACCTGGTGCGCCGCCCCGCGCTGAAAAGCGCCAACAGCGGCTGGCGCGCGTACCCGGTGTGCATCGAGGCCAGCCTCACCGGTGACGAGTTCCTGCTCGAGTTCGGCACCGAGGTGGTCTATTCCTCCACTTGCCCGGCTTCCGCCGCGTTGTCGCGCCAGCTGATCCAGGACCAGTTTGCCAGCGACTTCGACGCCGGCAAGCCGCTCGACCACGCGGCGGTGCTGGCCTGGCTCGGCAGCGAGAAAGGCATCGTCGCCACGCCGCATGCCCAGCGCAGCGTGGCGCGGCTGCGCATCCGCCCGGTGATCGGCGCGGGCTTCCACCTGATCGGCCTGGTCGACTGCGTCGAGCGTGCGCTCGGCACACCGGTGCAGACCGCGGTGAAGCGAGAGGACGAGCAGGCTTTCGCGCTGGCCAACGGCGGCAACCTGATGTTCTGCGAGGATGCCGCCCGGCGCATTCAGAAGGCGCTCGACGCCGATGCCGCGCTGGGTGACTTCCACATCCGCGTCGAGCACCAGGAAAGCCTGCACCCGCACGACGCGGTGGCATACGCGAGCAAGGGCGTGGAAGGCGGCTACGGCTCCACGCCGTGACCATCGCTACCCCTTGCGCCGGCCCGGCGTTGGCGACCATCCCGAGGTAACCGCGTTTCACGCGAGACAGGGGCGGCGGCCTTGTGGCGACGGGTCCGCATTCCAGAACGGTCAATGTGCCTCGGGGGAATCTCCGCGGTGGCGACAGCGGGAAAAATGAAAGTGTTCGGGCACCGGATCCTCGCCACCATCGCACAACGGCTGGCAGCGCAGCAGCCGCCAGCTGGTCAGCAGGCTGCCGCGCCACGGACCGAAGCGGGTGACCGCAATCCGTGCATAATCGGAGCAGGTAGGGTGGAAGCGGCAGTGTGGACCAAGCAGGGGACTGAGCCAGCGCTTGTACAAACGCAGCATCCACAGTATCAATCGGGTCAGGACATTCACGGTGCCGGAACGGCTTGCGGCGGGTAGTGGTACAAGTATTCCAGAAGCGAGCTTGCTGGTGTAGGACACATGGGCTATAACACCCGGCCGCCACGGCCAAAAACGGTGAAGGGATATGGCGAAAACGACGCGTAGTTCGACCGCTGCCAAGGCGCAGAAAGGCAAGTCTCCGGCAGGGATCAAGGCCGCCAAGGTGAAGGCGGCTGGCGGCAGGGGGCGGATCGTGAAGAGTGTCGGCAAGGCTGCGCCGAAAAAGGCTGTCGCCAAGCAGGCCGCTGCAAGGAGGCCAGTCGCCAGGCCCGCGGCCAAGAAAGTCGTCGCCAAGTCGCCCGTGAAGAAGCCCACCGTGAAGAAGGTAGTTGTGAAGAAAGCCGCCGTGAAAAAGGTGGCGTCCAGGAAAGTCGCCGCGAAGAAGCCCGTACCGAAGAAGGCCATCGTGAAGAAGGCTGCCGTCAAGAAGGCTGCCGTCAAGAACACCAAACCCAGGAGTGGTGCCGCCGCGAAACCGGCAGCGAAGCCAGTGACCAGGGTGGTCGCCAAAAAAGCAGCACCGGCCAAACACGTGGCGAAGCATGCCGCGAAGCCGACGGCCAGGCCGACCCCGCCGGCCGCCAAACCAGCAGCCAGGCTGGCGTCGAAACCCGTTGCCAAGCCGGCAGCGGTGGTCGTCAAAAGCGTATCCCCGGCACCCGCCAGCGCCCTGTTCAAGGGCAAGGTGGCGAGTGCCACCGCCATGGTGATACCGCGCGCAGCCCCAGCCGCCGCGGGCCATGCCTCTTCCCACAAAAATCAGAAAAACTCGTCGTCCTCAATGAATAAATCCGCTGCAAAGAAACTCGACAACGGCATCACCCGCGAAGACGGGCGATATGCGCTGCCGTCCACCAGCAACATCACGTTGCCCAAGGGTTATCACCCCTCGCCGAGCGAGGAGTACATGAACCCGATGCACCTGGCCTACTTCCGCAACAAGCTGCGTGACTGGCGCGACCAGCTGGTGGAAGAGTCGCGCCAGACCATGGACAACCTGCGCGAGGAAGTGCGCGACGTCGGCGACGAGGCCGAGCGCGCCACCCGCGAAACCGAGAATTCGCTGGAGCTGCGCACCCGTGACCGCTACCGCAAGCTGATCTCCAAGATCGACAAGGCGCTGCGCCGGATCGAGGAGGGCAGCTACGGCTTTTGCGAGGAGACCGACGAGGAAATCGGCGTCGACCGCCTCGACGCGCGCCCGATCGCCACGCTGTCGCTGGATGCGCAGGAGCGTCGCGAGCACCTGCAGAAGCAGATGGGCGACTGAGCGAAGCGCCATCCCTGCGGCCGGGGACGGCGTCGTTGTCCGCATCTACCATCAACAAAACCCCCGCGCCTCGTGGCTCGGGGGTTTTGTTTTTTTCGGGCGGGCTCGACGCTAGAACTGGTAGTGCAGGGTGAGGTTCGCGCCACGCGGTGCGCCCGGCAGGTTGAGGTTCGGGCTGGTGCCGTGGGCGGACACGATGTAGCGCGTGTCGAACAGGTTGGTCAGGTTGAGCTGCAGCGAGAGCGGCCCGGTGCGGTACTGCGCCATGAGGTCGGCGGTCACGTAGCCGGGCAGGGTCACCGTGTTGCCCGGGTTGGCCTGTCGCGCACCGACCAGGTTCAGGCCGCCGCCCAGCTGCCAGTGCTCCGCGAACGCGCGGGTGACCCACAGGTTGCCGCTGTTGCGGGGAGTGAGGGTGGCGCGCTTGCCCTGCACAGGGCGCCCGGCGTCCATCGCCACGGAACGGGTGACGCGTGCATCCAGCAAGGCGTAGCCGGCGAGCAGGCGCCAGCCATCCGTCAGGTCCGCGGCAGCGCTGAGCTCGACGCCACGCGTGCGTTGCGTGCCGATCGGCAGCACTTTCTGCGTGACCGGATCGGTGGCCTTGATGCCGCTGCGCTCCAGCTCGAAGATCGCGGCGTTGAAGGTGACGCGCCCGTCCAGCAGGTCGTATTTCGCCCCGACCTCGGTGTTGTGCGTGCGCTCGGGGGCGATGTCCGCATTGCTCGCCGCGAGAGCGAACGCCTCGCCGGACGGCTGGAACGAACGACTCCAGGACACGTAGTAGGACTGCATGGCCGAAGGCTGCCAGACCACGCCCACGCGCGGACTCAGTACCTTGTCGGTGCGCGCGAGGTTCCGCTGGCCCGGCAGATGGTTTTCCGTCCGTTGGCGGAAGCGGTCGTAGCGCACGCCCAGCAGGGCTTTCCACTGCGAGCCCAGGCTCAGCAGATCCTGCAGGTAGACGGCGCTGGTGTCGAAGATGCCGAGGTTGTCGGCAGCCGGCGCGCGAGCCACCTGCAGCGGCAGTACCGGCAGCACCGGATGGAACAGGTCGACCATGGCCACGCCACTGGCGCTGCGATTGAGCTGGGCCTTGTCCTGCCGCCCCAGCTCCAGGCCGTAGAGCAGCTCATGGCTGAGCGTGTCGCCGGCCAGATGCTGGCTGAGTTCGGTCTGGTTGAACCAGCCGTGCTCGTGTCGGTCCACGTTGGAGCGGTTGAGCGAAACGGTTCGCGCGTTCTCGTTGACGCTGCCCGGCAGCGTGTTGTTGCGGTCGAGCTTGTAGTCGTACCAGCGCGTGGCGTTGCGCAGCGTCAGGTCGTCGCTGAAGGCGTGGGTCAGGGTCGCCGTGGTCGAGCTCACCGTCGACTCGCTGGTGTCGACATCGCGCGCATTGGCCGCGCCGTAGTAGGTTCCCCTCGGCACGTCGACCGGGCGCCCGTGCCAGGCCGGAATGCCGAAATCGGTGACGCGGCGGTCCTTCAGGTAATCGGCCTGCAGCAGCAGCGTGGTGTTGCTGCCGGGACGCAGCAGCACCGAGGGAGCCACGGCGCGGCGATTGAGGAACTGCGGGTCGCGATAGCCGTTGGCATCCTCGATCGCGCCGGTGAGGCGCCACGCGCTGCCGGCGTCGCCGAAGCGCCGGCCGATGTCCAGCTCGCCGCGACGATCGGCCCAGCTGCCATAGCTGAGTGCGAGCTGGCCGCCATCGGTGCCCGGCTGCCGGGTGATGCGATTGATCAGGCCGCCCGACGAGCCGCGTCCGTACAGCACCGACGCCGGCCCCTTCAGCACCTCGATGCGCTCGATGTTGGAGAGGTCGCGGAAGTACAACGCGT